>JANOJR010000653.1:0-2644 GCA_031418855.1 Rubrivivax sp.
ACGCCGAGGTCTACGCCGCCGGCCGCAGTGAAGAGGTGATGGGCGCGGCGCTGAAGCAGCTTGCCTGGCCGCGCCTGAACTATGTGGTGTCGAGCAAGTACTTCTGGGGCCTGGACCGCACCGGCGACGCCGTGAATCGCAAAGACACGCTCAACCGTAAGTACCTTATGCAGGCGGTGGACGGCAGTTTGAAGCGCATGGGCCTGGACTTCATCGACCTCATCTACTGCCACCGCAGCGACCCGCACACACCCATCGAAGAGACCGTGCGCGCGATGAACGACCTCATCAACCAGGGCAAGGCGCTGTACTGGGGCACCAGCGAATGGGCCGGCGCCGACATCGCCGCGGCCTGGGACATTGCCGAGCGCCACCACTGGCACAAGCCGGTGGTGGAGCAGCCGCAATACAACCTCTTCCACCGCCAGCGTGTGGAGGTCGAATACGCCAAGCTCTATGACGACATCGGCCTGGGCCTCACGACCTGGAGCCCGCTGGCGTCGGGCTTGCTCACAGGCAAGTACCGCGCAGGCGTGCCCGAAGGCACACGCGGCGCACTGCCCAGCATGGCGAGTTTTCGTGAAGGCCTGACCGACGCGACCAAGAACGCGGCGGTGGCCCAACTTGAGCCCATCGCCACCGAGCTCGGTGGTTCTCTGGCGCAGCTGGCGATTGCGTGGGCGGCGAAGAACCCGCGTGTCAGCACGGTGATCACGGGAGCGTCGAAGGTGTCGCAGTTGCAGTCCAACCTGGGTGCGCTGGACCTGCTGGACAAGCTAACGCCTGAAGTGATGGCGCGCATTGATGCTGTGACGGGGGCACTGGCGGCATGACGGCGGGGTGACGGCCCCGTGGCGCCGCTGCGCATCGACGCTTGGGCCTACAGCGCAGGCCCCAGGCCCACGGGCGTCGGCGCCTTCAACACGATCTTGCTGAAGAGCGGCCGGTAGCCGTCTTCGGGCTCGTGCCCGGTCAGTGGGTCGCGGTTGGCGGCAAAGGCCGCATCGAGCTCGGCCCAGTCGGCGGCGCTGAAGCAGCGGCGCGCGGCGGGCAGCACTTCGGCCTCTTCGAGCGCCATGTGCGCAAGGTAGAAACGCAGGTAGCGCTCGGCTGCGGCTTCGAACACGTCGCGGCGCGAGTTGCCCATCACTTCAAACGCTAGCAGCAGGTGTTCGAGCTCGCGGATAGCGCGTTCGCCATCAACGTGCTCGCGCTCAAGGCGGTCCAGCACCGGCGCCAGCTCGGGCGCACGCTCGCGCAACTTGGGGAACAACAACTCGCTTTCCTTGCGGTGGTGCAGCCGCTCGGGAAATTCGTCGACGTACAAGAGCATGGCGCGCAAGACGTCGAACGGTGGCGCCACGCCGGCTTGGCGCGCCTGCTTGAGCAGCATGGACAGCGACGTCAACATCGCCGACAGAGCTTGGTGTTCTTCGCGAATGACGTTCAGGGCAGTGGTCGGCATGGTGATGTGCGCAAGCGGGCTGGGCAGCATCGCCGCAGTACCCGCCCGTGCGCTTGACCAAGCTCAAGCCGGCGCGCGGTGCCGCCCGCCGCGCAGCACGCGCTGGCGCTGGCTATTTGAGGCTTCAAAGGCGGCTTCCAGCGCAGCCAGCAGGCCTTCAGCACGCGCGCTGTGGTCCTGGCTGACATTGCAAACGTAGACATCCAAGGTCACCGCTGCCAACTCGGGCCAGGTATGCACCGCCAAGTGCGACTCGGCCAGCAGCACCACGCCCGTCACACCACCCGGCGCGGGGAAGCGGTGGAAGAGCTCGCCCACGGCGCTGAGGCCGGCGTCAGCCACGACACGCAAGCACAGTTCACGCAGCAACGCAGGCTCGGTCATCAGCGTGGGCATCGACGGCGCGCAGCCGTGTAGATCGGCGGTGAGGTGCAGTCCTTGCATGGCGGCCGATGATACGAAGCCACACCGAACCGCCCCATAGCGCCCCCTAGAATTCGCGCTCCCCACCGCCCACACGAACGCCGCCCGCATGCCAGCCCCGACCCAAGACACCCACCTGATGGCCAACGCGATCCGCGCGCTGGCCATGGACGCCGTGCAACAAGCCAACTCGGGCCACCCCGGCGCGCCCATGGGCATGGCCGACATGGCGGTGGCGCTGTGGGGCCGGCACCTGCGGCACAACCCGAGCAACCCGCATTGGACCGAACGCGACCGCTTCGTGCTGAGCAACGGCCACGGCTCGATGCTGCTCTACGCGCTCTTGCACTTGAGCGGCTACGAGTTGGCTATGAGCGAGCTGCGCAACTTCCGCCAACTGCACAGCAAGACGCCGGGGCACCCTGAAGTCGACCTCACGCCCGGCGTCGAAACCACCACCGGCCCGCTCGGCCAAGGCATCGCCAATGCCGTGGGCATGGCGCTCGCCGAGAAGCTGCTCGACGCGGAATTCAACCGCCCCGGCCACACGGTGGTGGACCACCGCAGCTACGTCTTCCTGGGTGACGGCTGCTTGATGGAAGGCGTGAGCCACGAGGCCGCCGCACTGGCCGGCGCCTGGAAGCTGGCCAAGCTGACCGCGCTGTACGACGACAACGGCATCAGCATCGACGGCCGTGTCGCGCCCTGGTATGTGGACGACGCCGGCGCGCGTTTCCGTGCCTACGGCTGGAATGT
>JANOJR010000654.1:0-14444 GCA_031418855.1 Rubrivivax sp.
CACCGATGGCGGCAGCAGGTAGGCAGTGTCTCGATCAACAGCAACGAATCGGCTCATGCAGTGGGCACCCGTTTTAACTGCCGCCATTGTCCAAGCTGGCACACGACTGGGATAGCTGGGAAAGCCCGACAGGCTCCTAGAATGGCCGGTTCCCCTCAGCCCGCAAGCCTTCTATGTCCGGCTCGATCCTCATCCGCGGTGCGCGCCAGCACAACCTGAAGAACCTGAATCTGGACATCCACACCGGCGAGATGACGGTGGTCACCGGGCCCAGCGGTTCGGGCAAGTCCAGCCTGGTGTTCGACACGCTCTACGCCGAAGGCCAGCGCCGCTACGTCGAGACCTTCAGCGCCTACGCCCGCCAGTTCCTGGAGCGCATGGACCGCCCGGCGGTCGACCGCGTCGACGGCGTGCCGCCCGCCATCGCCATCGACAGACCAACCCGGTGCGCACCAGCCGCAGCACGGTGGGCACGATGACCGAGCTGAACGACCATCTGAAGCTGCTCTTCGCGCGTGCGGCGAACCTGTTTGACCAGGACACGGCGCTGCCGGTGCGGCACGACACGGCGGAGACGGTTTACGCTGACATCGCCACGCGTGCCGCCGCCGCTGGTGACCCGCGTCTGATCTTCACCTTCCCCGTCGAGCTGCCGGCCGACACCTCGGCCCAACAGCAAGAACAGTGGCTCGCAGCCAGCGGCTTCACACGCGTGCACAGCGAGCGCGTGGTCGGCGCGCGCAAGGTGCTCGACGTCGTGGCCGACCGCTTTCGGTTTGCTAACACCGAACGTGTGCGGGTGATGGAAGCCATCGAGCTGGCACTCAAGCGCGGCAGTGGGCGGCTGAACGTGGCGGCGGGCGAGGACGCTGAGCTGTGGCGTTTCTCGACCGGCCTGCACTGCCCCGAAAGCGACCGGCGTTACGCTGACCCGCAGCCCGCGCTCTTCTCCTTCAACTCGGCCTACGGCGCCTGCGACACCTGCCGTGGCTTCGGCCGCATCATCGGCGTTGACCTGGGGCTGGTCATCCCCGACGGCCGCAAGACGCTGCGCAACGGCGCGATCAAACCGATGCAGACCCCCGCCTGGAAGGAATGCCAGGACGACCTGATGCGCCACGCCGGTGACGCCGGCATCCCGCGCGACACCGCCTGGAACATGCTCACCGACGCGCAGCGCCACTGGGTCATCCACGGCTCGCCAATCTGGAACGGCAAGTGGAGTCAACACTGGTTCGGCGTGCATCGCTTCTTCGCGTATCTGGAGAGCAAGGCCTACAAGATGCACATCCGCGTGCTCTTGTCCAAGTACCGCAGCTACACGCCCTGCACCAGCTGCGGCGGCGCCCGGCTGAAGCTGGAATCGCTGCTCTGGCGCATGGGCTCGAAGGGCGACGCCGACGCCGTGCTAACGCCTGAGAAGCGCGCCATGCCGATGGGGGCGAAATGGTCGCGCGCGCAGCTCGAAGCGCTGCCGGGTTTGTGTCTGCATGACTTGATGCAGGTATCGATCGAGCGCCTGCGCAAGTTCTTCGACCGCATTACCCCCGCCGCCGTCAAGGCAGGGGGCGTCAAGGACCCACTGCACCTCTTGTACGAAGAAATCGGCACGCGCCTGAAGTACCTCTGCGATGTCGGCCTGGGCTACCTCACGCTCGACCGCCAAAGCCGCACGCTCTCGGGCGGCGAGGTGCAACGCATCAACCTCACCACCGCTTTAGGCACCTCGCTGGTCAACACACTCTTCGTGCTGGACGAGCCCAGCATCGGCTTGCACCCGCGCGACATGAACCGCATCGTGCAGGCCATGCACCGGCTGCGCGACGCTGGCAACACCTTGGTCGTGGTCGAACACGACCCGGCGGTGATGCTCGCCGCCGACCGCCTGATCGACATGGGCCCCGGCCCCGGCGAGCGTGGTGGCCGCATCGTCTTCGACGGTACGCCCGACGCCGCGCGCCACGCCGACACGCTGACCGGCGCTTATCTCGGCGCGCGCAAACAAGTCGGCATGGGCTTCAAGCGGCTGGTGCATGAGGCTACGCCGAAGTTGATCCTTGAAGGCGCACGTGAACACAACCTGTGCAACATCGACGTTAGCTTCCCGCTGCAACGCCTGGTCTGCGTCACTGGCGTCTCGGGCTCGGGCAAGAGCACGCTGATCCAGGATGTGCTCTACCCCGCACTCGCCCGCCAGTTCGGCAAACCCACCGAAACGCCCGGTGCGCATGATCGATTGCTCGGCGCCGACCACCTCTCCGAAGCCGTCTTCGTCGACCAAAGCCCGATCGGCAAAACCGCGCGCAGCAACCCGGCCAGTTACGTCGGCGCCTTTGACGAACTGCGCAAGATCTTCGCCGACGCCCCCACGGCGCGCGAGCGCAGCTACACCGCCGGCACCTTCAGCTTCAACGCCGGCGACGGCCGCTGCCCCAGCTGCACCGGCTCGGGCTTCGAGCATGTCGAGATGCAGTTCTTGAGCGACGTTTACCTGCGCTGCCCCGACTGCGACGGCCGCCGCTACCGCGCCGAAGTGTTGGATGTGAAGGTGCTGCGCGGGCCGATGTCGCTGAGCATCGCCGACGTGCTTGACCTCACCGTGGCGGAAGCGGCGCACTGGTTCCAGAACGACCGCGAGGTGGTGGCGCGCCTGCAGCCCATCATCGACGTGGGCCTGGACTACGTGCGCCTGGGCCAGCCCGTGCCCACACTCTCGGGAGGTGAAGCGCAGCGCCTGAAGCTCGCGGGCTTTCTGGCCGACGCCGCTAACGCGCCAAGTCAGCGCATGGCGAAGAAGGGCACGCTCTTCCTCTTTGACGAGCCGACCACCGGGCTGCACTTCGACGACATCGCCAAACTCATGCGCGCGCTGCGCAAGCTGCTCGATGCCGGGCACTCGCTGCTCATCATCGAGCACAACCTCGACGTCATTCGCAGCAGCGACTGGATCATCGACCTCGGCCCCGAAGGCGGTGAGGCCGGCGGCGAGCTGGTGTGTTTCGGCACGCCCGAGGACGTGAAGGCGCACCCCACGTCACACACCGGGCTGGCGCTGCGCGAGTACGACGTGTCCCTCGGCCTGGGTGGGCACAAGGTCGAGGACGGCCGGCCGCTGCAAGCGCTCTTGCAACAACAGGTTCGCGCGGCGCGCGCCGTGCAGCCGGGCAAAGCCAATTCAATCTCCATCGTCAATGCGCGTGAACACAACCTGAAGTCGCTGAACGTCGACATCCCGCGTGGCAAGTTCAACGTCATCACCGGCGTCAGCGGCTCGGGCAAAAGCACGCTGGCGTTCGACATCCTCTTCAACGAAGGCCAGCGCCGCTACCTGGAAAGCCTGAACGCCTATGCGCGCAGCATCGTGCAGCCAGCAGGGCGGCCTGAGGTGGATGCGGTGTACGGCATTCCGCCGACGGTGGCCATCGAGCAGCGCCTCTCGCGCGGCGGACGCAAAAGCACGGTGGCGACGACCACCGAGGTCTGGCACTTCCTGCGCCTGCTGTGGGTCAAGCTGGGTTTGCAGCACTGCGTGAAAGACGGCGCGCCGGTGAAAGCGCAAAGCGTCGACAGCATTGCCGCACAGCTGCTGCGCGACCCGTCCTTGGGCGGGCACATGGGCCAGCACGTTGGCCTGCTGGCACCCCTGGTGGTGAACCGCAAAGGCGTCTACACCGACCTGGCGAAGTGGGCCAAAGCGCGTGGCCACACGCACCTGCGCGTCGACGGTGAGTTCCTCAGTCTGAGCCCCTTCCCGCGCATCGACCGCTTCAAGGAACACACGCTGGAGCTGCCCATCGGCGACCTGGTCATCGGCACGGACAACGAACCCGAGCTGCGCGCGCTGCTGCAAAAAACGCTGGAGCTGGGCAAAGGCGTGCTGCACCTTCTGCACCCGCTGGACGGCCTGGGCGTAGCCATGGATAACCCCGAAAGTACGCGCCATCTGAATGGTCTGGGCTTGGGCGAGCTCAAGGTCTTCTCGACCAAACGCGCCTGCCCGACCTGCGGCACCAGCTACCCCGAGCTCGACCCGCGCATGTTCAGCTACAACAGCAAACATGGCTGGTGCAGTGGCTGCGTCGGCACGGGTTTGAAGCTCACGCGCGAGCAGCGCAAGGCCTACGACGACTCGGTGCGTGACGACGACAACCAGGGCCGCGAGAAGAGCTTCCCGGCTGAAGAGGCCGAGGTCGAAGGCGTGCAAGACATCGCCTGCACCGAATGCCACGGCGCGCGGCTCAACCCGAGCGCGCGCGCGGTGACGTTTGAAGCGCGAGCCATCGCCAGCATCGCCGCGATGTCCGTGCGCGAGGTGCGACGTTGGGTCGACGCGCTGGCACTCACCGGCCGCGACGCCGACATCGCTCGCGACGTGGTGAGCGAGATCAAAAGCCGGCTCGAATTCCTGGAAGACGTGGGCCTGAACTACCTGACGCTCGACCGCGCCGCGCCCACCTTGAGCGGCGGCGAAGCGCAGCGCATCCGCCTGGCCGCGCAACTCGGCAGCAACTTGCAAGGCGTGTGCTACGTGCTCGACGAGCCGACCATCGGCCTGCACCCGCGCGACAACGGCATCCTGCTCAAGGCGCTGGCCAAGCTCGGTGAGAAAGGCAATACGCTGGTGGTGGTGGAGCACGACGAAGACACCATCCGCCGCGCCGAGCACATCATCGACATCGGCCCGGGTGCGGGCAAACGCGGTGGGCAGCTGATGGCCGAAGGTACGGTGGCGGAATTGTCGGCGAATGCGGCGTCGCTAACGGGCAGGTTGCTGGCACATCCGTTAAGACATCCGCTGGTGGCGCGGCGGGGGGTGGGGGGGGGGCAGACGGCGGTGGCGCCAATCCACCCCCCCCCAAACCCACCCCCGGCCTGGGGGAGGGACCTGCAAGTGCCCCCCCCCCCTGGCAGGGGGTGGGCTGGGGAGGGGGTCGAAAGCCCGCCCCACCACCTCCACATCACGAACGCCCACCTGCACAACCTGCAAAACGTCAGCGTCACCATCCCCCTGCAACGCCTGGTCGCCGTCACCGGCGTCAGCGGCTCGGGCAAGAGCACGCTTGCGCGCGACGTGCTGCTGGCCAACGTCCACAACATCGTGGCCATGAAGGCCAGCAAGGCCGGCCGCGACGATCTGGCGGCCAACAAGCTACCGAAGCTGACGGGCTGCACCGGCCTGGCGGGCTTCGAGACCATAGACCGCGTGCTCGAAGTCGACCAAACCCCGATCGGCAAAACGCCGCGTTCCTGCCCCGCCACCTACATCGGCTTCTGGGACACCATCCGCAAGCTCTTCACCGAAACCCTGGAAGCCAAAGCGCGTGGCTATAACGCCGCGCGCTTCAGCTTCAACACCGGCCAGGGCCGCTGCCCGGGCTGCGAAGGCCAGGGCCAACGCACCATCGCCATGAGCTTCCTGCCGGACGTGAAGGTGCCCTGCGACACCTGCCACGGCCAGCGCTTCAACCCCGAGACGCTGGCGGTGAGCTGGCGCGGCAAAAGCATCGGCGACGTGCTGCGCATGGAAGTCGACGAAGCCGTCAGCTTCTTCGCCAGCATGCCGGCCATCAGCCACCCGCTGCAACTGCTGGCCGATGTCGGGCTGGGCTATCTCACTCTCGGCCAGCCCAGCCCCACGCTCAGCGGCGGCGAAGCCCAGCGCATCAAGCTCGTGACCGAGCTCAGCAAGGTGCGCGACGACATCACGCGCCGCGGCAACAAAGCGCCCCACACCCTTTACGTGTTAGACGAGCCGACCGTGGGCCTGCACATGGCGGACGTGGAAAAGCTCATCCGCGTGCTGCACCGGCTGGTGGACGGCGGCCACTCGGTGATCGTCATCGAGCACGACCTCGACGTCATCGCCGAAGCCGACTGGGTCATCGACCTTGGGCCCGAAGGCGGCGGCGAAGGCGGGCGCGTCGTGGTGGCAGGTACACCGGAGCAGGTGGTGGCGGCCGGCTCGCACACCGGAGTGGCGCTGCGCGCAGTGCTGGCGCGGTGAGTTGGCGGCGTGCGCTGCTACCCCTGTAGCGGCATTGTCAGGCGCTTGATCCACGCTGCGGCACGCGCAGACTCATCCCTGTCGTCGAGTTTCGCCACGCGCTCCAGAGCCTGGTCCATCGTGACGACGCCATGTGCGAGTAACGCGCGATTGAAGTCAGCATCCTTCTCGCGCGCCGCGCAGGCTTTCGATACGAAGAGATCGACGGGATCCAGGCAATACGCGACACGCTGGTTGGTACCCGTCGTTTGCAGCCGCACGACACGTTCGAACCAACCCTGTGGCAGACGCGCCGTAGAAGGCGACACGCCCTGCGCGTAGTAGCCGAATTGGTCATGGAACATCGACAACTCACCAATGGCGCCGTCGATCAGGTCCGCAAGTTCAGGTGCGTTCAGCGGGTAAATGTCTGCTTCCATCGACACGAGGCATTCGGCCGGCGGTGCATCGACGCTGCCCAGGATCGACTGGCTGCCGACAACCACGAACTCGTATTGGTTCGTGATCTCGGCGGCCGCCCGAATCAGGTGTTCGAGCTGCGGCCTTTGCATAGTCGAATGATGGCCAGACGCAGGTCGGGGGCTAGCGCCTTGCCAAGTGGGGACGCCTGGCGCAGTTGTTGGCCACGCTCGCCCGGATCAAGCGCGCGCTGCCATTGCTGCTTGGCGACGATCTCGCGCCATTCGTCGCGCAGGGCTTTGGAGGCCGGCGGCGCGACGGCATCCCAGTGGTCGAGCGTGCCCACGACGGCGGCCATCAACGCTGGCGTCTGCGTCAATGCGCGAACGGCCGCTTGGGTGAGCAAGAGGCTTTGCTGGTCGCTCGTGCGATGGGCGGTGTCCATGGTGGGAGGCTAACGCCTGTACCGCCGCAAGTGCAAGGCCCGCGCGGCCGGTACTGCCGCCGCTTCGTTGACGGTGCCAACGACTTGGTGGTGGAAGTGCTCGCAGCCTCCACCGCCGCCTACGACCGCGGTGCCAAATTCGCGGCCTACCGAAAGCTGCCGAGCTTGCAGGAAGTTCTCGTGATCGACAGCGACGGCCGGCGTGCCGACTTGCATCGCGAGGGTACCGACGGCCTGTGGGTGCTGCATCCCTTCGAGCCCGGTGACGCCGTGCAGTTGCGCAGCGTCGCGCTCGATCTCACGGCCGCGCAGCTCTTCGCCGAAGTGGATGCGCGTCCGAGTGGGGCCGCTCCCGTCCAACGCTAGCGCTTCGCAACGGGGCGCGCCTTGGTTGTGCTGGATCAAGCCTGGCCTGTGAGTCCAGGGCTCCAATGGCTGCGGTGACGAACCCGCAACCTGGACGCCAAATCATGACTCGCACGTTGACCTTGTGTTCCCTGGCCGTGATGGCCAGCTTGCTCGGCGCTTGCGCCAACCGCGAAGAAGCGCTTGCGCCCAATGTGCTGATGGCCGCCCGAGTGGCCACACCGCCGCGCCTGGATGGTGTGGCCGATGACGCGGCATGGGCCGCAGCCAGGCCGCTCAAGGTGGCGCTCAGTGGCGGCGTCAACTTCGCCGATGGCAAGGGCGCCACCACGGCAACACTGAAGGCCGTGGTCAGCGGCGACATGGTGTACTTCCTGGTGCAGTACGCCGACCCCACGCATTCCATCCGCCGCGGGCCGTTCCAGAAGCAAGCCGACGGCTCGTGGAAGAAGCTCAAAGATCCGGCCGACAAGGGTGGTGACGACAACGTCTACTACGAAGACAAGTGGGCGATGATTTGGAACATCAACAACTCCATCACCAACTTCGACCAGCGCGGCTGTGCGGTGGCCTGCCACCTCGGCGAGGGCAAGCCCTACGGCAACAAGTACCTGCGCAGCGAGGGCCAGCTTGGCGACATGTGGCACATGAAGAGCGGGCGCACGGCGCCGCTGGGCAAGGTTGACGACCAGTACCTCGACCACACGCGCTATGACGCCAAGACCTCGCCCAACGCCGGCCGCAAGAGCGACCCCGGTGGCCCGGAGTACCGAGCCTTTGATCTGATCGACGGCAAGCCGGCGTTCATGAACAAGGACGGTCGTGCCGCCAATGCCGGCGGCAGCTATCACATCGTCGACGGCGACCAGGTGGCTTTTGACGACAGCCGCTTCAAGCCCGGTGACGAGGTGGCGTCGTACATCGTGCTGCGCCTGGTGGGCGATCGCGCGGACGTCAACGTCGCCGTGCGTTGGGCTGCGGGCACGCACACCTCAGAAGTTAGCCGCAAGCTCGTCACGGGCAGCAAGTTCGATGTGCAGTTCAGCGACTTGAACGCCGCCTACGGCTTTGGCTTCGCGGCGTTTGACAACGCGCAGGTGCAGCACGCGACCGGAGACGACCCGCTGTACCTGCGGTTTGGCAAGTAGACCGGCTAGCGCGTGCGCCCCGCGCTGAGCGTGCCGGGGCGGGCGCGCAGAGTGCTTGACTGCTGCGCCATCAAACGCAAGGCGCGCGTTTGCAGCGCGCTGGCGTCGAAGTGGTCGCCCAGCCGGTTGAAGATGTCGCTGATACGCAGCAGCACCGTCACCTCCCAGGCGGGGTCGGACACGTGGGAGGCCAGCCGCGCGGCGGCTGCGGCGTGCTGGCGCGCGCGCTGCGTGGCGTCGCGGCCAGCGCCCTGCGTGGCGCGCTCGGCCTGCTCGGCGGCCTGCGCCGTGCGCTCGCCCAAGTCGCACAAGAGGTCAACCTGCGCGTCCACGCTTGGCACGGCCAAGCTCGCAGCCAAGGCGCGCTCGAGGTGGGCCTCGGCCGACGCCAGCGCGCCTTCGTCGACATAGGCGCGTGCCAGCTCGTGATGCGCGGCCATCCTGGCATGGGCGGGTGCGCGTGCAGGCAGGGCCTGCATGTGTTGCAAAGCGGCGAGCAGTTTGGACATGGAGCTGAGGGTGTTCATGGGCTGGCGCGATGCTAGGCATGCGCGCGCGCCTTGCCTGCCCCCGGAGTGCGGGGGCGCATCACAGGCTTGCCGACATGCGTGCGCCGTTCGCCACCCCGTGGAATCCCTAGTGCAAACACCGCCGGCTTGGGTGGCGTGGGGGCCGGAGAATTCGCGCCCATGCGCTTGCGCGCACGCATCAAACCCAAGGAGTTGCCATGTTGTTGAAGTCCCGCCCCCTGAAGCTGGCCCTGGCCACGCTCGCCATGCTGCCGGCCTTGGCCAGTGCCCAGGTCGTGCTCACCGCGTCGTCATGGGTGCCTCCGTCGCACTCACTGACCGAAACGCAAAAGGAGTGGTGCAACCTGCTCGAACAAAAGACCGCGGGCAAGCTCAAGTGCAATCTGCTGCCGCGTGCGGTGAGCGCGCCGCCGGGCACCCTTGACGCCGTGCGCAACGGCCTGGCTGACATCTCCTTCACGGTGCATGGCTACACACCGGGCCGCTTTGTCACCACGCAGATGGTGGAGCTGCCTTTCCTTGGCGACTCGGCAGAAGCGTCGTCGGTGGCCTTTCAGCGCATGTACGCCAAGTACCCGGCCTTTGCTGACGAACACAAGGGCGTGAAGGTGCTGGCGGTGTTCACGCACGGCCCGGGCATCGTCTTCAACACCAAGCGGCCGATCACCAAAGTCGACGACCTGGCGGGTTTGAAGTTCCGCATCGGCGGCGGCATGGTCAACGAGATCAGCAAGTCGCTGGGCATGAACGTCACGCTCAAGCCGGCGACCGAAAGCTACGAGCTGCTGTCGACAGGGGTGATGGACGGCACGCTGTTCCCGGCCGAGTCGGTGGAAGGTTTCAAGATCGACAAGGTCATCAAGCACGCCACGTTCTTCCCCGGCGGCCTGTACAACACCAGCTTCGTGTTCATGATGAACCAGGCCAAGTACGACGCGCTCGCACCCGACATGAAGAAGGCCGTGGACGAGCTCTCGGGCGAGTTCGCCGCGCGCATGTTCGGCCGCAGCTGGGACAAGGTCGACCGCCGGGGCATGGCCTTCATGCAAGCCGCGGGCGTGCAATTCAGCAAGGCCGACGCGGCCTTCGTCAAAGCGGTGGGCGAGAAGACCGCGCCGCTGGAAACCAAGTGGATCACTGAGGCCGAGAAGAAGGGCTTGAAGGACGCCAAGAAGGTGCTGGGCGAGTTCCGCGCCGAGATCAAGAAGGCGCAGTAGGCGCGTGGCTTGAAGAAGGCACTCACCACGCTGTGCGGCGTGATGGCCGCACTGGGCCTCTTCGCCATCATGCTGCTCACCCTCGTGGACGTGAGCGGGCGCAAGCTGCTGGACAGCTCGCTGCCCGGCTCGCTGGAGCTCACCGAGCTGTTGATGGTCTGCGTCATCTTCGCCGCGCTGCCGCTGGTGTCGCTGCGTGGTGAACACGTCACCTTCGATTCGCTCGACGCGCTGATGCCGCGCTGGCTGCGCCGTGTGCAGCAGGTGCTAGTCGAAGCGCTGAGCGCCACGCTGCTCGGCGGCCTGGCCTGGGCCATGTGGGTCAAGGCCGGGCAGATCAGCGAGTCGGGCCAGACCACCGCGCAGCTGCTTTTGCGTGTGGACGTGGTGGTCTACGCCATGGCCTTGCTGCTCGCGCTGACGGCGCTGATGCACGCTTGGTTGATCGTCAAGCCCGAGGCCGGGCAGCACGCCGCCGGGTTGAGCGAAGGCGCGCTGTGAGTGTCGTGTGGTGAGTGCCCTGTTGTGACTGACGCGCTGCTCGGCTTTGCCGGCGTCTTCGTGCTCGCCCTTTTGCGCGTGCCGCTGGCCTTCGCCATGGGGCTGGTCGGCTTCATCGGCCTGGGCCTCATGCGTGGCTGGCAGCCGACCATGGCCAACGCATCGCAGGTCGTGTTCGACACGGGCTTCGCCTACACGCTGAGCGTGGTGCCGCTGTTCATCTTGATGGGCAACTTTGTGGCGCGCGCGGGGCTGGCGCATGAGCTCTTTCGCGCGGCGTTCACCTTCGTGGGCCACCTGCGTGGTGGCCTGGCGCACGCCACGGTGGTGGCCTGTGCGGGCTTTGGCGCGATCTGCGGCTCGTCGATCGCCACCTGTGCCACGATGAGCAAGGTCGCCTTTCCGCCGATGAAGAAGCTGGGCTATGCCGACTACCTGTCCACCGGCGTCATCGCGGCCGGTGGCACGCTGGGGATCATGATTCCGCCGTCGACCATCATGGTCATTTACGGCATCGTCACCGAAACGCACATCGGCAAACTCTTCGCGGCCGGTGTGCTGCCCGGGCTGGTGTGCGCGGGCTTGCTGATGCTCGGCGTGCTGTGGGTTATCTGGCGCGACCCCAACGCCGGCCCGGCAGGGCCACGCAGCAGCTGGACGGAGCGCATAGCCGCGCTGCGTGGCATCTGGGGCGTGCTGGTGTTGGTGGTCATCGTGCTTGGCGGCATTTACGGCGGTGTGTTCACGGCCACCGAAGGCGCGGGCATCGGCGCATCTGGCGCCTTTTTCTTCGCGCTGCTGCGTGGCACGCTCACGCCCAAAGTCTTGTATGAGGTCTTGCTGGAAAGCGCGCGCACGACGGCGATGCTCTTCACCATCCTCATCGCCGCGTCGATCTTCTCGGCCTTCGTCAACTTCACCACCATGCCCGGCGACTTGAAAGACGGCATCACGCAGCTGGGCCTGCCGCCGCTGGCAGTCATCGCCGCGATGATGCTGGTCTACGTCGTGCTGGGCACCATCATGGAAGAGCTAACGATGGTGTTACTGACACTGCCGGTGTTCTTCCCCGTCGTCACCGCGCTGGGTTTTGATCCGGTGTGGTTTGGTGTGCTCATCGTGCTGGTGGTGCAGGTGGGCTTGATCTCGCCGCCCGTGGGCATGAACATGTTCGTCATGAACGCGCTCTTGAAAGACGTGGGCATGCTGCAAATCTTTCGCGGCTCGGCGATCTTTTGCGTGCCGCTGGTGGTGGGGCTGGCCATGGTGCTGTTCTTCCCGCAGCTGGCGCTGTGGTTGCCGTCGTTCATGAAGTAGCCGCGCCTGATATGGCCAAGCCACTCTTGATCCGCAATGCCACGCTGCCCGACGGCCGCAGCGGCATTGACGTGCTGGCGATGGATGGCCGCATCGCCGCCCTTGGCCCCGCGCTGGTTGCGCCGCCGGGTGCCGAGATCATCGACGCGCAGGGCTGGCTGCTGAGCCCGCCCTTTGTCGACGCGCACTTTCATCTCGACGCCACGCTCAGCCACGGCCTGCCGCGCGTCAATGCCAGCGGCACTTTGCTCGAAGGCATCCAGCTTTGGAGTGAACTCAAGCCGCTGCTGACGCAAGAGGCGCTGGTGTCGCGTGCGCTGGCCTACTGCGACTGGGCCGTGGCGCAGGGGCTGCTGGCCATCCGCTCGCATGTCGACATCTGCGACGACCGGCTGTTGGCGGTGGAGGCCTTGCTGCACGTCAAGGCCCAGGTCAAGCCGTATCTCGACCTGCAACTCGTGGCTTTTCCGCAAGACGGCTTGCTGCGCTCCGCTAACGCGTTAGCCAACCTGAAGCGCGCGCTGGGCCTTGGGGTTGATGTCGTTGGCGGCATCCCGCACTTCGAGCGCACGATGGATGAGGGCGCGCTCAGCGTGCAACTGCTGTGCGAGCTGGCTGCGCAGCGCGGCCTGCCGGTGGACATGCACTGCGACGAGAGCGACGACCCACTGTCGCGCCATGTCGAAACGCTGGCCTGCCACACCCAGCGCCTGGGGCTGCAAGGCCGCGTGACCGGTTCGCACCTCACGTCCATGCATTCGATGGACAACTACTACGTGAGCAAGCTGCTGCCCCTGATGGCCGAGGCGCAGCTGCACGTGGTGGCCAACCCGCTCATCAACATCACGCTGCAAGGCCGCCACGACAGCTACCCCAAGCGGCGCGGCATGACCCGCGTGCCTGAATTGTTAGCTGCAGGCATCAACGTCGCCTTCGGCCACGACTGCGTGATGGACCCTTGGTATGCGCTGGGTTCGGCCGACATGCTGGAAGTGGCCAGCATGGGCTTGCATGTCGCGCAGATGACCTCGCAGGCGGCCATGCGCCAGTGTTTTGAGGCTGTCACCGTCAACGCCGCGCGCGTGATGGGCCTCGACGGCTATGGCCTCGCAGCCGGCTGCCGCGCCAACTTGGTGCTCTTGCAGGCGCGCTCGCCCGAGGAGGCGATCCGTCTGCGTGCGCAGCGCTTGTTCGTGGTGCGCGCTGGTGCACTCATCGCGCAAGCGCCTGAACGCGGCGCCCAGCTCCACCTGCCCGGGCGCCCCGCGCGCGTGGATTTCACACGACATCACACGGCCACTTGAAAGGGGTCGCTGACTAGAATGGTTAGGACCCAGGGCTAAAAGAAAGAACCAAGACTCCATGAAACTCATCGGTGCGCTGACCAGCCCCTATGTGCGCAAAGTACGCGTGGTGATGGCCGAAAAGAAGCTCGAATGCGAGCTGATGCTTGAAGACGTTTGGGCCAGCGACGCCATGCTCAAGAGCAACCCATTGGGCAAGGTGCCCTGCCTGGTGCTGGAAGGCGGCGAGGCGGTGTTTGATTCACGCGTCATCGTCGAGTACCTCGACACGCTGTCGCCCGTGGGCAAGCTCATCCCGGCGTCAGGCCGCGAGCGCGTGGAAGTGCGCACCTGGGAAGCCCTGGCCGACGGCCTGCTCGACGCCAGCATCCTGGCGCGGCTGGAAGCCAACTGGGCAGGGCGCACGCCCGAGCAACGCTCACAAGCCTGGATCGCCCGCCAGATGTCACGCGTGGACGCCGCCATCAAGGCCATGGGGCAAGGCCTGGGCGACAAACCCTGGTGCACCGGCAACCACTTCACGCTGGCCGATGTGGCCGTAGGTTGCGCGTTAGGCTATCTTGACTTTCGCTTCGCGCACATCAAGTGGCGTGACGATCACGCCAACCTGCACAAGCTCTACGACAAGCTCTCCGCACGCTCGAGCTTCATCGACACCGCGCCGCCCGTGCCCGTCTGAACAGACTGGGCTGCCTGGGCAGGCGCGACCGCAGCGAAGCTGTCGCTGCGGGCCAGCGGCCAGTAAAGCTCGAAAACCATGTGCGGCCAAGGCGCGCGCCCGGCGCTGGCGGCCAGCAGCACACCCGGCTGGAGGAAGGTCAGCACATTGGCCAGCAAGCGCACCTCGCCACCGGCCAGCCGTCGCACGATGTGCGTGGCCTTGACCTCATTGGGGTGCTTGAGGCCTGCGGCCTGCACCATCTCGCGTAGCGCCAAGAGCGTGTGCTGGTGGAAGCGGTAGACGCGCTCGGTCTTGTCGGGCACCACCAGGGCCTTCTGGCGCTGCGGGTCTTGCGTCGTCACCCCCGTAGGGCAGGCACCCGTGTGGCAGGTCTGGGCCTGTAGGCAGCCTAGCGCGAACATGAAGCCGCGCGCGGCGTTGCACCAGTCGGCGCCGATGGCCATCAGCCGCGCGATGTCAAACGCCCCGATGACCTTGCCCGCCGCGCCGATCTTGATGCGGTGGCGCAGGTTCAAGCCCGTCAGCGTGTTG
>JANOJR010000655.1:0-3212 GCA_031418855.1 Rubrivivax sp.
TCGAGCTGCTCCTGGCCGAACCACTCGGCGTCGATGACCACGCCGGCGAGGAAGGCGCCCACCATGTAGTGCAGGCCGGCCCAGTCGGCGCCGAAGCCGCAGACGGCCAGCCAGATCAGCGCCACATACCAGCGGTCGCGCACGGGCAGCGCGCGCATCAGCCAGCGCAGGCCGATGGCGAGCACCGCGAAGGCGAGCAGGAAGCCGAGCTGGCGGCCCACGCGTTCCCAGTCCATCAAGATGAGTGCGAGCACGCCCCAGATGGCGATGTCGTCCAGGCTGGCATAACGCAGGATGCGCTGGCCCAGCGGCTGGCGCAGGATGGCGAGTTTTTCCATCAGCAAGATGAGGATGGGCAGCGCCGTCACCGCGCAGGCCATGCCGATGCCCGCCACGAACTGCCAGGGCCGCGCCGCAGCACCCATCCAGCCGCCACCGCTGGTGAGCAGGCCAATCGCCACGAGCGCACCCAGCAGCAGCGGGAAGACTAAGACCGCCGCGGCGGTGATACCGGTCTCGCGCCGATGCATCCAGGCTTGCTTCAAATCGAGCTCGGTGCCGGCGATGAAGACGAAGAGCATCACGGCCCACCAAGCCACGCCATTGAGCGACTGCACCACGGCCGGGGTGAAGACGAAGCCGTAGGTGTCGGGAAACGCCGCGCCCAGAGCGCCGGGGCCAAGCACGATGCCGGTGAGGATTTGCACCACCACCAGCGGCGCCCAATAGTCGGTGCGGCCCAGGCGCCACAGCAGGTAAGGCACGGTGAAGATGACCACCATCGCGATGAGGAAGAGCTCGGTGGTGGGCAGGGTCATGGCGTCCCCCGCGCGCCGCGTTGCAACCAGACCGAGACATCGGCGTTGAACTGTGCAGCGGCCTGGCGCATGACCCAGTGCCCCGTGTCATAACGTTCAACATGATGGCCAGGCGTGGCCGCGATGCGCGCCAGCCAGGCCGCCGAATGGAACATGAAAGGCTTGCGCTGCGCGTAGGCATAGAACATCGGGCAGCTGGGCGCTACGGGCCGCACGCGCCCAAAGCGGCCGCTCCACAGGGCCGCGTAGGGGTAGTTCATCTGCGCGCCCAGCAGCGCGGCGTCACCACGCCAGCCGAGCTGGCGCGCCATCCAGCGTGTCATGGCGTTGCCCAGGCGCGGGCTCACGCGGCCGGCCAGCAGCCAGGCCAACGCCAGCCAGAGCTGGTACGCGGCGATGCCGAGCTTGGCGCCCACGCTGCACGAGGCGATGAATTCGCGCGACATGGCGTCGCCGATGTCGATGCCGATGAGGCGCTTCACCTGCAGCGGATAACGCATCACATACGCGTAGCCGAAGAGGCAGCCCCAGTCGTGCAGCATCAGCGTCACCGGCGCGCCGGGGCTGGTGTGCGTGATGACGCGATCGAAGAAGCTCGTGAGCTCGGCTAGCGTGTACGCGCGGCGCGGCTTGCTGACATCGAAGCCCGGCAAGGTGAAGCGTACGCAGCGGTGCGCGGCCTTGAAGTGCGCCACCTGGGCATCCCACAAACGCCAGGTGTCGGGCCACCCGTGCACCATCACCATGGTCTCGGGGCCGTGGCCTTCGACATGGATGTCGATGCCGTCGATCTGCAACATGGCTTGCGGTATTTCCTGCAAAACGCCTCCTGGGTTGAGACTTAAAACATCACTGATCGATACTCGGGCTCTGACTCTCGATTTTTACTAAGGATGCCACCGCATGAAACGCCGTACGCTGACTTTCCTGATTCCCCTGGCTCTGGCCGCAAGTGCTGCCCTGGCCCAGCCCAAAGACATCCGCATCGCCCACATCATGGGCAAGACCGGCGCGCTGGAGGCCTATGCCAAGCAGTCGTCGGTGGGCTTCATGATGGGCCTGGACTACGCCACCGGCGGCACCATGACGGTGGCGGGCAGGAAGCTCGTGGTCATCGAGAAAGACGACCAGGGCAAGCCCGACCTGGGCAAGACGCTGCTGACCCAGGCCTACGCCGACGACAAGGTTGACCTCGCTGTCGGCACCACCAGCTCGGGCGTGGCGCTGGCCATGCTGCCGGTGGCCGAAGAGGCGAAGAAGATCCTGCTCGTGGAGCCTGCGGTGGCCGACGCCATCACGGGCGACAAGTGGAACAAGTACATCTTTCGCACCGGGCGCAGCAGCTCGCAAGACGCCATCGCCAACGCCGTGGCCTTCGACAAAGAAGGGCTAACGATCGCCACACTGGCACAAGACTATGCCTTTGGCCGCGACGGCATCAAGGCCTTCAAGGAAGCCTTCAAGAAGGCCAAGATCGTGCACGAGGAATACGTGCCCATGGCCACCACCGACATCACGCCGGCGGCGCAGCGCATCTTCGACAAGTTGAAGGGCTTGCCCGGGCGCAAGATCGTTGTCGTGGCCTGGGCCGGCAACATCGCCATCCCCTTCAAGATGCTGGACATGGAGCCACAGCGCTTTGGCATCGAGATCGCCACCGGCGGCAACATCCTGCCGGCGATGGTGCAGTACAAGCGCATCCCCGGCATGGAAGGCGCCACCTACTACTACTTCGGCATCCCGAAGAACCCGGTGAACGAGTGGCTGGTGGCCAACCACTACAGCAAGTACAAGAGCCCGCCCGACTTCTTCACCGCCGGTGGCATGAGTGCCGGCATTGCGGTGGTGGAAGCGCTGAAGAAGACCAAGGGTGACACGGGCAGCGACAAGCTCATCGCGGCGATGGAAGGCATGAGCTTCGAGACGCCCAAAGGCAAGATGACCTTCCGCAAGGAAGACCACCAGGCGATGCAGGACATGTTCCATTTCAAGATCAAGTCCGACCCTGCGTTTGAGTGGGGCGTGCCGGAGCTGGTGCGGGTGATCAAGGCGGAGGAGATGAACATTCCGATCCGCAATAAGCGCTGATTTACTCCCTCCCCCTGGCAGGGGGAGGGCTGGGGAGGGGGTCGACTGCGGCCCCGCCTCATGCTGCTAACAATCATCGCGAACGCTCAGCATTTCACCCCCACCCCAACCCTCCCCCTTCCGGGGGAGGGAGCCAAGCCCCGATGCTCGAAACCCGCGACCTCACGATCCGCTTTGGTGGCCATGTCGCTGTCGACCACGTCTCCTGCGTGTTCACGCCGGGCACGCTCACCGCCATCGTGGGGCCCAACGGCGCAGGCAAGACGACTTACTTCAATCTGATCTCGGGCCAGCTGCAAGCCAGCG
>JANOJR010000656.1:0-5795 GCA_031418855.1 Rubrivivax sp.
GGTTGTTCTTCCACATGAAGTCGTAGACGCAGTTGTGGAAGTAATAGAACTCCAGGTGCTTGAACTCGGTCTTGGTGGCGCTGAAGAGTTCTTCCACGCGGTGGATGTGTTCGTCCATCGTGCCGCCCACGTCCATCAGCAAGAGCACCTTCACCTTGTTGTGGCGCTCGGGCACCATCTTGATGTCGAGCATGCCGGCGTTGGCGGCCGTGCGGTGGATGGTGTCGTCGAGGTCAAGTTCGTCTTCGGCGCCTTCACGTGCAAAGCGGCGCAGGCGGCGCAGGGCCACCTTGATATTGCGTGTGCCGAGCTCTTTGGTGTCGTCGTAGTCTTTGTACGCGCGCTGGTCCCAGACCTTCACCGCGCTCTTGTTGCGGCCCTTGTCCTGGCCAATGCGGATGCCTTGCGGGTTGAAGCCGTAAGCGCCGAAGGGGCTGGTGCCGCCGGTGCCGATCATGCGGTTGCCGCCTTCGTGGCGCTCTTTCTGTTCTTCGAAGCGTTTTTTTAGCGTCTCCATCAGTTCGTCCCAGCCCATCTTTTCAATGGCGGCTTTTTCTTCCGCGCTGAGTTCGAGCTCCAAGGTTTTGCGCAGCCACTCCAGCGGCACGTCTTGCGTGAAATCGGTGAGCAACTCCACGCCTTTGAAGTAGGCCGAGAACGCGCGGTCGAACTTGTCGTAGTGCGCTTCGTCCTTCACCAGCGTGGTGCGGGCGAGGAAATAAAAGTCGTCGACCGATGTGCCGATCACGCCTTCGCGCAGCGCTTCCAGCAGCGTCAGGTACTCCTTCACGGAGACCGGCAATTTGGCAGCTCGTAGCGTGTAAAAGAAGTTGATCAGCATGGGTCCGCGTCCGATGTCCTCCTATTGTGGCGCGCATCCGTAAGGGAACCTTCTGCCTATGAGCAATGCTGGACTTTTGTTGACGGTGGTGATCCTCCAGCAAGGATTCCTGGGCGCGATGTGGATGGCCGCGGCCGCCATCGGCCTGGCGCGCAGTTCGGCCTGGCATTGGGGCGCTGCGGCCGCCGGCATGGCTGCGTGCCTGGCCGGCGTGGCCATGCGCGACAGCGTCAGCACCTGGCTTGGCTTCTGGCTCGCCAACTCAGTTGGCGTGGCGGCCATGCTGGCCATGCGCCGCGGTGTGCAACTCTTTTGCAAGCAGGCCCCGAGTGACCGAGAACACATCGGCGTGTTCAGCGCTGCGGCGCTTGGCCTTGCCCTGGCCGTGGCGCTCCCGCTGGACGAGCACTGGCTCGTTTTCATCACCTCGCTGGCGCTGGCCTGGCCTTTGCTCGGCGCGGGGGTGGACCTCTCCGCGCGGCTGCGCTTTGAGTTCGGCAAGCTCACCGCCACGCTCTTCGCGCTGCCCATGTGGCTGGTAGGTGGCGCGTTTGCCCTGCGTGCCATGCTGGCGCCGGTGGCTGCCGATGTCGTGCGCCCCATCGGCCAGCCCAGCGGCTTCAACGCTGGCTTTGGCATCACCATCATGGTCGCCATGCTGGTGCTGCACTGCGCGTTGGCGGCGATGGTGGTGCTGCGCCTGGTCCGCCAGTTGCGCCACTTGTCCGACCACGACACGCTTACCGGCGTGCTCAACCGCCGTGGCTTTGAAGTGAAGCTCAAGCTCGAAGGCGAACGCCTGCGCCGATACGGCACGCCCTTTGCGGTGCTGTCGATCGACATCGACCACTTCAAGCGCGTCAACGACCGTTTCGGCCACGGCGTGGGTGACGAGGTGCTGACGCGCGTGGCCACCACCTTGGCTATGGGGCTGCGTGATGTCGACCGCATCGGGCGCATGGGGGGCGAAGAGTTCTGCGTGCTCTTGCCGCACTCCGACGAAACAGGTGCGGCCGGTGCGGCCCAGCGCCTGCGCGAACGTGTGCGCGAGCTGTGTGCGGTGGCCACGGAGCCGTCGCAGCCCATCACTGTGAGCATTGGCGTGGCGCTGGCCAGCGACCCGGCCGAGCCGCAGCTGGACTTGATGCGCCGGCTGGACCGCGCGCTGTACCGCGCCAAGGACAGTGGGCGCGACCGCGTCGAGATCGCCGAGGCGCCTGTGTCTTCGAGGCTGCCCTCTACCGCGCGCTGGTCAGCCGCCTGATCGCTTCTTACCGGCCTTGCCGGGCTTGGTCGACTTGGTGGCCGGGTCCCACGCGCGCAGCCAGTCGAAAAACTCGCCGTACCACTGGCGGTTGTTGCGTGGCTTCAGGATCCAGTGGTTCTCGTCGGGGTACCAGAGCAGGCGCGCCGGCACGCCCTGCGCTTTGAGCGTGTTGTAGTAGGCCAGGCCTTGCGCGTCGGGCACGCGGTAGTCCATCGCGCCGTGGATCACCAGCGTGGGTGTCTTCATGGCGCCGGCAAATACATGCGGGCTTTGTGAGTTGACCTGCGCTGGCTTGTCCCAGTACCAGCCGCCCAGTTCTTTGGCATGCCAGGTATAGGCGTCGTCGGCGAACATGGCCGTCCAGTCGAAACAACCGGCGTGGCAGATGTAGGCGGCATAACGCCCAACGGGTACGTGGCCGTTCATCCACGCCACCATGAAGCCGCCGTAACTGCCGCCGCTGGCAAAAACTCGGTTGGCGTCGGCCCAGGGCTCTTGCAGCAGCACGTCGGTGGCGGCCTCCACGTCCTGGAGTTCGAGCGCGCCCCAGCGGTGGGTGATGCTGTCGAGGAAAGCGTGGCCGAAGCTGCTGCTGCCGTGGTAGTTGACGCAGGCCACCACGTAGCCTTGCGCGGCCATGGCCTGCACGTTCCAGCGCCAATGCCAGGCGTCGCCAAAGGCAGTGTGCGGGCCACCGTGGATGAGGTGCAGCAGCGGCATCTTCTTCGCGCTCTTCACATCCATGCCGGGCGGGTAGGTGAGCCACATCTGCACCTTGTCGGCTTTGGCGGGCTTGCCTTTGGTTGCCTTGCCCTCGGGGACTGGCACGCTGGCGGCACCATCGAACCAACGCTCTTCACTCTGCCCGAGCGTGACTTGGCCGAGCAAGGCGTCGTTGAAGCTTTCCACGCTGAGCGGTGGCTGTCCCGGCAGATGCGCTTGCAGCCGCGGCGGATGCGTCAAGCTGTCGACCAGGGTGACCAGCGTGCCGGCGCACTTGTCGAAGGCTTGGACCCAGCCGCCATGCACCACCACTTCGGCACGCCGCGCGGCGAGCTCAAAGCGCCACAGGTGTTGACGGCCTTGCTGCTGCGCTGTGAAGAGCAGCGCCTGGCCATCCTCTTCCCACACCAGCGGCGCATGCACCTCATGGTCCCATTCGCCGCTGAGCACCTGCCAATCGTCGAACTTGCCGGCTTTGCCAGCGGCCGTGCGTGTCAGCACCGCCAGCTGGTGAGGCATGGTGTGCTTGGCGCCCTGGTGGCTGGCGGTGAAGGCAATGCGGCTGCCGTCGGGGCTGTAGCGTGGCGCCGAGCAGTCCCAGTCGCTGTCTTGCACGAGCGTGGTGAAGCGGCCGCTCTTGAGCTCAAGTTCGGCCAGCGCGAAGCGGCCGTCGATGCGCTTTTCGCTCGCCGGGTCGAAGGCAAACACGATGTGCCGGCCGTCCGGTGCGATGTCGAATTGCTGCGCGTCGGGGTCGGTGCGTGTCAGCTCGATGGGCTTGCCCTCGAAGAGGTCGCGCACCTTGCCGCTCTTGGTGTCGAGCAAATGCAAGTGCGCCGCGCGGCCCATGGGCACATGGTGGTCCCAGTAGCGGTATTGCGCTTCGCTGGTGGCGTAGCCGCTTTCCTTGCGTTCTTTGAAGGCCTTGAAGCGTTTCGCCTGATCCTTGGCACCTTTGCCTTCGGGCCAGACCCAGGACACGAAGACGATTTGGCGGCCATCCGGGCACCAACGAAAGGACTCGACACCCGTGGCCACGGTGGCCGCGCGGCGCGCTTCACCGCCGTCGGGGGCGATCAGGTAGAGCTGCTGCGTCTCGTCCTTGCTGCCTTCTTGTTCGCGCTTGGCGAGGAAGGCGATGAGCTCACCCTGCGGGCTCCAGCGCGGTGCGCCGTCCTTGTCGCTGGCGGTGGTCAGCTCACGCGCTTTGCCGCCCAGCGTCGACACCAGCCACAGGCTGCTCGCGCCCTTGTTCTCGTCCATCGTGTAGCGCGTGACGGCGGCCACGGCCTGCGCGCCGTCGGGCGACAAGCTGGGTGCGCCTATGCGCGCCAGTTGCCAAAGGTGGTCGACGGTGATCGCGGTTTTCTTCGGCATGGTGTGCACGGGTGTTTGTCAACGCGCCTTGGCGAGTTGCCATTCAAGGTGGGCTTTCACCGCAGGCCATTCGGGCGCGGTGATGCTGTAGGCGGCGGTGTCGCGCACGGCACCGTTGGGGCTGACCTGGTGCGCGCGCAAGATGCCGTCAAGCTGGGCACCCAGGCGTTCAATCGCACGGCGGCTTTGCGTGTTCAGCCGGTGCGTGCGGAACTCGACGGCGATGCACGCCAGCGCCTCAAACGCATGCGCCAGCAGCAGCAGCTTGCACTGCGTATTGAGCGGCGTGCGCTGCACGTGGCTGGCGTACCAGGTGCTGCCAATCTCGACGCGTTTGTAGGTAGCGTCAATGTTCATGTAGGTGCTCATGCCGATGATCTGGCCGCTGGCATTCAGCACCGTGAAGGGCAACATCGAGCCGCTGGACTGAAGGCTCAGGCGGCGCTGAATTTCAGTCGCCATGCCTTCGGGCGAGGGCACGGCGGTGTACCAGAGCTTCCACAGCTCGCCGTCACGCGTGGCGTCGATCAGACCGGGCTCGTGCTCGCGCGCCAAAGGCACCAGTGCTGCATGTTCGCCGCGCAGCTCGACGGGCGCCGGCCAACTCATCGATGATGCTTCTGCATGAAGACGAGCTTCTCGAACAGCGTCACGTCCTGCTCGTTCTTCAAGAGCGCACCCACCAGGGGCGGCAGCGAGACCTTGTCGTCCTTGCTGTGCAGCGCGTCGAGCGGAATGTCCTCGGCCACCAAGAGCTTGAGCCAGTCGAGCAGCTCCGAGGTCGACGGCTTCTTCTTCAGCCCGGGCAGGTTGCGCACGTCGTAAAACGTCTTCATCGCCGCGCCGAGCAGTTCCTTCTTCAGGTTCGGAAAGTGCACGTCAACGATGGCCTGCATCACCACCGCGTCGGGGAACTTGATGTAGTGGAAGAAGCAGCGGCGCAAGAAGGCGTCAGGCAGCTCCTTTTCGTTGTTAGACGTGATGAAGACCAGCGGCCGGTGCGTGGCCTTGATGAGTTCACGCGTCTCGTAGACGTAGAACTCCATGCGGTCGATTTCACGCAGCAAGTCGTTCGGGAATTCGATGTCGGCTTTGTCGATCTCGTCGATCAAAAGCACCACCGGATCCTCGGCCGTGAAGGCCTGCCACAGCACGCCGCGGATGATGTAGTTGCGGATGTCTTTGACGCGCTGTGAGTCATCGATGTCGGAGAGCTGGCTGTCGCGCAAGCGGCTCACGGCGTCGTATTCATACAGGCCTTGTTGCGCCTTGGTGGTGCTCTTGATGTGCCACTGCATGAGCGGCATGCCCAGCGCCGTGGCCACCTCTTCGGCGAGCATGGTCTTGCCGGTGCCGGGCTCGCCTTTGATGAGCAACGGGCGCTTGAGCGTGATGGCGGCGTTCACCGCCAGCATCAAATCTTGCGTGGCGATGTAGCTGTCGGTGCCGGTGAATTTCATGCGTCTCTTTACGTGTTCAGGCGGCCTGTCTGAGAGGGCGGCGGGTGGGTTCGAACCAGTATAAGGGGCCGTATAATTTGCCCGCTTCGCAGCGCTTCAAGGCGCTCTTGATAGCGCTTCAAACAGC
>JANOJR010000657.1:0-4315 GCA_031418855.1 Rubrivivax sp.
CACCGGCCACACCAGGCCCTTCGGACCATCGCGAGGCGACGCGAGCCACCCGCCGTTGCTGGCATCATCGCCCGGTCAGCGCCGTGCCTGGCATCGGGCCACGCCCGCGTGGCACAAAACTTGTATGTCAGCGCCGTGAACCACCGAGGAGACCTGTTGTGCCTATCCATGTCGCGCTGAACCACGTCACCCACTACCGCTATGACCGCCGCGTGGCGCTGGGCCCGCAAATCGTGCGTCTGCGCCCGGCGCCGCATTGCCGCACGCCCATCCTGAGCTATTCACTGCGCATCGAGCCGACTGATCACTTCGTCAATTGGCAGCAAGACCCCTTCGCCAACCACCTGGCGCGGCTGGTCTTCCCCGAGCCCACGCGTGAGTTCAAGGTGACGGTGGACCTGGTGGCCGAGATGTCGGTCTACAACCCGTTTGACTTCTTCCTGGAGCCCGAGGCCGAGAACTACCCCTTCACCTACGCGCCAGAGTTAGCGCATGACTTGGCGCCCTACCTCGCCAAAGATGAAGCCACGCCGCTCTTCAAGACTTTTGTCGACAGTGTGTCGCTGAAAGAGCAGCGCACCATCGACTTCATCGTCGGCCTGAACCAGCGCCTTCAGAAGGACATCAAGTACCTCATCCGCATGGAGCCTGGCGTGCAGACGCCCGAGGTGACGCTCACCAACGCCAGCGGCAGCTGCCGTGACTCGGGCTGGCTCTTGGTGCAGATCTTTCGCCACCTCGGCATGGCCGCGCGCTTCGTCTCGGGCTACCTCATTCAGCTCAAGGCTGATGTCAAGTCGCTCGATGGTCCCTCGGGCACCGAGGTCGACTTCACCGACCTGCACGCCTGGTGCGAGGTCTTCCTGCCCGGCGCCGGCTGGGTTGGCCTGGACCCGACCTCGGGGCTGATGGCCGGTGAAGGGCACATCCCCGTGGCCTGCACGCCCGAGCCGTCGACCGCGGCGCCCATCAGCGGCGGGGTCGATGAAAGCGAGGTCGAGTTCGAGCACCACATGAAGGTGACGCGCATCTTTGAGTCACCGCGCGTCACCTACCCGTATACCGACGCGCAGTGGCAAGCCATCGTTGCGCTGGGCCACGACGTCGACACGAAGCTCGACGCGCAAGACGTGCGCTTGACCATGGGCGGCGAGCCGACGTTTGTGTCGGTCGATGACCGCGAAGGTGCAGAGTGGAACATCGACGCGCTGGGCCCTACCAAGCGTGGCTTTGCCACCGAACTCGTGCACCGGCTGCGCGCGAAGTATGGGCACGGCGCCTTCTTGCACTTCGGGCAGGGCAAGTGGTACCCGGGCGAGCAGTTGCCGCGCTGGGCTTTGTCGATCTGCTGGCGCAAAGACGGTGAGCCGTGCTGGAACGACCCCACGCTTTTTGCCGACGAGCGCGAGCCGCACCACTACACCAGCGCGCACGCGCAGGCCTTCACCACGCGGCTGGCCACGCGCTTGGGGCTGGATGCCAAGTTCGTGTTGCCGGCGTTTGAAGACACCTGGTACTACCTGTGGCGCGAGCGGCGCTTGCCGGTGAACGTCGACCCGTTTGACTCGCGTCTGGACGACGAGCTTGAGCGCGTGCGCCTGCGCCGCGTCTTCACGCAGGGCTTGGATTCGAGCGTGGGCTATCTCTTGCCGATCAAGCGGGAATGGCACGTGGCGATGGCCGGCCCGGCCTGGATCAGCGGCCCCTGGTTCCTGCGCGACGAGCGCCTGTACCTGATGCCCGGTGATTCACCCATGGGCTACCGGCTGCCGCTGGATTCACAGCCCTGGGCGGCCAAGGCCGAGATGCCCTTCACGCAGGTGCCTGATCCGTTTGCGGCGCACGGCCAGTTGCCCAGCGGCGCGGCGCTGCGCTTGCAGCAAGGCGCGCTGACGGCGATGGAAGCGGCAGGTGTGGCTAACGCTCAAGATGCTGGCACATCCATCGCCACACGCGGCCCTGGCGTGAACCTGATGGACGCGGCTCGCGGTGGCGGCGCCGCCACCACAGCCGCCACCGCCCACAGCCCCGAAGTCCCCCACCCACGCAACCCACACGCAGCCCCCGCGCGCTTCGAATCCGCCGGTGAGCTCACGCGCACCGCGCTGTGCGTGGAAGTGCGTGACCCCCAGCGTGGCAACGGCCCCAAGGCCGAAAAGGCGCATGGCGGCAAGAGCGGCGTGATGTACGTCTTCATGCCGCCGCTGCGTTTTCTTGAGGACTACCTGGAGCTGCTGGCCGCCATCGAAGCCACTGCGGCAGAGCAGGGCGTGAAGATCGTGCTCGAAGGCTACGGCCCGCCGCGCGACCCACGCTTGAAGCTGCTCGCCGTGACGCCCGACCCGGGTGTCATCGAAGTCAACATCCACCCCGCGCACAACTGGGCTGAGCTCGTTGACCACACCGAATTCCTGTACGACGCCGCGCACCGCACGCGCTTGTCGACCGAGAAATTCATGCTCGACGGCCGCCACACCGGCACCGGCGGCGGCAACCACTTCGTGCTGGGCGGCGCCTCCCCCGCCGACAGCCCCTTCCTGCGCCGGCCCGACCTGCTGGCCAGCCTGCTCACCTACTGGCACAACCACCCGTCACTGAGCTATCTCTTTTCGGGCATGTTCATAGGCCCCACGAGCCAGGCGCCGCGTTTCGATGAAGCGCGCAACGACCAGGTGTATGAGATCGAGATCGCGCTGCAAGAGCTGGAACGCCAGCTCGCCGTGCATGGCAACGCGCCACCGTGGCTGGTTGACCGCAGCCTGCGCAACCTCTTGATCGACGTCACCGGCAATACGCACCGCAGCGAGTTCTGCATCGACAAGCTGTACTCGCCCGACGGCCCCACCGGGCGCCTGGGCCTGCTGGAGCTGCGCGCTTTTGAGATGCCGCCGCACGCGCGCATGAGCCTGGCGCAGCAGCTGCTCTTGCGCGCGCTGGTGGCCTGGTTCTGGCGCGAGCCCTACCGCGGCCGTGGCAGCACGCGCCTCACACGCTGGGGCACGGCCTTGCATGACCGCTTCATGCTGCCGAGCTTCGTGCAGATGGATTTCGACGACGTGATGACCGAGCTGCGCGCCGCCGGCTTTGCGCTTGACGCCGCCTGGTTTGCGCCGCACTTCGAGTTCCGCTTCCCGCTCATTGGAGAGTTAGCCACGCAAGGCATGGGCCTCAGTTTGCGCGCCGCGCTGGAGCCCTGGCACGTGATGGGTGAAGAAGGCGCGCCGGGCGGCATGGCGCGTTACGTCGACTCATCGCTGGAGCGTATCGAGCTCAAGGTCACGGGCTTGAACGGCAATCGCCACGTTGTCACCGTCAACGGCCGTTCCGCCCCCTTGCAGCCCACCGGGCGCGTGGGCGAATTCGTCTGCGGCGTACGCTTTCGCGCCTGGCAGCCGCCTTCGGCGCTGCACCCGAGCATCGGCGTGCATGCACCTTTGACCTTCGACATCGTCGACCGCTGGCACGAGCGTTCGCTCGGCGGCTGCCGCTACCACGTGGCGCACCCCGGCGGGCTGAGCCCGAGCGACTTTCCGGCCAACGCCTACACCGCCGAAAGCCGGCGCCTGGCGCGCTTCACGCAGTTTGGCCACACGCCGGGGGTGATGAAAGTCAAGCCCGCCACACCCAGTCTTGAGATGCCGTTCACGCTCGATTTGCGCGTTAGTTGAGAGGCCCGGTCGCCTTGTCGCCATCGCAGTCCCAGTCGCAGTCGCAGTTGCAGTCGCAAGGCTCACTGCCGTTCGCGCCAGGCAGCGCTGGGCAAGCGGCGCACGCGCTCTTGCGCCACGCAGCACCCGGCGAAGCGGGGGTGTGGGACGAGATGCGCGACAGCCATGGCCAGCTGCGCACGCCATGGCGGCAGTTCGCGCAGTGGCTCACGGCGGCCGAGGGCGGCGAGGTGCACCACGAGCTCGATCGCCGCGTGGCGCAGGTGGCGCAGCAGATCAAGCTCGACGGCGTGACGCACAACGTCTACAGCGACCAGGGTGCCGCCAGTCGCGCCTGGCAGCTGGAGCTCTTGCCGCTGCTCATCGACGCCAGCGACTGGGCGCATATCGAAGCCGGTGTGACCCAGCGCGCGGCCCTGCTCGAAGCCATGCTGGCTGATCTGTACGGCCCGCAACGCCTGCTGCATGAAGGCCTGCTACCTGCGGCGCTGCTGCTGCGCCACCCCGGCTACCTGCGGCCCATGCAGGGCGTGCTGCCGGCCGGTGGCAAGCGGCTGCACATCGTCGCGTTTGACATCGCGCGCGACGACCACGGCCGCTGGTGGATCGTCTCGCAGCGCACGCAGGGGCCTTCGGGCCTGGGCTAT
>JANOJR010000658.1:0-5619 GCA_031418855.1 Rubrivivax sp.
CTTCTTCATGCGCCCCGCGCCCATCATGTCCCAAGGGTGCACCAGCACCGGAATGCCGCCGTTCGCGCAGTGGATGAGGAAGTCGACCAGCTGCTCGTGGTCGAGATCCTTGTCACCCAGGTGGTTGCCGATTTGCACGCCGATGCAGCCAGCTTGCATCGCACGCGTGGCCTCGCGGCAAGCCAGCGCCAAGTCTTGCAGCGGCACCTGCGCCAAGGCTTTCAGGCGTGTCGGATGCATCGCGCAAAACGCCAACGCGCGGTCGTTCATGCGCGCCGCCCAATCGGCCGCGCGCGCAGCTTCCCAGGCGTAGCCAAACATCACCGGCGTGGCGCACACCACCTGCATCTGCACGCCCTGCGCGTCGAGCTCAGCGACACGAAAGTCGGCGTCCCACAGCGCCCGCGTGACCGGGCGAAAGGGCCTGTCGCCGAGCATGATCTGCCCCGTGTCGGCCCCTGGCTCGGCCGCCAGCCAGGGTGCGCGCTGGGCATCTGCGGCCTGGGCTTCCTCGCGCGTGATGGCGGGGAGGAAGTGCGAGTGCATGTCGATCATCAAAGACCCCAATGCGTGGCTAGGGTTTGGTTCCAGGCCTTGAAGTCGCGCCCCGGATGCAGCTCGCCGCACTGCGCGCAGCGCCGCTCATCATCGCCAGTGTTGTAGAAGCGCTGATAGGTGGGCGGCAGGTCGGCCACGATGTCTTGCAGCTGCACGTCATAGCGCACCAGCATGTGGCCGCAGCGCGCGCAGCTCCACTGAAAGGCATCTATCTGCCCGGCGGGGCGCTGTCGCTCGATCACCAGGCACAGGCTGCCAGCCTCGGGGCGCTGCGGCGAGTGCAGTGTGTGGGGCGGCATCAAGAAGATGTCGCCCTCGTTCAAGTCCACACGTTCGTAGCGCCCGGCGTCCCACAGCAGCAGGTGTGCGTTGCCCTTGAACTGGTAGAAAAACTCTTCCACCGGGTCGTCATGAAAGTCACTGCGGCCATTGGGCCCGCCCACCACCGTGACCATGAAGTCGGCGTCGGCCCAGACTTGCTGGTTGCCCACGGGGGGTTTGAGCAAATGCGCGTGTTCAGCCAACCAGCGCGGGAAGTTCAGCGGCCTGCCGTATTTCAAGTTGGCCATCAGCTTAAACGTTAGTCGCTACGGGTTTGTAAGCCACGGCGCGGATCTCGATCAGCAAGTGCGGGTGCGGCAGCGCGCGCACCGCGACCGTCGTGCGCGTCGGGCCGCTGTAGTCAAAGTACTCGGCCCAGACCTCGTTGTAGGCCGCGAAGTCATCCATGCTGACGAGGAAGCTCTGCGCTTCGACCAGGTCACACAAGTCCGCGCCGGCGCTTTGCAGGATGTCGCGGATGTTCTCGATGACGGCGCGTGTTTGCACGCGTATGTCGAGTGTTAGCTTGCCTTCGGCGTCGAGTTCAGCGCCGGCAAAGCTGTTGTCGGCACGGCGCGAACTCGTGCCTGAGACGAAGATGAAGTCACCCGCACGTTTGGCATGCGGGAACTTGCCGCGAGGTGCGGCCTTGCCGGGAACCAAGGTGGCGGTGGTGGACATCAAATCACCTCATCCAGAAGGTTAGTCGCCTTTGAATCCCGAGGCTTCCACCACCGGCTTCCAGCGCGCGCGGTCGGCCGCCACGATGGCCGCGAACTCCGGCGCGCGCAGGCCCGTGGGCTCCAGGCCACCCACTTCCAGGCGCTGCTTGACGTCAGGCTGGCGCGCCGCGTCGGCCAGTGCAGCGCTGATCTTGGCGACCATCGCTGCGGGCGTCTTGGCGTGCATGTAGGCGCCCATCCAACCTTCGCCCACCACGGTGGGGAAGCCTTGCTCCTTGAAGGTCGGCACGTCGCTCGCCAGGGCTGAGCGTGTTTCGCCCGACACCGCCAGCATGCGCAGCTTGCCGGACTTGTGCAGCTCCACCGCCAGCGTGTCGATGCCCGCAGGGATCTGCCCGCCCATGATGTCGTTGTTCAGCGGCGCGCCACCTTGGTAGGGCACGTGCGTGAGCTCGACGCCGATGGCCTGGCCCAGCATCACGCCCAAGAAATGCAGCTGGCTGCCGGCGGCCGAGGTGCCGAAGTTCGCCTTGCTCGGGTTGGCCTTGAACCACGCCACCAAGTCGCCCAGCGTCTTGTGCGGGCTGCTGCCACCGGTGGCAATCATCAAGTGGAACTTGGCCAGATGCGCCACCGGCACGAAGTCTTCGGCCGGGTTGTAGGGCAGCTTGCGGAAGGTCAGCGGCGCGATGACCACTGGCGCCAGCGGCGTGATGAGCACGGTGTTGCCGTCGGCCGGCGCGTTTTTCAGAAATTCGGCGGCGATGCGGCCACCGGCGCCGGGCTTGTTCTCCACCACGATCGTCACGCCCAGCGTGGCGGCCGCGCGGTCTGCCACGGCGCGCGCGGTGGCGTCGGCCGAGCCACCGGGCGGGAAGCCGACGATGAGCTTGATGGGGCCGGTTTGCGCGGCGGCGGGGGCGAGCGCTGTAGCCCAAACAGACAACGCAGCGAGGGCGAAGTTCACGAGCTTGAAAGACATGTCGAGGTCTCCTGTTGAAGCTGTTGCTCTTGAAAAATCTCCGGCTCAAGTCACCGCTTTGCGCTGGCGAAATTCGGGCGTGTTCCATGCGTCGGTCGCCATCACATCCTTGAGCGTGGCCACCGCGTTCCAGACGTCGACAAAGCCGACGTAGAGTGGGGTGAAACCAAAGCGCAGGATGTCAGGCGCACGGTAGTCGCCGATGACGCCGCGGGCAATCAGGGCTTGCATGATGGCGTAGCCCTCGGGGTGCGTCAGCGAGACCTGGCTGCCACGCAGCTCAGCTTCGCGCGGCGTGGCCAGGCCAAAGCCGCTGAGCTGTTCATCGCACAAGCGGATGAAGAGATCGGTCAGCGCCAGGCTCTTGGTGCGCAGCTGGCGCATGTCCACGCCGTCAAAGGCTTCAAGCGCGGCTTCGAGTGCGATCAAACCCAGCTGCGAAGCCGTGCCCACGAGCATGCGGTCGATGCCCGCCGCCGGCGCATAGCCCTGCGTGAAGTTGAAGGGTTGCGCGTGGCCATGCCAGCCTGTCAGTGGCTGTTGCACCTTAGCGTGATGGCGCTGCGCGACAAACACAAAGGCCGGCGCGCCCGGGCCACCGTTCAAATACTTGTAGCCGCAGCCCACGGCAAAGTCGGCGGCGCAGCCGTTCAGATCGCAAGGCATCGCGCCGGCGGTGTGCGCCAGGTCCCACACCACCAGCGCGCCCATTTCATGCGCGCGGCGCGTGATGGCGGCCATGTCGTAGACGCGCCCGGTCTTGTAGTGCACGTGCGTGAGCGAGACGATGGCCACGTGCTCGTTGATCGCGCCGAGCACGTCGCCAGGCTCGACGGCCACGAACTCTGCGGCCATCAGCTCGGCCACACCACTGGCGATGTAGGCGTCGGTCGGGAAGTTGCCGGCCTCACCCAGGATGCGCGTGCGCCCGGGCTTCATTCGCAAGGCCGCGACCAAGACCTTGAAGAGATTTACTGAGATCGAATCGGCGCAGATGACTTCATCAGCCGCCGCCCCCACCAGCTGCGATATGCGCGCGCCCACACGCTGCGGCGCGGGGTACCAGGCGGCGTCGTTCCACGAGCGGATGAGCCCGACGCCCCACTCGTGTTCCACCGCGCGCGCCAGGCGCGGCGCCACGCTCTTGGGCAGGGCGCCGAGCGAGTTGCCGTCGAGGTAGATCACGCCCGGTGGCAACGAAAAACGTTCACGGCAAGCGGCGAGCGGGTCGTCGGCGTCGAGTTGCTGGGCGGATGGGAGGCTGAATGGCATGGGCATCGTTGGGGTTCCTAGGGCTGGCGTCACGGGCACGGTGAAGTCTAGGGTGCAGCGCGGCGGTGCTCGGAAGCGCTCTGCACGCCATCACGCGATCACGTCGTTCGTGCGAAGCGGCATCGTCGGCTGGGGCGAGAGCATGGTCAGACGTCGTGCCACAGGCAACTCCGTTCGCGAAACGCTCAGGCACAAGCGGGAATGGGTACGGCGCAAGTGCCTGCCTACTGCCTACCTTGCCAGTACCCCGGCTCACGACTCTGATGCGCTACCGCATATACCTGCGGGCCAGCGTCATCGTCTTCTCGATACACAAGTGAGTACGGAAACCTGTGAAACGGGTAGCTCCGAATTCCCGCTTCCTTTCGCGCACCAAGCTGCTGATTGAGCTGCAGCAGCTCGTTAACTCGTTCGAACTCGGCGAGAAATGCAATGGCAATCTTCAGCGTCGCATGCTCGGCGTAGTAAACAGCGGCGTCGCCGAGTTCTATCTCGGCATCAGCATGCAGCCAGTAGCTCACCCGAGTCTCGCGCGCACTCGCGCAAGCGCCTCTGGCCCCGGCACCATCTTGGATCTTCCGGCGCGCACATCCGCCTCCCTGCGCAGCGCCTCTGTGATCCAGGCCTGCTCGGCCCTGGTGTCTGGCTCGAAGCTCTCGATGAGGCGCTCAAGCAGCCGGGCGCGCTCGGGTGCCTCAAGGCTGAGCACTTGCGCCTCAAGCTCGTGGATGGGCGTGGTCATAGGTCGTCCCCTGCGATGTAGAAGTTCAAGCATGCCACAGCTGATCGGACGGGATCGCGTGGAGCGTTGAGGTGCCCGTCTTGGGCAATGACTAAGCTTTGAGATGAGTTGACGCCCAAGGCAAGCCACCATGCCTGCGCTACAGAAACTGCTCGAGCGCACTGCACGGCAGGGCATGACCAATCTGTACCTGAGCGCCGAAAACTTTTCCCGCCCTACTCCGCCGTCGCCCCCGACTCGCGCACCACCACGCGCCACTTCTCGAATTCGCGTTGCACGAAGGCGGCGAATTGCGCGGGCGTGCCGCGTCTCCGCCGCTAATCGCCACCAAGCTTGAGCCTTGCGGGCTGGCGCCGCTCGATGGCCCACTTAAAAAGTGCGGCGGCGCGAAAGATGCCGTGGGCGAACTTGCCGTAGGGCATGGTCAGGAACAAAGCCATCACGAAACCCAGGTGCACGGCCAGCAGCAGCGCCATGGCGCTGGTGCCGCGCCAGGCCAAGAGCGCCAGGCCGGTGGCGCTAGTGAAGAAGAGCAAAGCGATGAGGCCGTGGTCCATGGCCTTTTGCGCCGGGTCGCCATGGGCGGGGTGGCGTTTGATATTCATCCAGGCCAGGCCCAACGGCCCGACCAGCAAGCCCAAGCCACCCAGCGTGCCCAGCAGCACGGGCAGGCTGGTGTAGCCGTAGGGCGCCTTCCAGCCGAAGGCATAGTGGTAAATCGTCGCCACGCTGGTGGCGGCAAAACACAGCATGAAGCCGTAGAAGGTGGCGTGATGAAAGCGCCTGCGCCAGAGCGTGAAGGCGTCGTCTGCTTCGTTGCAACCTTGGCCGTGGCCGCCGCCCAGGTAGGTCAGTTGCAGTACGTTTTTGAGCGTCTCGCCCGCGGCGGCGGCCGTCGCATCACCGGGTGCGACGTCACGCCAGAAACGTGCCACGCCGAGACCCAGCGCCAGGCAGGCGAAGAGGAAGATCGGCGCGAAGAGCGCCACCATCAAGTTGTGCGGGAACACGGCGTAGAAGTTGCCGGCCATGGGCGCGTGCCACAGCGTGCCTTGGCGCGC
>JANOJR010000659.1:0-7567 GCA_031418855.1 Rubrivivax sp.
GTGAGTGATTCCGTCGTGCTCTTCTGCTCATGGTCATCCTGCTATCTCGGGCTTGGCGCCCGGGTTGGGGTCGCAGTGTGTCCACTTATCGCTGTGCTCGGAAATCCGAGGCCACCTCTTGAGCAGCGCGGCGTCAAAGATGGTGCGCGCGCGCCGGGCGAAGTACATTGGCCCGGACCCCATGCCACAAGGAGCGCGCGGTGAGCCTCTACGACAAGCATCTCGACAAGAACGCAGCCAACTTCGCGGCGCTGTCGCCCGTGAGCTTTGTCGAGCGCAGTGCAGAAGTTTTTGGCGACCTGCCTGCGGTGGTGCATGGCGCGCGCCGCTACAGCTGGGCGCAAACACACGAGCGCAGCGCGCGGCTGGCTGCGGCGCTGGCTGCGCTCGGTGTCGGCCGCGGCAGCACGGTGAGCCTGATGCTGCACAACACGCCAGAGATGGTGGAGGCGCACTACGCCGTGCCGGCGCTCAATGCCGTGCTCAACCCGCTGAACACGCGACTGGACGCAGCGATGCTGGCCTGGCAGATGAACCACTGCGAGGCCCAGCTGCTCATCACCGATCGCGAATTCGCGCCGCAGGTGGCGCAGGCCTTGCAGCTGCTGCGCGAGCAGCATGGCCGCGTGCCGCAGGTCATCGACGTCTGCGACAGCGAGCACGCCGGCGCGGGTGAACGCCTGGGCGCGCACGAGTACGAAGCGCTGCTTGCCCAACACGCGCCGCTGCCGCTGCTGGTGGGCCCGAGCGACGAGTGGGACGCCATCGCCGTGAGCTACACCAGCGGCACCACCGGCGACCCCAAGGGCGTGGTCACCCACCACCGTGGCGCGTACCTCAACGCGGTGTGCAACGCGGCGACGTGGACCATGCCGCACTTCCCCAAATACCTGTGGACCTTGCCGATGTTCCACTGCAATGGCTGGTGCTTCCCGTGGACGGTGGCCATGCTCGGCGGCACCCACATCTGCCTGCGCCGCGTCGAGGCCAAGGCGATCCTGGACGCCATGCGCGAGCACGGTGCCGACCACTACTGCGCCGCGCCCATCGTGCACAACCTCATCATCGACGCCGACCCCACGCTGCGTGCCGGCATCACGCACAAGGTGCGTGGCATGGTGGCCGGCGCGGCACCACCGGCCGCCATGATCGAAGGCATGGCGCGGCTGGGGTTCGAGATCACCCATGTCTATGGCCTGACGGAGGTCTATGGGCCGGCCAGCGTGGCCGTCAAACGCGAGACCTGGGCAGCGCAAACCATGGCCGAGCAAACACGGCTGAACGGCCGCCAGGGCGTGCGGTACATGCTTCAAGAAGGCATGTGCGTGCTCGACCCCGAAACCATGCAAGCAGTGAGCGCCGATGGCCAGACGATGGGCGAGATCATGTTCCGCGGCAACATCGTGATGAAGGGCTATTTGAAGAACCCGAGCGCCAGCGCCAAAGCCTTCGCCGGTGGCTGGTTTCATACCGGTGACCTGGCGGTGGTGGAGAGCGACCGCTACGTGAAGATCAAAGACCGCAGCAAGGACGTGATCATCAGCGGCGGCGAAAACATCAGCAGCATCGAGGTTGAAGACGCCCTATACCGCCACCCCGCCGTGCTGGTGTGCGCGGTGGTGGCGCGGCCCGACGTGAAGTGGGGCGAAACGCCGCTGGCCTTTGTCGAGCTCAAGCCAGGCGCCAGCGTCAGCGCTGAAGAACTGGTGGCGCATTGCCGCGGGCTGCTGGCCGGCTACAAGTTGCCGCGCGAGATTCGCTTCGAGACCATCCCCAAAACCAGCACCGGCAAAGTGCAGAAGTTTCAGCTGCGCGAGCGCGCCCGCTCCGCCGCTGCCATCGAATAGGAGCCAGCGTGAAAGACGAAAGTTTGGTGCTGTACGAAGTCGACCCGCGCGGTGTCGTCACGCTCACCTTGAACCGGCCGCAGGCCTTCAATGCACTCAGCGAGGCCATGCTCGATGCGCTGCAAGCCGCATTCGATCGCGTGGCCGCCGACGACGCGGCGCGCGTCGTGGTGATCACCGGCGCCGGCAAGGCCTTTTGTTCCGGGCACGACCTCAAAGAGATGCGCGCCGCGCCTTCGCAGAGCTACTACGAGCGGCTCTTTGCCCAATGCGGCCGCATGATGATGGCCATCCAGCAGCTGCCGCTGCCCGTCATCGCCAAGGTGCAGGGCGTGGCCACGGCGGCAGGTTGCCAGCTGGTTGCGCAATGCGACTTGGCGGTGGCCGTGCGCGACGCGCGCTTTGCGGTCAGCGGCGTCAACCTAGGCCTCTTTTGCAGCACCCCGAGCGTGGCGCTGAGCCGCAATCTCGGGCGCAAGGCGGCCTTTGAGATGCTGGTGACGGGGGACTTCATCAGCGCCGAAGAAGCGCTCGCCAAAGGCCTCGTCAACCGCGTGGTGGAAAGCAGCGAGCTCGAGGCCGAAGTTGAGCGCCTGGTCGCGCGCATCGTTGGCAAGCCCAAGGTGGCACTGGCCATGGGCAAGGCCTTGTTTTACCGCCAGCTTGAGCAGGGCATGCGCTCGGCCTACAGCGACGCTGGCCAGACGATGGCCTGCAACATGATGGACGCAGGTGCACTGGAAGGCGTGCAGGCCTTCATCGACAAGCGCGCGCCGAACTGGTGATGCGGGTGAGAAGGACGCACTGAGAAGTCACGCCACCTTCAGCGCTGGCGATGCCCCGCCAGCATCTGCACCCATTCGCTGTGCACACGTTGCGCCGGCATGGCGGCCAGGTCGATGGCGCGGCAGCGCGTGTAGAACGGGCTCAGGTCCAGGCCGACACCGATGCCGAAGATTTGCACGCGGCCTTGGCGCTCGTGACGCGCGACCACGGCGCGTAGATGGGCGTCAAGGTAGTGCTCGTCGTTGGCCATGGCTGTCGCGCCATCCATAGGGCAGCCGTCGCTGATGACCATCAGGATGCGCCTCGGGCTTGCATCAATGCCGTCGTCGTCAAGCTCGATGGCGTTCAAGCGCGCGACGGCCCAGTCCACCGCTTCACCGTCAATGCCCTCGCGGAACTGCTCGGGTCTGAGCAGCGCAGCGATGCTGCGCCGGGCAAGGCGCCAGCTCGTGGCGGCGTCTTTGAAGACGAGGTGATGGGCTTCATTCAGCCGACCCGGCGCCGCAGGTTTGCCAGCGCGCTGCCAGTCGCGCAACGCGCGCCCGCCGTGCCAGGCCCCCGTGCTGAAGCCCAGTACTTCAGATGTTATGCCGGCGAGATCGAGCGCGCGCGTCCAGACATCGACCAGCACGGCCAGCGCTTCGATGTGCTGCTTCATCGAGCCCGAGCAGTCGACGAGCACCGTCAGCGCCGTGCGCGCAAGTGGCACCACACGCGGCTGGCGAAAGAGCGCACGCTCGGTGGGCGAGCTGATGAGCTGCGCCAGGCGGCGGCCGTCGATGTGGCCTTCTTCCTGCGCGTCGTCCCAGCCTTCGCGCTGCGGCCGCGCGAGCACGGCTTTGAGTTCACGCGCCAGGCGGCGCACGGGCAGGGCGAGCTCGGCAATGCGCGCGTCGAGCTGCTCGCGCCAGGCGCTGAGCATGGCCTCGCGTGTGTGCGCGGCCGGGCGCAGCTCGCGGTCGTAGGCGCGCGTGTAGACGCGGTAGGCGCCCGCCGCCGCGTCAAACACACGGCTCGTGCCGCTGTGCGCCACGACCACCTCGTCGATCTCTTCGGCCTCTTGCACCAGGAAGAGCGTGAACGGGTCGCGCTCGGCAAGCTCGCGCGGTGCTGCGTCTTCACCGTCTACGCTGGCGAGCGCGTCGCCGAGCATCGCGATGAGCGCTAACGCGTGAGTGGCGTAGACAGCCTGCTCGTGCCGCTCGCGCCGCATCGCCACGAGAAGCTGGCCGATGAGCGGCGACACACCGGCACGCGTGGCCTCGATGGCGTCTTCCGCCGCTTCCATCACCGGCTGCGCCAACACGCGCGCACGCACCATCTGCACGATGGTGAAGAGCAGGATGCCGCGTGTGCTCTCGGTCAGGCCACTGTGCTGGAAGCTCAGCGACCAGGCCTCGAAGCGGTGGCGCAGGTTCTGCACAACGCCGGGCAGGCCCGGCGGCACCAGCGACTCGACACGCAGCTGCTCGAAGAGCGAAAAGAGCGAGTGGCCCACGCCGTCTTGCGGCGCCAGGCTGGCGTGCAGCGCGGCGTTGGAGTGGCGCAGCCGCAATGCCAGGCCGTCGGCCGCGCCGCGAAACGATGCGAAGTCGTCCTCGGGCAAGCGGGTGTGCAGATGCGGCGCGAAGGCCGGCAAGGCGCGGCCACGCTGGTGCAGGCGCTGGCCACGAAAATGCAAGTCAGCCTCGCCGGACAGCGCGCGAATGGACGCGGCGCAGAGCTCTTCAAACGCCTGCTGCTGGCGCGCCAGTGCTTGCACCGACGCCGTAGCGGGAGCGCTTACCTGCACCGTTAGCCCAGCTCGCTGCCAAAGCAGCGCTGGAAGTACTCCGCCACGATGGGCCGCTCTTCTTCGTCGCACTTGTTGACGAAGCTCAGGCGCAGCGCGGTGGCGGTGTCGCCAAAGATCTCGATGTTCTCGGCCCAGGTGATGACGGTGCGCGGAGACATCAGCGTCGACAGGTCCCCCGCCGAAAAACCCTTGCGCGTGAGGTCGGCCAGCGCCACCATGGCTTGCAGCAACTCGGCCCTTGCGGCAAACGTTGGCACACGCGCAACGACGATGGCCATCTCCTCGGCAGCAGGCAGGAAGTTCAGCGTGGCCACGATGTTCCAGCGGTCAATCTGCGCGTGGTTCAAACGCTGCGCGCCGTGGTACAGCCCATTCAAATTGCCCAGGCCCACCGTATTGCTGGTGGCAAAGAGTCGAAACGCCGGGTGCGGCTGGATCACGCGGTTCTGATCCATCAGCGTGAACTTGCCTTCGCGTTCGAGCACGCGCTGGATGACGAACATCACGTCGGGGCGGCCGGCGTCATATTCGTCGAACACCAGCGCCATGGGCCGCTGCAAAGCCCAGGGCACGATGCCCTCTTGAAACTCGGTGACCTGCTGGCCCGCGCGTAGCACCACGGCGTCGCGGCCCACGAGGTCAAGCCGGCTGATGTGGCCGTCAAGGTTCACGCGCAGGCAAGGCCAGTTCAGCCGCGCGGCGACTTGCTCCACGTGTGTTGACTTACCGGTGCCGTGCAGGCCTTGCACCATGACGCGGCGGTTGTGCGCAAAGCCGGCCAATAGGGCCAGCGTGACGTCGTGGTTGAAGCGGTAGGCCGGGTCGACCTCGGGCACATGCGCGCTGGGTTCGCGAAAGGCCAGCACACGCATGTCGCTATGCAGGCCGAAGAGTTCGCGCGCCGTGACCTCGTGGTCGGGTTGATCGTTCATGGCTTCTTCTTGGGTGGGTGCGCTGAGGGTGCGTCGATGGCCGCCAGCGCGGCAGCAGCGGCTTGCAACGCAGGCAAGAGTTGCGGCGCGGTGGCGGCGGTCAAGCGCACCACCGGTGCCTGTGCGGCCACGCATAACGTTGAACGTGCTTTGACAGCTGAGGAAGGTACCAACACCGCCACGCACACCAGCCCGGGCAGGAACTCTTCGTCGTCGATGGCGTAGCCCTGCTTGCGCACGTTCTTCAGTTCAAGCTCCAGCGCAGCCAGCTCGGTGATGGTCTTGGCGGTGCAGCGCTCCAGCGGCACATGCGCCAAGAGCCGCTGCCGCTGCGCCGGGCTCATCTGCGCCAGGAACATCTTGCCGCTGGCCGAGCAATGCAATGGCACACGCGAGCCAGGCTGCAAGTAAAAACGCAGCGGCGCGTGGGTCTCTACGCGGTCGAGGTACATCACTTCACTACCCGCCAGGGCGGTGATGTTGCAGCTCTCGCCGACATCGTCGACTAACTGTCGAAGCACGCGGTGGCGCGCACCGTGGTGGCTGCTGTGCAAGAGCAGGCTCTCGGCCAGGCGGCGCAAACGCGGGCCGCTGCTGTAGTGGCGGCCGTCGCCTTCGCGCAGCAAGAGGCCCGCACTTTCGAGCTGCTGCAGCATGCGGTGCAGCGTGGGTTTGGGCCAGGCGGTCTCGTCGACCAGGCCTTGCAGCGAGACCAGGCGGTCTTTGGCGGCGATGGTTTCGAGCAACGAAAACAGCCGCATCGCCGGGCTGTCGGCGGCGTGCGTCGGCGCGGCTGCGGTGGCCGGTCTGGCGCCACGGCTTACGGTTTTGGTCGCGGTGCGGATCATGGCCGAAGCATAAGATGATTCTTGTTTTCGGAACTCAACGTTCCATAAAACGGAATTTGGATTGACTTTGCCGCTGGCGCCGGCCTAAAGTCGCCACCCAAGCATTGGAGCCACCGGCATGAACAAACCCGAGAACTTGCCCGCACGCAGCGTCGTCAGCGGCGTGCAGAAGATGACGCCTTCCGAGGCCTTCGTCGAGACCATGGTCGCCAACGGCGTGACCGAGATGTTCGGCATCATGGGTTCGGCCTTCATGGACGCGATGGACATCTTCGCGCCCGCCGGCATCCGCTTGATCCCGGTCGTGCACGAGCAAGGTGCTGGCCACATGGCCGATGGTTATGCGCGTGTCAGCGGCCGCCACGGTGTCGTCATCGGCCAGAACGGCCCGGGCATCAGCAACTGCGTGACGGCCATCGCCGCCGCGTACTGGGCGCACAGCCCTGTCGTCATCGTCACCCCCGAAACCGGCACCATGGGCATGGGCCTGGGCGGCTTCCAGGAAGCCAATCAGCTGCCGATGTTCCAGGAGTTCACGCGCTACCAGGGCCACGTCAACAACCCCAAGCGCATGGCCGAGTACACGGCGCGCTGCTTCGATCGCGCCATCTCCGAGATGGGCCCGACGCAGCTGAACATCCCGCGCGACCACTTCTACGGCGAGATCACGTGCGAGATCCCCAAGCCCATGCGTGTGGACCGTGGCGCCGGCGGCGAGACCAGCCTGAACGAAGCCGCAGCGCTCCTGGCCACGGCCAAGTTCCCCGTCATCTTGTCGGGTGGCGGGGTCGTGATGGGCGACGCGGTGAAGGCATGCCAACTGCTCGCCGAGCGCCTGGGCGCCCCTGTCGTCAACGGTTATTTGCGCAACGACTCTTTCCCCGCCAGCCACCCGCTGTGGTGCGGCCCGCTGGGCTACCAGGGCTCGAAGGCGGCCATGCGGCTTATCGCCAAAGCCGACGTGGTGCTGGCCTTGGGTTCACGCATGGGCCCGTTTGGCACGCTGCCGCAGCACGGGCTGGACTACTGGCCGAAAGACGCCAAGGTCATCCAGGTCGAGGCCGACCACACCAACCTGGGCCTGGTGAAGAAGATTTCGGTCGGCATCTGCGGCGACGCCAAGGCCGCAGCGCTGGCGCTGCACGCCAGGCTAACGGGCAAAGCACTCGCATGCGACGCCAACAAGGCTGAGCGCGCGGCAACCATCGCGGCCGAGAAAGCGGCGTGGGAGAAAGAGCTGACCGAGTGGACCCACGAGCGCGACGCCTACAGCCTAGACGTCATCGAAGAAGCCAAGAAAGAGGGCGCTGAAACTGGAAAGTCGTGGCTACACCCACGCCAAGTACTTCGCGAGTTAGA
>JANOJR010000660.1:0-1848 GCA_031418855.1 Rubrivivax sp.
AGGGCGAGGCCGCTCGCGGTGGTGTCTGGGTCGAAGGTGACCAGCGCACCGCCATGCAGCTCAACCTGCACAGCCGCCTGGCGCAGCGCGTGCTTTGGCCGCTGATCGACGGCCCCTACCGCGACGAACACGACCTCTACGACCTGGCGCGGCGCGTGCCCTGGCTGGACTGGATCCACAACGAGCAAACGCTTCGTGTGGACGTGAGCGCACAGCACTCGCCGCTGCAAAGCATCAACTTCGCCGCACTGCGCATCAAAGACGCCGTTTGCGACGTCATGCGCGACGCCACCGGCGCGCGCCCCAGCGTGGCCACGCGCCACCCCGACCTGCCCTTGTCGCTGTACCTCGGCCCCGACCACGCCACGCTCTACGCCGACACCTCGGGCGAAGCGCTTTTCAAGCGTGGCTGGCGCGACGCGCAAGGTGGCAGCCAGGACGTCAAAGGCGAAGCGCCGCTGAAAGAAACCCTGGCGGCGGCGATGCTCATGGCTGCGGGCTGGCACGGGCGTGAAGAAGACGGCCTCTTGATGGACCCTTTCTGCGGCGCCGGCACCATCGCCATCGAAGCCGCGCAAATGGCCTGCGGCATCGCGCCGGGGTCGCTACGCACCTTCGCCTTCGAGCGCCAGATCGCCTTCGAAGCCCAGCGCGGCGCATGGCGCGAGATGAAAGCGCAGGCCAAGGCGCAGCAGCACGCACCGCGCGTGGCGATTCATGCCGGCGACGTGAGCTTTCGCATGAGCGACTTTGCGATGCGCAACGCCACGCGCGCCGGCGTGGCGCACGCGATCGAGATCAAGACTGCCGACGCCTTGCAGCGGCTGCCGCCAGCCCCGCGCGGCACCATGATCTTCAACCCGCCATATGGTGAGCGCCTAACACCCAAAGGGCGTGGACAGACGCAGGCGCGTGAACGGTTCGAAGGCAATGCCGGCGCCGGCGAGTTTTTTGCATCACTGGCCAGCCACTGGAAGCGCCACTACGCCGGCTGGAACGCCTGGTGCCTAAGCCCCGAGATGAAGCTGCCCACGCTGATGCGCCTGAAAGAAAGCCGCCGCGTGCCGATGTGGAACGGGCCGATTGAGTGCCGGCTGTTTTGTTTTGAGATGGTGGCGGGGTCGAACAAGCCCAGCGCCTAGATCGCCAAGGGGTCCACATCCACCGCCCAGCGCCGCAGCCCTTTGTGCGCCGCGCGCAAAGCTTGCAACTGGGGCAACCAGGCGGCAAGAAACTGCTGCAACGCCGCGCGCGAATGCGACTCCAAGAGCATCTGCAAGCGCTCGACATCGGCCACACGCGCCACGACGTGCGGCACCACCGGGTAGATCGTCACCGGTTCGGCTTCGGGCATGGCTGCGGCCAGGGCCATGGCGGCGTCTAGGAAGGCGCGGGCGACTTCGACCTGCGGCGCCTCCGCCCGCATCAGCGCCAGGCTCGTATAGGGCGGCAAGCCCGCGCTCTTGCGCTCGGCGAGCTGCTTGGCGGCGAAGCTGGCGAAGTCGTGGGCGCGCAGCGCGGCGTAGAGCGCGTGGGTGGGGAAGAGCGTCTGCACCCACATCTCGCTGCGCGCGGCTTGCTCGGCGTCGCGCCCGGCGCGGCCTGCGGCTTGCATCACCAGGGCAAAGAGCCGCTCGGCAGCGCGAAAGTCGCTGCTGAAGAGCGCGGTGTCGGGGTTCACCGCCGCCACCAGCGTCATTCGCCGGAAGTCGTGGCCTTTGGCGACCATTTGCGTGCCGACGAGCACGTCAACCTCACCAGCGTGCACAGCCGCAAGCTGCTCTTCGAGCGCACCTTGCAAGCGTGTGCTGTCGGCGTCAATGCGCGCCACTCGGGCCTTAGGAAGTA
>JANOJR010000661.1:0-5248 GCA_031418855.1 Rubrivivax sp.
GTGCAAACAGCCATGGACGGTGTACCGCCCCGCGCTCGTGGTGGGTGACTCCAAAACCGGCGAGATGGACAAGATCGACGGTCCGTATTACTTCTTCAAGGCCATCCAGCGCCTGCGCCAGATGCTGCCACCGTGGATGCCGACCATCGGCCTGGAGGGCGGGCGCATCAACATCGTGCCGGTGGATTTTGTCGTCGCTGCACTTGACCACATTAGCCACATTAGCCACGCCAAGCGTGACAACACAGGCAAGTGCTACCACCTGGTCGACCCCGAGGGCTACCGCGTGGGTGACGTGCTCGACATCTTCAGCCGTGCCGCGCATGCGCCGAAGATGAACCTCTTCGTCAACGCCGCGCTGCTGGGCTTCATCCCCAAGAGCGTGAAGAAGGGAATGATGGCCTTGGCGCCTGTGCGCCGTGTGCGTGCGGCGGTGATGAAGGACTTGGGCCTGCCCGACGACATGTTCACCTTCATCAACTACCCCACGCGCTTTGATCGCCGCGAGACCGACGCCGCGCTGGCCGGCAGTGGCATCGAATGCCCCAACCTGCGTGACTACGCCTGGGTGCTGTGGGACTATTGGGAGCGCCACCTTGACCCCGCGCTTTTTGTTGACCGCAGCTTGAAGGGCACCGTCGGCGGCAAGGTCGTGCTCATCACCGGTGGCTCGTCGGGCATTGGGCTGTCGGTGGCCTGCCGCTTCGCCGAGGCCGGCGCCACGACCATCATCTGCGCGCGTGGTGAAGACAAGCTCGCCGAAGCAGTGAAAGAGATCAAAACTTACGCCGGCAAAGACGCCAAGGTCTTCAGCTATTCGGCCGACATCGCCGACGCCGCCAGCTGCGCCGAGTTCGTCGCGAAGCTGCAAGCCGAGCACGGCGGTGTGGACTTCCTCATCAACAACGCCGGGCGCTCGATCCGCCGCGCGATCGAGGCCAGCTACGAGCGCTTCCACGACTTCGAGCGCACCATGCAGCTGAACTACTTCGGCGCGCTGCGCGTCACCATGGGCCTGCTTCCAGGCATGGTGGCCAAGAAGAAGGGGCATGTCGTGAACATCAGCTCGATCAGTGTGCTGGTGAACGCGCCGCGCTTCTCGGCCTACGTTGCCAGCAAGGCGGCACTCGACGCCTGGACGCGCTGCGCCTCCAGCGAATACGCCGACCAGGGCATCACCTTCACCACCGTCAACATGCCCTTGGTGCGCACACCGATGACGGCGCCGACGAAGATCTACGACAGCATGCCGCTCCTCCAGCCAGAACAGGCTGCCGACATGATCGTGCAGGCCTGCATCGATAAGCCGGTGCGTGTGGCGACGCGCCTGGGTGTCTTCGGCGAGATCCTGCACGCGGCCGCGCCGCGCGTCACACAGATCATCATGAACACCACCTTCCGCATGTTCCCCGACAGTGCTGCGGCCAAGGGCGAGAAGCTGGCCAAGCCGACGCTGTCACCGGAGGCGCTGGCGATGGCGCAGATGATGAAGGGGATTCATTTCTAGGCGTTCAGCGATGGCTCGCTGATGAGTGGTGGCAATGGTGGCCACCTCGACGCGCGTGGCGTCCGTTTGACTGCGACGTTGCGTGGCAGCAAAGGCGCGCCCGGGCAGGCCGCAGCGCTTAGCTTGCGCGGTCGCCGCTGCGCGACGACTACCCTGCGGTGCTCGGTCTCGTGGCCCGCCGCAGAACTCACTGCGTTCACTGCGTTCGCTTCGTTCAAACAGGCTGCGGCAAGTCAGATGACGAAGCGCGCTTCGCGCGCGGGCCACAAGCCCTGCGCGCCTCGGCGCACCAGATGCGCGCTGCGGCCTGCCCGAGCGCGCCTTTGCCGGCACCACCTGTCGCGCGCCAAACGCACGGCCACCGCCACGAACCCATAGCGCGTCAGTCACCAACCCTGAGCACCAGCTTCCCAAAGTTCTCGCCTGCAAACAGCTTCAGGAGCGTGGCGGGGAACGCGGCCACACCGCCTTCAACCACATCCTCGCGGCTGTGCATGCTGCCGTCCTTGAGATAGCCCGACATCTCCGCAATGGCCTGCGGAAAACGCTCGGTGTTGTCGAACACCACGATGCCTTCCATGCGCGCGCGGTTGACCAGCAGCGAGAGGTAATTCTTCGGCCCGTTGATCGGCGTGGTGTTGTTGTACTGGCTGATGGCGCCGCAGATGATGATGCGTGCCTTGCGGCGGATCTTGGCCAGCACATCGTCAAGGATCTCGCCGCCGACGTTGTCGAAGTAAATGTCCACGCCGTCGGGGCAATGCTGCTTCAAACCGGCGCGCACGGAGCCGGCCTTGTAGTCGATGCAGGCATCAAAACCGAGCTTTTTGACGACCCATTCGCACTTGGCGGCGCCGCCCGCGATGCCCACCACGCGGCAGCCCTTGATGCGTGCGAGTTGGCCCACGGTCTGGCCCACGGCGCCGGCTGCGCCTGAGACGACGACGACCTCGCCCGCCTTCGGCTGGCCGACATCCATCAAGCCGAAGTAGCCTGTCATGCCGGGCATGCCCAGCACGTTCATCCACTGCGTGGCGCTGCCCAGGCGCAGGTCGATCTTTTGCAGGTCGGCGCGGCGGATGTCTTTGCCGCTGACGCAGAGGTACTCCTGCGCGCCCAAGAGGCCGCTGACATGGTCGCCCGCCGCGAAGCCTGCGTGGCTGGACGCCAGCACCACCCCGATGCCGCCAGCGCGCATGACTTCACCGATGCCCACCGGCGCGATGTAGCTCTTGCCCTCGTTCATCCAGCCGCGCATGGCCGGGTCGAGCGAGAGCAGCAGCGTACCCACCAGCACGCCTCCCTCGGGCAGGGTCGGCACAGCCTCTTCGGTGAATTGCCAGTCGCTCGGCTTGGGCAGGCCACTGGGGCGTGCGGCCAGGCGCACCTGATGGTTGATGAGGTTGGTTTGCGTGGTGCTCATGGGGCGGCGCTGCGTGGTGAGGGAGCTGCGATGCTATGCGCCTGTGCGGCGCGGCGGCGTCACGCCGGAGACGTGAGCGCGCCTTCGCAGCGATGCACTTCGATGGTCACGTGGCGCAGCACCTTGATGTCGTGCAGGCGCTGGCGATAAGCCATAGGCGACAGCGGCGCGTCGGCCACCACGGCGAGCACCGCACACCAGGCGTTGCTGCCCACCTGCCAGACGTGAAGGTCAGTCAACTTGGCGTCGCCGTCGCCTTCGATGTGGCTGCGGATCTGCTCGGCCATCGCCGCGTCGCCAGTGGCGTCGACCAACGCCGTGGCGCTGCTGCGCAGGATGCCGATCGACCACTTGGCGATGACCACGGCGCCGAGCAAGGCCGCTGCGGGGTCGAGCCACGAAACGCCCCACCATGCACCGCCGGCCAGCGCTGCGATGGCCAGCACCGAGGTGAAGGCGTCCGCCAACACATGCAGGTAGGCGGCGCTGAAGTTGTGGTCGCCGTGGGCGTGACCATGGTGGTGACCATGGTGGTGACCATGGTGATGGCGGTGATGTTGGCCATGCTGTTTGTCATCATGCTGAGCCTGGGCACGCGCCGGCTCATGCGCCGCCGCGCCACGCGACAGCAGCCAGGCGCTGACAAGATTGACTACCAGGCCGATCGCCGCGACCAACATGGCTTCGATGTAGTCCACCTGTCGCGGCGCGCGCAAAGCCTGCACGCCTTCGAACACCAGCCACAGCGCCACTGCCAGCAAGAGCAAGGCGCTCGTGTAGCCGGCCAGCACCTCGATCTTCCAGCCACCAAAAGCGTAGCCGCCACGTTTGGCCGCGCGTGCCGACAAACGGTAGGCCAGCACCGCGCCGCCCAGCGCCACGGCATGCGTGCCCATGTGCCAGCCGTCGGCGGTGAGGGCGAGTGAGCCGCTCCAGGCGCCCACCACCAACTCCACCGCCATCGCCGCGATGGTCAGGACGACCACGATGCGCAGCGCGCGCTCACGCTGTGCCGCACCGGCGTCGCCAAACTCGTGGCGATGATGGAAGCTGCTCAGGTCGTGGGCGTGCGCAGACGCCGGCAGACCCATCAAGGCGCCTTGTCGATGGCCGTCACGGTGTAGTAGCCGTCGAGCTTCTCGGCGTTGAAACGCACCTTATCGCCCACCGCCACGGTGTCGAGCATCTTGGCATCACGCACGCGAAAGACCATCGTCATGGGCGGCATTTCAAGGTTCTTGATCTCACCGTGGCGCAGTGTGATGCGGGCCTGGGCTTTGTCGATCTTGGTGATCTCGCCATCGGCCTTGGGCGTTTGCGCAAGCGCGGCGACACAAGTGAAGAGGGCGGTGGCTGCAATCAGAAAGCGTGACATCAAGGTCTCCTTCGGAAGGGCGCCTAACGCGCCACAGGCGCTGTGAGGGGACACGGCGCCGCAATTCAGCATAGCGCAGTGGCCCAAGGCTGGCCGCATCTGACGCAGGTCTTGTGTTCCTACAATCGCGCGCCACACCGTCACCACCGCAACCTAAGCGCATCACCACCACGCCACCACGCCCCCACCATGAGCACCGCCACCCCCTTGCCCGAACACAAGCTCGACCACATCACCCCGCGTGACCAGGCCGAAATCATTGCCCAGGCGCTGCCCTACATCCGGCGCTTTCACGGCAAGACGCTGGTCATCAAGTACGGTGGCAACGCCATGACCGACCCCGCGCTGCAGCAAGACTTTGCCGAGGACGTGGTATTGCTCAAGCTTGTGGGCATGAACCCGGTGGTGGTGCACGGTGGCGGGCCGCAGATCGACGAAGCGCTGTCGCGCCTGGGCAAGAAAGGCACCTTCATCCAGGGCATGCGCGTCACCGATGAAGAGACGATGGAAGTCGTGGAGTGGGTGCTCGCCGGCCAGGTGCAGCAAGACATCGTGGGCCTCATCAACGCGGCCGGTGGCAAGGCTGTGGGGTTGACGGGACGTGATGGTGGGCTCATCCGCGCGCGCCAGCTGAAGATGGTCGACAAAGACGACCCCAGCATCGAGTACGACGTCGGCCAGGTCGGCGAGATCACCTCGATCGACCCCTCGGTGGTGAAGGCGCTGCAAGACGACCAGTTCATCCCCGTCATCAGCCCCATCGGCTTTGGCGAAAACAACGAGAGCTACAACATCAACGCCGACCTCGTGGCCGGCAAGCTCGCCACCGTGCTGAAGGCCGAGAAGCTGATGCTCTTGACGAACACGCCGGGCGTGCTGAACAAGACCGGTGAGCTGCTCACCAACCTGAGCGCGCGCGAGATCGACGAGCTCTTTGCCGACG
>JANOJR010000662.1:0-2195 GCA_031418855.1 Rubrivivax sp.
GCTGCTGCTGGGGCTGCCGACAACGATGACGATGTCCACCGCCGGGGCCAGCACCTTCACGGCGTCTTGGCGGTTCTGCGTGGCGTAGCAAATGTCTTGCTGTTTGGGCTGGCGCACATGCGGGAAGCGCTGCTTGACGGCTTTGATGATGTCGGCAGCGTCGTCGACGCTGAGTGTGGTTTGCGTCACCACCGCGAGCTTGTCGCCGCGTGGTTTGACATGCGCGACATCGGCCTCGTCTTCCACCAGGTAGATGCCCTGCGTCAGCTGGCCCATGGTGCCTTCCACCTCGGGGTGGCCTTTGTGGCCGACCATGATGAATTCATAGCCTTCACGCGCCAGTTTGGCCACGTCCACATGCACCTTGGTCACCAGCGGGCAGGTGGCGTCAAAGACCTGGAAGCCGCGCTGGGCCGCCTCGGCACGCACGGCCTTGCTCACACCATGCGCGCTGAAGACCAGCGTGGCGCCGGCGGGCACGTCGGCCAAGTCTTCGATGAAGATCGCGCCCTTGATCTTGAGGTCGTTCACGACATAGGTGTTGTGCACGATCTCGTGGCGCACGTAGATCGGCGCGCCGAACTTGGCCAGCGCGCGCTCGACGATGTCGATGGCGCGGTCGACACCCGCGCAAAAACCACGCGGCTCGGCGAGCAGGATTTCGTCAAGCCTGGTGGTTGTCATAACACCCCCAGTACGCGCACTTCAAAACGCACGGCCTGGCCGGCCAGCGGATGGTTGAAGTCAAAGAGCAGCCAGTCGTCTTGCGCTTCGCGCACCACGCCCGCATAGCTGCTCTGGCCGTCAGGCGTGGGGAACTGCACCACGTCGCCCACCGCATAGCGAGCATCTGGGTCGCCCAACTCGTGCAGCAGTGCCAGCTTCACGCGCTGCTGCATGTCGGGGTTGCGCTCACCGTAGGCCGCGCCGGCGGGCAGATCGAAGCTTTCATGCGCGCCCTCAGGCAGGCCGATCAAACACGCTTCGATCGCCGGCGCGAGCTGGCCTTGGCCCAGCGAAAGCGTCGCGGGTTTTTCTTGAAAAGTGTTGATGACATCGGCGCCGTCAGGCCCTGCAAGGCGGTAATGCAAGGTCAAAAAGGAGCCCGGCTGAATGCGGTTCACGGCTTGGCGGCGCTCGCGCGCGAGAGTGGAAAACGCTTGGGAAATCAGTCGCATAGACTGCGGCGCATTGTATGCGGCGGCCCTATGTAAGCCTGGGCCTGCCGGCACCCCCTGCCCTGAGCGCTGCTGCACGCCATGTCACTCAAAGACTTACCCGCCGACCTGCGGCCACGCGAGAAACTGCTGGCCCGTGGACCAGCGGCGCTGGCCGATGTTGAGCTCTTGGCGCTGCTCTTGCGCACGGGCTACCAGGGGCACGACGTGTTTGCGCTGTCGCACGAAGTGCTGCAAAGCTTCGGCGGTTTTCTTGGCCTCTTGCATGCTGACGCCGAAGCGCTCAAGCGCGTCAAAGGCCTGGGCCCGGCCAAGCGCGCCGAGCTCGTGGCGGTGATGGAAATGGCGCGGCGCGCGCTGGCGCAGCAGATGCAAGCAGCGCCCGTGCTGGACGCGCCGCAAAAGCTCAAGGACTACCTCTTTATGCGCCTGGCCACGCTGCCGCAGGAGCTCTTCGTCGTGCTCTTTCTCGACAGCCACTTTCAGATGCTGCGCTGTGAAGAGATGTTCCGCGGCACGCTCACGCAGACCAGCGTCTACCCGCGCGAAGTTGTGCGCCGCGCGCTTGAGCTCAATGCCGCAGCCGTGGTGTTGGCCCACAACCACCCCAGCGGTGTGGCCGAGCCTTCGATGGCCGACACCTTCTTGACGCAGTCGCTCAAAGCCGCACTCCGCACGGTCGACATCAGCGTGGTCGACCATTTGATCGTGGGCCAGGGCGGCGTGATCTCCATGGCCGAGCGGGGCATCTTGTGAAGGCGCGCGGCCTGAACGCGCTGCGTGGCTTGCGCGACGAGCTCGCGCGCCGCGCGGTGGAGACCGAGCAAGCACGCCAACGCGCGCTCGCCGCGCACAAGGAGGCGTTGCGCTTGCAGCGCCAATTCGCCGACGCCGTGGGGCCCGTGCACACCATGCCGCAGCACTCGCTCGCCGCGCCAACGCGACTGCAACCCATGCCCGAGCCGCGCCAGACCGTGCTGGATGAGCAGGCAGCCCTGCGCGAAGCGATGTCCGACG
>JANOJR010000663.1:0-15995 GCA_031418855.1 Rubrivivax sp.
GTCTCGGCTTTGCGGCACCAGGGTTGGCGCTCGACCACGTGGCGCGCCACACAACTCGCCACTTTGGACTTATCTGAATAGATGCAAATCCGTAGGAGCCGGTTGAGCTCACGCCAACGGGTAGTCGTAACGGATAAAGCCCTTGTACTGCGCCACCTTGTCGTAGAGCACACGCGCGGTGGCGTTGTGCTCTTGCGTCATCCAGTAGTAGCGCGCAGCCTGCGCCTCGCGCGCGGCCTCGGCCACGGCTTCTATCAGTGCGCGCGCGACGCCCTGCCCGCGCTGGGTGGGCAGCACGAAGAGGTCTTGCAAATAACAAACTTTCTGCGCCCACACGGCCGTGTGGAAGTAGTAGTGCGCCATGCCCACCAGCTCGCCGTCACGCCTTGCGCCCAGGCCGTGGATGCCGTCTTGGTTCAGCAAGCGCGACCAGGCGGTGTCGTAGTCCTCCGCTGTCTTCTCGGTCTTGTAGAAGTCCATGTAGCCACGCGCCAGCAGCTGCCAGGCGCTGCGCTCGTGGGCTTGTAGCGGGGCGATGGTGAGGCTCATGGCTGCGAGCCGCGCGGCAGGTTGTGGCCAATGCGCCAGAGCACGCCCGTCGGGTCGAAGAGTACGAAGTCGCGCATGCCCCAAGGCTGGTCTTGCGGTGGGTCCACGCGCACGCCAAAGGATTGCACGACGCCGCTGTCCAGGATGTGCTGATACCAGTCGTCGGCGCTCGCCACCAGCAGGTGCATCATGAAGTTGGCACTGTGCTCGGCGACGTGAAAGTCTTGCAGCAGGAAGCTGCAATTGCCGTGGCGGAAGTAGGCGACACCGCCTGCATTGGATGCCAGCGTGAAGCCGATGGCGTGGTAAAACGCGATCGAGCGCGCGTGGTCTTGGGCCGGGACGAAGGCTTTGATTTCGAGGCTGTGGAGGTTCATGGCTCAGTCGTCGCCTTCCGCTTCTGGGGGGCTCAGGATTGGGGATTTGCCGCCCATCTTGCCACTGCGCCACGCGGCCCCAGGCCAAGGCGTCGGCACGCCGCTTCCGGCCCGCTAGCCGCAGCGGCTGGCCAGGCTCGCCGTCTGTGTGGAGTTTCGCCTTCACCTCACCATCGCGTTCATTGGCACCCCAGCGCCCACTGCTATGCTTTGTCCGGTCAACTTGCCCGGAACCGGGCCGCTTTAAGGACCCCCCATGACGGCAGACATCGTGTACTTCACCCTCCGCAAGGCGCCGTGATGGCGATGTACCCCGAGCTCTCAGGCAAGGTGGCCATCATCACCGGCGCCGGGCGTCGCAGCGGGCTGGGCGCGGCGATGGCGCTGCGTCTGGCGGCCGAGCGCGTGAAGGTCGTGGTGTCGGACATCGGCGCGGCGGCCGGACCGAACGTGCCGGCGTCGGCCATAGGCGCCAGCGACGAGATGAATGCGGTGGTGGCGCAGATCGTCGCCGCGGGTGGCAAGGCCACGGCACTGGCTTGCAACATGCTTGACGCGGCGTCGATCGAATCGCTGGTGGCGCGCACCGTCAAGCATTTCGGCAGCGTCGACATCCTGGTCAATAACGCCGGTGTCGGCTACTTGATGAAACCCATCGTCGAGATGTCGATGGAAGAGTGGGACACGGTGCAGGGTGTGAACCTGCGCGGCGTGTTTGCGGCCACGCAGGCGGTGGCCAAACGCTTCATCAGCCAGGGGCGCGGTGGGCGCATCGTCAACATCGCCAGCCAGGCCGCCAAGTCGGGCGTCGCGCACGCGGCGGCCTACTGCGCCAGCAAGCACGGTGTGGTGGGCTTCACGCGCGTTGCGGCGATCGAGCTTGCTGCGTACCAGGTCACCGTGAATGCCATCTGCCCCAACCACGTGAGCACCGGCCTGGGTGCCTGGCAGAACGAATACTTCGCCAATCTGCGGGGGATAAGCGTGGAACAGCACCTGGCCGATGTGCGCGCACGCATACCCTTAGGCAGGCCGGGGCTGCCGGCAGACACCGCCAACGCTTGCGCATTTTTGTGCTCGGACCAGGCGCAATACATCACCGGGGAGTCGATGAACGTCTCGGGCGGCGAGGAAATGCATTGATGCGCTGGGCCTGGCCTTTGGGCGCGACCGCGCCGCGCAGGGGGTCGCTGGGGATTCCGGTGCATGCGCACCGTGTTGCGGATGCGTTTGCGGATGCGTTCAACCCGCTTCGCAAGCCTTCGCCAGCAAGCGCGAGCTTGTGATGCTGGCCGACGTGCGTTCGCTGCTCTTCGTGCCCGGCCATCGGCCCGAGCGGTACGCCAAAGCCGGGGCCTCGGGTGCTGACCTTGTCTGCATCGACCTTGAAGACGCCGTGGCGCCGGCCGATCGCGTGGCCGCACGTGTAGCGGTGACGGACTTCCTGCGCACCCAGCCCAAGGGTCACCGCTACGGCGTGCGCATCAACCGTCTGCCCTGCGCCGACGCGCTGCGCGATGTGTTGGCCCTGCACGAAGCGCAGGCCGCGCCCGCCTTCGTGATGTTGGCCAAGACCGAAAGCGCCGAGCAGCTGGTGCTGCTGGCGAGCTGGCTGCCCGGCGTCGCGCTCATCGCGCTGGTCGAGAGCGCGCGCGGGCTGGCGGCGGCGCGCGAAATCGCCACCGCCGCAGCCCCCGTCCAGGCGCTGCTGTTTGGTGGCGTTGATTTCGCCGCCGAGCTCGGCGCCGAGCTGGCGTGGGAGCCGATGCTGCACGCACGATTGACCCTGGTCGCTGCGGCGGCGATGGCCAAGCTGGCGTGTCTGGACGTGCCCTGGCTCGACGTCACCGACGCCGCCGGTGCGCAAGCCGAAGCGCGCCGCGTGGCCGCGTTGGGTTTCAGCGGCAAGGCCTTGATCCATCCCTCGCAAGTGGCGCCCGTGCATGCCGCTTGGGTGCCGACGCAAGAAGCCTTGGCGCGCGCCCGCCGCGTGGTGGCGGCCTGCGGTGAGAACGACGCGGCGGTGTTGGTCGACGGCCAGCTGGTCGACCGCCCCGTGGTGCTGGCGGCGCTGCGCACCCTAGGCCGCGCCGAGGCATGAACCTGGCTCGCACGGCTGTCGATGAACACGCACCCGAGGCGTTGCGACGCCGAGTACGCCAGCGCCAGCAAGTCTGGCGGCATAACACCGAAGAAGAGGTGAGTGACTGACATGAACTGGAACGCCGACGACGAACGCACCATCCTCGACAGCATCGAGACCTGGGTCGAAAAGCATGTGCGCCCCGTCGCACGCAAGTTCGACCAGGCTGACGAGTACCCGCATGCGCTGGTCGAGCAGATGGGTGAGCTGGGGCTCTTCGGCGCCACCATCGGCCAGCAGTGGGGCGGCTTGGGGCTTTCGGCGGCGACCTACGCCAAGATCGTCATCAAGGTGGCGTCGGCCTGACCGAGCCCAACGCCGGCAGCGACCTGCAGGCCATGCGCACTCTGGCCAAACGTGTGCGGGGCGGCGACGGCGAGCACTACCTCATCAACGGCGCCAAAACCTGGATCACCAACAGCGGCCACGGCCATGGGCTCCTGCTGCTGGTCTTCAACGACTACCGTGTCAGTGCCAGTCGATTGTTAGGCGGCATCGAGGGACGCGGCTTCGCGCACGTTGCCGGCGGCCTGGAGCTGGGCCGCATCAACGTCGCCGCGCGCGGTGCGGGCATTGGCCAAGGGGCGCTGGAGCTTGCCCTGCGCTATGCCCAAGAGCGCAGTGCGTTTGGCAAACCCATCGCCGAGCATCAGGCCATTCAGCTCAAGCTGGCCGAGATGGTGACGCGCGTCGAGGCCAGCAAGCTCTTGATCGAACAGGCCGCACGCAAGTACGACGCCGACGAGCGCTGCGACATGGAAGCGGCGATGGCCAAGTTCTTCGGCTCGGAGACGGGGGTCTACTGTGCGAATGAGGCCATGCGCATCTTTGGTGGCTACAGCTATTCCACCGAATACGGGATCGAGCGCTACTACCGGGACGCGATGCTGATGTGCATCGGCGAAGGTACGAACGAGATCTTGCAGACGGTGATTGCCAGGCAGTTGGTGGCAAGGAATAAGGTTTGACGGTGGGGATGCATTCGACCCCCACCCCAGCCCTCCCCCTGCCAGGGGGAGGGAGCAAAACCTTGCCCTCGTTTCTCCGCGAACGCCGGACGCCGACAGGGGCCTGGGATGCTCTCAATGCAGCGGGCCAAAACCCGCGCGCGGCTTGATGGCGCCGGCACCGCCCAGCATGTCTTTGCCGGCGATGCCCGCGAAGAGTGCGGCGGCACGCACCTTGATTTCCAAGAGCTCCGAGGCACTCACCGAGTACTGGCCGGTGACCTTGTTGACATCGACGCGGAACTCCACGTCCTTGCCCTTGTGCGACAGCGTGCCGCTGGTGAACTCGTAGTCTTCGCTCTCGAAAGGCGCGCCGTTCAGGTCGGCGTCCCAGTCCTGGTACTCAACCTGGCCGATATCGCCGCTGGCCAGGTCGAGCGCGCCGGTGGAGGTCACGACCTCCTCGGTCAATTCATCGGTGATGGTGATCTGGACCTTCAAATCCACGGCGGTTTCCTAGAGGCGAGAAGGCGCGGATTTTTGCACGCGGCGCTGGTGTCGCCGGCTTGTGGCCTAATCCCGGACCCGAACTTTTCATCCAGCGGACCAATTCTCATGGGCAACAAGATCAAAACCGAAGCCGACCGCCGCGCCACGCCGCCGTCCAAAGCGCCCCCCGGCGTGGTTTTCACCACCGGCAAAGGCCAGAAGATCAGCCTAGAGCGTGGCTCGCACACGCGCAGCAAGAAGAACCCCGGCAAGCGCCCCCGCAAGGGCGGCTGAACCTGCGTTGACGGGCGGCGTTCGCCGCCCAAGCTGCACCGATTCCCGATGCTGAGAATCACTGAACTGCGCATGCCACTGAGCCACGCGCAGGATGCCCTGCGTGGGGCCGTGTTGCAGCGGCTGGGCATTCGTGACGGTCAGTTGCTGGGCTTCACGGTCTTCAAACGCAGCTGGGACGCGCGCAAGAAGAGCGCGGTGGTGCTGAGCTACACCGTCGACTGCCAGCTCGGCGCCCATGAAGCCGAGGTGCTGGCGCGCCACGCCGGCGATGCGCACATCCGCACCAGCCCCGACACGCGCTACCGCCTGGTGGCCAGGGCACCGGCCGGCTTCTACGCCGCGCCACGCTCGCGCCCGGTGGTCATCGGCTTCGGCCCCTGCGGCATCTTCGCCGCGCTGGTGCTGGCGCAAATGGGCCTGGCGCCCATCGTGCTGGAGCGTGGGCGCGACGTGCGCCAGCGCACCAAAGACACCTGGGCGTTGTGGCGCCAGGGCGTGCTAACGCCAGAGTCGAACGTGCAGTTTGGCGAAGGGGGTGCGGGCACCTTTTCAGACGGCAAGCTGTGGAGCCAGATCAGCGACCCGCGCCACCTCACGCGCAAGGTGCTCGAAGAATTCGTCAAGGCCGGCGCGCCTGAAGAAATCCTCTTCGTGGCCAAGCCGCACATCGGCACCTTCCGGCTGGTGAGCGTGGTCGAAAAGATGCGCGCCGACATCGAAGCGCTGGGTGGCGAGGTTCGTTTCGAGCAGCGTGTGGTCGACATCCACATCGAAGCCGGCCCACAGGGCAAACAACTGCGCGGCCTGACCCTGGCTAGCGGCCAAGAGATACGCACCGACCATGTCGTGCTGGCCGTGGGCCACAGCGCGCGCGACACCTTCACGATGCTGCACGAGCGAGGTGTCGCGATGCAGGCCAAGCCCTTCTCGGTGGGCTTTCGCGTCGAGCATCCACAAAGCCTGATCGACCGCGCGCGCTTTGGCGCGAGTGCGGGCCACCCCATCCTGGGCGCAGCCGACTACAAGCTCGTGCACCACGCCGGCAACGGGCGCTCGGTCTACAGCTTTTGCATGTGCCCGGGCGGCACGGTGGTGGCGGCCACGTCAGAAGCGCAGCGGGTGGTGACCAACGGCATGAGCCAGTACTCGCGCCAGGAGCGCAACGCCAATGCCGGCATCGTGGTGGGCATCTCGCCGCAGGACTATCGGCAAGATGGGCTGAGCAGCGGCACCGTTTCGCCGCTGGACGGCATGGCGTTCCAGCGCTTCTGGGAGTCGCGCGCCTACCTGCTAGGTGGCGAAAACTACCGGGCGCCCGGCCAGCTGGTGGGCGACTTTGTGTCGGGTCGCCACGGCGCTGCGGTGTCACGCGATTTCGGCGCGGTGCTGCCTTCCTACAAACCCGGCGTGCACCTCACGGATTTGAACGAGCCCGGCCGCGAGAGCCTGCCGCCTTATGTGTTGGCGGCGATTCGCGAAGCGCTGCCCGCCTTCGAGCGGCAAATCCCTGGGTTCGCCATGGCGGATGCGGTGCTGACAGGGGTCGAGACACGCACCTCATCACCCCTGCGCATCACGCGCGGCAAGGACATGCAAAGCCTGAACGTGCGTGGCCTGTACCCGGCGGGTGAGGGCGCGGGTTACGCCGGCGGCATCATGTCGGCCGGGGTGGATGGCATCGAGGTCGCCGAGGCGCTGGGTGCGCACATGCTGGGCGTTATCTTGGCTTGACGCGGACGCCCGCCATGGCACGGGCACGAGCGCCACCAAGCCGGCGACGCAGGCGCTTTCGTGTTTCGAAATCTCTGTGTCGGTGCCCCAGGCCACAGCCTGGCTAGCCCCGCCGTCGGCGGTACAGTGCCCAACCCTTCAGCCACACGAGACCGCCATGCGAATCGAGAATGCCGCTTACTTGTGCCGCCGCGCGTGTGCGTGGATCGCCGCCGCCGTATCAGCCACAGCAGGCCTGGCGCTGCCCACGGCGTTCGCGCAGACCTTCCCGCAGCCCGGCAAGAACCTGCGCATCATCGTGCCCTTCCCCGCAGGCGGGCAGACCGACATCCAGGCGCGTGCGCTGGCGCCCAAGCTGCAAGCCTCGCTCGGCGTGCCCGTGATCGTGGAGAACAAGCCCGGTGCGTCGACCATCATCGGCACGCAAGACCTGATGCGCTCAGCGCCCGACGGCCACACCATCATGTACACGATTGGTGTCACGGTGATGCAGAACCCGCACCTCTACGCCAAGCTGCCCTACGACGCCTGGCGTGACATCGCGCCGGTCATGTTCGCCGCGCGCTCGCCCACCGTGCTCATCGTGCCGACTGGCGCGCCCTACAACAACGTGCGCGAACTCGTGGCCTTCGCCAAAGCCAACCCGGGCAAGCTCAACTTCGGCTCCTTCTCCAGCGGTTCCACCTCGCACCTCTACGGCGAGCTGATGAAAGAGCAGGCCGGCATCGACATGGTGCACATCCCCTTCAAAGGCAGCGCCGACGCCAGCGTGGCCCTCATCGGCAACCAGATCCAGCTGCTCTTTGACGGCCCCACCACGGCCATCAACCAGGCCAAGGCGGGCCGCGTGAAGATGCTGGGCGTGACCGACCGTGCGCGCTATGGCGCCATGCCCGAGGTGCCGACCATGACCGAGGCCGGCGTGCCGGGGTTGGACCTCGACGGCGGCATGATGTTCTACGCCCCCGGCGCCACACCCGCACCCATCATCAAGCGGCTCAACGACGAGTTGGCCAAGGCGCTGAAGGACCCCGAGATCACGGCGCTTTTTGTGAGCGGTGGCACGGAGATCGTCGCCTCGTCGCCCGAGGCACTGGGCGCGCTGAACCGGCGTGGCTCGGAGACCTGGGGCGCCATCATCAAGAAGCTGGGTATCAAGCTCGATTGAGCCTGCTCACCGCCCCCATCCTGCCCACGCTGGTGCGCCTGGCCGCGCCCAACATGCTGGCGATGGTGATGACGGTGCTGGTGGGCATCACCGAGACCTACACCGCCGGCGTGCTCGGCATCGCGCCGCTGGCGGCAATGGCGCTGGTGTTTCCGTTTGCCATGCTGACCAACATGCTTTCGGCCGGCGCCATGGGCGGCGGTGTGTCGTCGTCGCTGGCGCGTGCGCTGGGCGCGCAAGACGCCACGCGTGCGCAGGCGGTGGCGCTGCATGCCTTGATCATCGGCGCGGGCATCGGCGCTGCGTACTCTGTGCTGCTGGGCTTGACCGCGCCTTCGCTCTTGGCCTTGCTCGGTGGGCAGGGCCTGGTGCTGCATGAAGCAGTGGCCTACGCTCAAGTGTTGTTTCCTGGCGCGATCCTGATCTGGCTCTTCAACACCATGGCCTCGGTGGTGCGCGGCATGGGCAACATGCGCGTGCCCTCGATAGCCGTGATAGGCGTGGGCTTGCTGCAAGTACTGCTGGGCTACACGCTGGCACTCGGCCTGCTGGGCCTGCCGCGACTGGGCATACGCGGGCTGGCGCTGGGGCAGCTGCTGGCGGTGCTGGTGGGCGTGCTCTTTCTCGGCTGGTATCTGCGCTCGGGCCGCGCGCGCCTTACTTTGCGCTGGCATGGCATCAGGCTGCAAGGCCAACTCTTCGGCGACATCCTGCGTGTTGGCGCCATGGCCTGCTTGTCGCCGCTGCAGTCGGTGCTGACCATGCTCTTGCTGGCCGGCTTTGTGGCGCGGCTGGGTGTGCTGCCGCTGGCGGGTTATGCCATCGGCCAGCGCTTGGAATTCCTGCTCAGCACGATCGCCTTTGGCGTCGGCCTGGCCTCGGTGCCGATGGTCGGCATGGCGGTGGGTGCGGGCTTAATCGACCGTGCACGGCGTATCGCCTGGACGGCCGGCGCGCTCTCAGCCTTCAACCTCGGCGTCGTCGGCTTCTTGGTGGCCTTCAACCCCGACCTGTGGGCGACGATGTTCACGCAAGACCCTTCCGTGCTGGACTATTGCCGCCAGCACCTGCAATGGACCGGCCCGGCCTTCGCCTTCTTTGGCCTGGGCGTGACGCTCTACTTCGCTTCGCAGGGTGCCGGCAAGCTGCAAGGCGCCGTGGCCGCGGCCACGCTGCGCCTGGTCTGGGTTGCGGCCGGTGGTGCCTGGCTGATGGCGCAGGGCGCGCCGGCCTGGCAGCTCTTCGCGCTGGGCGCGGGCGGCATGGTGATTTACGGTGTGGGCAGCGTGCTGGCGCTGCGCTGGACGAGTTGGGCGCGGCGTTGAGTTGTCGGCCCTACGCTGACGCGTCAATGCAAGACCCCGCTGCATTCGAGGTGGCGCGAGCGCGCGGCTGGGCTCGATTCATACCGCCGCCAGCGCCTGCTCCAAATCGGCCACCAAGTCTTGCGGATCTTCCACGCCGATCGAGATGCGGATCAGCGCTGGCGTGATACCGAAGCGTTTCAACTGGGCCGCTGGCATCGCCGAGTGCGTGGTCGATGCCGGATGCGAGGCCAGCGTTTCGGTGCCGCCAAGACTCACCGCGAGCTTGATGACTTCGAGCCGATCAAGCAGCGCGAAAGCACTGGCTTCGCCGCCTTTGACCTCGAACGAAAAGGTCGAGCCCGCGCTCAAATTCTGGCGCTCGTGCAAGGCGCGGTCGGGGTGGTCGGCGGGCAGGAAGTCGAGGTACCAGACGTTGTCGATCTTCGTGTGCTGGCGCAGGTAGGCGGCAACGTGGCTGGCACCGGCGGCACCCGCAGCCATGCGCAGCTTCAAGGTTTCGAGCGAGCGCATCAGCAGCCACGCGGTGTGCGGGTCGCACATGGTGCCCAGCGTCGAGCGCATGCGGCGCACGGGTGCCAGCATGGCGCGCTCACCGCTGGCACCGCCGGCGATGAGGTCCGAATGCCCGCCGACATATTTGGTGAGCGAGGTCACCACCAGGTCGGCGCCATGCTCCAGCGGCTTGCAGTAGATGGGCCCGAGCATGGTGTTGTCGACGATCACTGGCGGGCGCTTGCCGCCCACCGCGAGCTGCTCCGACAAGGCGCGTGCTGCGGCGATGTCAACCAAGCCATTGGTCGGGTTCGCCGGTGTCTCAAGGTAGATCGCGGCGACGCGGCCAGCGCGCTGCGCCAGCGCCGCGGCGGCCAGCATCGCGGGCGTGCCGCCTTCGACTTCAAAGCCGACCTGGCGGATGCCGAACTCGGGCAGGATGGCCTGCACCAGTGTCTCGGTGCCGCCATAAATCGGCTGGCTCTGCAGCACCACGTCGCCCGGGCGCAGGTAGGCCCACAGGCAGGTGGAGATGGCCGCCATGCCCGACGCGAACGCCAGGCTCGCTTCGGCGCCGTCCCAGATGGCGAGCCGATCTTCCAGCACTTCCAGATTCGGGTTGTTGAAGCGCGAGTAGACGAGACCGGGCTCTTCGTCAGGCCCGAGCTTGCGCCGGCCCTGCATCGTCGCGAAAAAATTCTTGCCGTCTTCGGCGCTGCGAAAGACGAAGGTCGAGGTCTGGAACTGCGGCGGCTTGAGCGAGCCTTCGGACAACATCGGGTCGTAGCCGAAGCCCATCATCAGTGTCTCGGGTGCCAGCGGGCGGTTGCCGAGCTTGCGTTTGCGCCACTTCTTTTCAGCCATGCGAGGCTCCGGTGATGGGCAGTGCGGGAAGCATACGCCTGCGCCTGTCGAGGGCGGCGATGGGCTGAAGTCATGCATGCACACGTTGCGGCTCGCGCAACGCCGAATCTCCCGGTATCTTGCGTGTTAGCGTTCGCTACCCCTTGGCGTGCCGATCAGCCGCCTAGCCGTTCCAGAAACACCTCGGCGCTGACGATGCGGCGGCTGAACGATGGCGCCAGCGTTAACAAGTCTTTGTCGCTGCTCACGAGATAGTCGGCTTTGGCGCAGGCCGCGAGCTCGAGGAACATCTGGTCCTTGGGGTCGCGACAGCGCGGCAACACAGGCAGGCGCGCCGGGATGCGCACGCTGTGGCAGTAGGGCAGGTAGTCGGCCAACAACTGCTCCTGATCGTCGCCGGAGAGCCTGAACTTCGGGTAGGCCAGTACGCGCATGAGCTCGGCGGCAGTGGCCGCGCTGGCCAGTGGCATGCAGCGGCCCGTTTGCCAGGCGCCGCGCAGCGCGGCGAGCCGGCCGCTGGCGAAGACGAGCGCCGACAACACGACGTTGGTGTCGAGCACCACTTGCGGCACTTCGGCCGCGCTGGCGGGGCTCAAGCTTTGCGCGCCCAGCGCACGGCCGCAGTGATGTCGGCAGCACCCAGGCCTAACTCGGCCAGTTTGGCGCGCACGGCGTCGCCGCGTTGAATGCGCACCGGCGTCAGGATGATCTGGCCGTCACGCGCTTGCACATCGAAGTATTCGGCCGGGCCGACCGAGGCGGTGACGCTCTTGGGCAGCGTGAGTTGGTTCTTGGAAGTGATCTTGGCCAACATGGCGAAATCCTCAAAGTAAGGAAGCCTTACTTTAGCACTTGACGCCGTCCGCCAAATCGCCCCTACGTCGGCGCCGTCGTCCCCGCCGCCGCGCCGAGCAACGTGTTGAGCTCGATGTAGTTGCCGTCGGGGTCCCACACGGCGGAGAGCATCACCGGGATGACACCGCCGCCGGGGCTCGGGTACTCCACGCGCCTGGGCGACGTGTTGATCTTGATGTGCGGCGTCTTCTCGATCGTGGCCCAGCGGGTGTCGAGGTCGCTCACGTTGATGACCATGATCATTTGGCCGACGCCGGCTTTCTCGAACTTGGGCTCGAACTCGGGCGCGGCTGTCGACATCGCCGCCGATGAGCTGGTCGTAGATCAGCGTCAAACCGAGCGCGTCGCGGTACAGCGCGAGTGACTTGTCGATGTCGTGCACCACGAAGGTAGTGCGCCGGATGTCGACCGGGATGCGCTCGGCCGCGGGCACCGGCTGGGCCCACACGCGTGGGGCCGCAATGAAGAGGCCGAGTGTAGCCAAGCAAAAGAGGGTCAGTGTCGATAAAACGTTAGCACGCATGGTGGCTTTCATTGGTCGGCAGTAAGAACACGCGCGGCGTCTTGCGGCACATAGCCTTGGGTGTGCGACATGCCGCCACCACGCGGCACTACCGCCAAGCCTTGCGCGGCGATGTGCGCCACCGCTTGCGCCAGTGTGGCCACCGTGCCGGGCGCGACCACCGCCACGGCCAAGTTGGCGGCGTGCGAAAAGATGTCGTGCGCGACGAGTTCGCGGCTGCGTGTGTCGTCGGCCACAGCATCGGCGCCGCAGAGCTGGCGCAGGGCGCTGACCAGGCTTGCGTGCGACAGGCTCAACCCGACTCGTGGCGCAGCACGGTGGCGTAGCGAAAGAGGTCGGCACGGTGCCAGGACACGGCCACCAGGCTGAGTACACCCTGGCGGTCGAAGTAGGCGCGGCGCGCGCGCAGGCTGGGTGCGCCCGTTCGCGTTTGCAGCAGCCGCGCCGTCTTGGCGTCCAGCGACACGGCCTCGAAGACTTGTTCGATGCGGCCCAGCGTGCGCGCGTCCAGCCACGCCAGCATCACGGGTAGCGCGGTCTCGGTCTTCAGCAGCTTCTCGCGCCGGCGCGCCGGCTGAGGCGGGATCAACACCTGCGACAGCGCGAACGGCCGGCCCGACTGCCCGGCCTCAACGCGCTCGCTGCGCAGCGCCATCAACTCGATGCAGCGTGCGCCGCTTGCGCAACCCAGCGTGGCGGCCATGTTGGCGTCGGCCGTGACTTCGCGCGTGGCGATGACCTTCAGCCGCGTGGCGTTGCCGTACTGCATCAAGTCTTCGATGCTGTCGACCGACTGGCGGTAGCGCACCGGCGGTGTGTCGGTGATGACCTCGGAGCCCGAGCCCTGGCGGCGCGAGATGAGGCCGCTTTCTTCAAGGATGCGCAAGGCCTCGCGCACGGTGTGGCGGCTGGCTTGCACCTGCACGCACAGCTCGGTCTCGGCGGGCAAGGCTGTGCCCACGGCGTATTGCTTGCTAACGATGCCGTTGATGAGCTCGTCGGCAATGGCGCGGTAGCGGGGAATCTTCTTGAGCGTCATGGCGCGGGCATGGCGAGCGGGCTCTTTGCATTGCAGCGTTGAGAGGCGCACTCTAAAATATGTCCGTACAACTTTACACCGCTTCGAACCGGGTTCGATGACGGCTCCGTTGCCTGCTTTCACCGCGGTATCAACTGCAAGGCCAGCTCGTTGCCGAGCATCAGTGTCGCGACGAACGCGACGGCCCGGTGCGCGTGTGCGCGCTATCGCGCAAGCATGGCGGATTCAAGTCGGCTCACACGCACAACCATGGGTCGGCCCATGTGCGGCGCCTCGGGTTCCAGCCGCTGCGAGGCGACCACGCGAAAGCTGCCGTCCGGCGCGAGGCCGGTGATGACACCTCCCTGCACACTGCCCTGCACACCACCCTGCACACCACCCAGGGCATCGTTCACGGCGCCGAGCTGGCGACCCGGGTCGTCGTGAACGATCTGCGCACGCGACACCCACAGTGCCGTCGCGCGCGCGAGATCCAGGCTGCGGTCATGCCATAACCAGCCCACCGCCGCGGCGCCGACCCACGTCCAGAACAGCGTGAACCGTGCCCACTCCAGCATCGGGAGGTTCATTGAGGCCCCCTGGCGCGGGAGCATGCAGCAGGTGGACGCTTGTGGCCGGCGTGTGGCCGGCGGATGCGCGGCGGGTGGCGCGGCCCACGGGCCTATCCCGGCGGCGAGTCAGGCGGCGATGGAAAGCGTGCCTGGCGACGCCACCTCATGCCACGCCGGCGCCGCCTGCACCACGTCGCCCACCACCAGCACGGCCGGGCTGGCCATACCCTGGGCCAGCGACTGCGCCGCCACCGTGGCCAGGCTCGCCAACAGCTGGCGCTGCGCTGGCGTGTGCGCGGTGCTGATCAAGGCCACGGGGGTGTCGCCGCCCAAACCGCCGTCCATCAAGCGCTGCGCGATGTGCGCCAGCCGGGCCACGCCCATGTACACCACCAGGGTCAAGCCCGAGCGCGCCAGCGCCTGCCAGTCGGGGCCGGCGCCACCTTCTTTGGCGTGCCCCGTGACCAGCGTCACGCCGGGGGCGAAGCGGCGGTCGGTGACGGGAATGCCCAGTGCGGCGGGGCCGGCAATGCCAGCGGTGAGGCCGCTGATGACCTCGACCTCGATACCGGCGTCGCGCAGCGCGGCGCACTCTTCACCACCGCGGCCGAACACGAATGGGTCGCCGCCCTTGATGCGCACCACGCGCTCACCGCGTTTGGCCTCAAGGATCATCAGCCTGTGGATGAAGGCCTGTGGCGTGCTCGCGCAGCCCCCGCGCTTGCCAACGTGAATGATGCGTGCGCTGCGTTTGAGGTACTTCAACACGCCGGCGTCGACGAGGTCGTCGACCAGTGCCACCGTGGCGCGACGCAGCGCTTTCACGGCCTTGATCGTCAGCAGCTCCGGGTCGCCTGGGCCGGCGCCGATGAGCGTGACCGCAAAACTCCCTCCCCCTGCACGGGGGGTGAGGACGGGATTTCGAGCCGCATGCGGCGTGCCGACCGAACGGTCCGGGCCCGCAAGCCCGGACGCGGTGCGCAGCTGGGTTGGGGTGGGGGTGGAAAGCCGGATCAATTCCACTTCACTCACGTCGCCACCTCCAAAGCCCCAAACCGCTCGATCAAACCCTTCAACGCCGGCACACACGAGCCGCATTCGGTGCCGCAGCGCAGTGCCGCTTGCAGCCGCGAGAGGCGCTGCGCCGCGTTGCCATCGCACATGACGAGCTGCGCGACGATGCTTGCTTCACTCACGTCATGACACGCACACACCTGCGCACTGCGCGGCGCCACCGGCAGCGGCGCGCGCGCGCTGGCGGCGAGCAAGGCGCGGCCAAAGGCGGCGGCGTGGCTGTGCTGCTGCAAGAGATCAAGCACCCAGCCCTGCGCCGCAGCGTTGCCGGCGAGCATGAAGGCCGCCAGCGTGCCGTCACCCGCCAGCCGCATGGCGCGGCGCTGGCCGGCGCGCACATCGGCGTAGCGCAACACGGCGCCGCCGTCGAGCATCAAGGCGCGCTCCACGCTGGCCATCAACTCGGGCGTTAGCGCCTCGGTCGCTGCGGCGCGGAATAGCAGACCCACCTGCGCTGAGGGCTCGCGGCCGAAGGGCACGCAGCTGGCGAAACCAAAATGCGGCATCAGGGTTTGCAGCCGCGCGCGCGCCGCCATCCAGCTGTCCTGCGGCAGCCAGGCGGCGCCCAGCAATTGCCAGGGCAACTTGGCGCCTTCAATGCGCACCGCCGCGTGTTTGAGTTCGGGCTGTTTGGATTGCGGGCACAGCGCCGGGCTGGTGACGGCGTTGACGCCAGCGCCGCTGACGAACTCACTGCCCCAGTGCATGGCAATGAAAGCCTGCGCCGGCAGCACATCGCTGCTGGGCGCCACCGGCAGCACCAGCTCACCACGGCGCGAGATCACGCGCACCAGGTCGCCCGGCTGCCAGCGTTTGCGCGCCAGCTCTTGCGGGTGCATCTGCACGCAGGGTTCGGGCGCATGCGCGAAGAGCCGGCCGAGAAGGCCGGTGCGGCTCATGCCGTGCCACTGGTCGCGCAGGCGCCCGGTGGTGAGCGAGACGGGATGGCGCGCGTCACGCTGCTCGGCCGTGGGCTTCCACGCTGGCGCGGAAAAGCGCGCGCGGCCGTCGGCTGTGGCGAAGTGGTGGTCGAGGTACAGGCGCTCGCCGCCCTGTGTCGCGCCGTCCGGGTAGGGCCAGAGCTGGGGCTGGTCGAGTTTGGCGTAGCTCAGGCCGGTGATGTCGAGATCGCGACCACGTGTCGACGCGCGATGTTCGTTCCATACACTTTCGGCGTTAGGAAAATCGAACATCGAGCGGCCTTGCAATTGACCATGCAAGGCAACGACCCGGCGCGACGGCAACAAGGCTTCGAGTCGCTGCGCGACGTCACGCGCAATGGCCCAGTCGTCACGCGCCGCGCCTAGCGCGGGCAGCGCGCGTCGCACGCGGCTGATGCGCCGCTCGCTGTTGGTCACCGTGCCGTCTTTTTCGCCCCAGGTGGTGGCCGGCAGCAGCACGTCGGCATAGGCCGTGGTGGCGGTGGCGGCATAGGCTTCCTGCACGACGACGAACTCGCAACGCTCGAGCGCGCGGCGAACCATGGCCTGGTCGGGCAGCGACTGCGCGGGGTTGGTGCAGGCTATCCACAGCGCCTTGATCTGGCCGTCGGCGGCGGCCTGGAACAT
>JANOJR010000664.1:0-5058 GCA_031418855.1 Rubrivivax sp.
CAAGCTGATGGGGGACGGCGCCGGCATTCTGATCCAGTTGCCGGACGCGCTTTACCGGCAGGAAATGGCGGCTCAGGGAGTTTCCTTGCCGGCGCCGGGCGAATATGGCGTGGGCATGATCTTCCTGCCCAAGGAACATGCATCGCGCCTGGCCTGCGAACAAGAACTCGAACGCGCCGTCAAAGCCGAAGGCCAGGTGCTGTTGGGTTGGCGCGATGTGCCGGTCGACCATCACTTGCCGATGAGCCCGGCGGTGCGCGCCAAAGAGCCGGTGATGCGCCAAATCTTCATCGGCCGCGGTGCCGATGTCATCGTGCCCGACGCGCTGGAACGCAAGCTCTACGTGATCCGCAAGACCGCGTCGAGCGCGATCCAGGCCTTGAAGCTGACCCACAGCCGCGAGTACTACGTGCCCAGCATGAGCTGCCGCACCGTCATCTACAAAGGCCTGCTGCTGGCCGACCAGGTCGGTACCTACTACCTCGACTTGCAAGACCCGCGTGTGGTCTCGGCGCTGGCGCTGGTGCATCAGCGCTTCTCGACGAACACTTTTCCTGAGTGGCCCCTGGCGCACCCCTACCGCATGGTCGCGCACAACGGCGAGATCAACACCGTCAAGGGCAACTTCAACTGGATGCGTGCGCGTGAAGGCGTGATGGCCTCGCCGGTGCTGGGTGCCGATCTGCAAAAGCTCTACCCCATCAGCTTTGAAGGCCAGAGCGACACGGCGACGTTTGATAACGCCTTGGAGCTCATGACCATGGCCGGCTACCCGCTGGCGCATGCAGCGATGATGATGATCCCCGAGGCCTGGGAGCAGCACGAGCTGATGGATGAGCGCCGGCGCGCCTTCTACGAGTACCACGCCGCCATGCTTGAGCCCTGGGACGGCCCCGCCGCGATGGTCTTCACCGACGGCAAACAGATCGGTGCCACGCTTGACCGCAACGGCCTGCGCCCCGCGCGCTACATCGTCACCGACGACGACCTGGTGGTCATGGCGTCGGAGTCCGGCGTGCTGCGCATCCCCGAAAACCGCATCGTCAAGAAGTGGCGTTTGCAGCCGGGCAAGATGTTCCTCATCGACCTGGAGCAGGGCCGCATCATTGACGACGAAGAGCTGAAGAACCAGTTCGCCTTCGCCAAGCCGTACCGCCAGTGGATCGAGAACGTGCGCATCCGCCTCGATGCCATAGCCTGCGAGCCCACGCGCACCGCGTTCGACGAAACCTTGCTCGACCGCCAGCAAGCTTTTGGCTACACGCAAGAGGACCTGAAGTTCCTGATGGCGCCGATGGCCGCCAATGGCGAAGAAGGCATCGGCTCGATGGGCAACGACTCGCCGCTGGCGGTGTTGTCCGACAAGAACAAACCGCTGCCCAACTACTTCAAGCAGCTCTTCGCGCAGGTCACGAACCCGCCGATCGACCCGATCCGCGAAGCCATCGTGATGAGTTTGAACAGCTTCATCGGCCCCAAGCCCAACCTGCTCGACATCAACGCGGTGAACCCGCAGATGCGCCTGGAAGTCACCCAGCCCGTGCTCGACTTCGACGACATGGCGCGGCTGCGCAGCATCGAAGCCCATACCGGCGGCAAGTTCCAAAGCTACGAGCTCGACATCACCTACCCGCTGGATTGGGGCCGCGAAGGCGTCGAGGCCAAGCTCGCTTCGTTGTGCGCTGAAGCGGTCGACGCCATCGACAGCGGCCACAACATCCTCATCATCACCGACCGTGCCATGAGCCGCACCTTGGTCGCCATCCCCGCGTTGTTGGCGTTATCCGCCGTGCACCACCACCTCGTGCGCGAAGGCAAACGCACGACGGCGGGGCTGGTGGTCGAGACCGGTTCGGCACGTGAAGTGCACCACTTCGCCGTGCTCGCCGGTTACGGCGCCGAGGCCGTGCACCCCTACCTGGCGCTGGAAACGCTGGAAGCTATGCACGCCAGTTTGGGCGGCGCGCTCTCAACTGAAAAAGCCGTCTACAACTACATCAAGGCCGTGGGCAAGGGCCTCTCGAAGATCATGTCCAAGATGGGTGTCAGTACCTACATGTCGTACTGCGGCGCGCAGCTCTTTGAAGCCATCGGCCTGGAAGGCGGCTTCGTGGCGCAGTACTTCCGCGGTACAGCATCGCAAGTCGGTGGCATCGGCGTTTTTGAAGTCGCCGAAGAAGCGCTGCGCATGCACCAGGCTGCCTTCGGCGCCGACCCCGTGCTGGCTAACATGCTGGATGCGGGTGGTGAATACGCCTGGCGCACACGCGGCGAAGAACACATGTGGACGCCCGACGCCATTGCCAAGTTGCAACATGCCGCGCGCGCGGGCAAGTTCGAGACCTACAAGGAATACGCCCAGCTCATCAACGACCAGAGCCGGCGCCACATGACGCTGCGCGGCCTCTTCGAGTTCAAGGTCGACCCAGCCAAAGCCATCGCGATTGACGAGGTGGAAAGTGCTGCCGACATCGTCAAACGCTTCGCCACCGGTGCGATGTCGCTAGGCTCGATTTCGACCGAGGCCCACGCTACGCTGGCCGTCGCCATGAACCGCATCGGCGGCAAGAGCAACACCGGCGAAGGCGGCGAAGATCCGGCGCGTTATCGCCAGGAGCTCAAGGGCATCCCCATCAAGGCGGGCACCAAGGTCAGCGACGTCATCGGTGGCAAGGTCATCGAGGTCGACTACGAATTGCAGCAGGGCGACAGCCTGCGCAGCAAGATCAAGCAGGTGGCCTCGGGCCGCTTTGGCGTGACCACCGAGTACCTGGTCAGCGCCGACCAGTTGCAGATCAAGATGGCCCAGGGCGCCAAGCCCGGTGAAGGCGGCCAGCTGCCCGGTGCCAAGGTCAGCGACTACATCGGCATGCTGCGCCACTCGGTACCAGGCGTGGGCCTCATCAGCCCGCCGCCGCACCACGACATCTATTCCATCGAGGACCTGGCGCAGCTTATCCACGACCTGAAAAATGCTAACCCCCGAGCTAGCGTGAGTGTCAAGCTGGTGTCGGAGGTCGGCGTCGGCACCGTCGCTGCCGGTGTGGCCAAGTGCAAGGCCGACCATGTGGTCATCGCTGGGCACGACGGCGGCACGGGCGCATCGCCCTGGTCGTCGATCAAACACGCCGGCACGCCCTGGGAGCTGGGGTTGGCCGAGACGCAGCAAACGCTGGTGCTCAACCGCCTGCGCAGCCGCATCCGCGTGCAGGCCGACGGCCAGATGAAGACCGGGCGCGACGTGGTGATTGGCGCGCTGCTGGGTGCCGACGAATTCGGCTTCGCCACCGCGCCGCTGGTGGCCGAGGGCTGCATCATGATGCGCAAGTGCCACCTCAACACCTGCCCGGTGGGTGTGGCCACGCAAGACCCTGTGCTGCGCAAGAAGTTTGCCGGCCGCCCCGAACATGTCGTCAACTTTTTCTTCTTCGTCGCCGAAGAAGCGCGCCAGATCATGGCGCAGCTGGGTATCCGCAAGTTTGACGACTTGATCGGCCGTAGCGACCTGCTCGACACCAAAAAGAGCATCTCGCACTGGAAGGCGCGCGGCCTGGACTTCACGCGCATCTTCCACCAGCCCGAGGCGCCCGCCGAGGTGCCGCGCTTCCAGTGCGAAAAACAAGACCATGGGCTGGAGCGCGCGCTCGACATCAAGCTCATTGAGCGCTGCCTGCCGGCCATCGAGCGTGGCGAAAAAGTGCAGTTCTTGGAAGACGCGCGCAACGGCAACCGCAGCGTGGGCGCGATGCTCTCGGGCGAGCTGATCCGTCGTCGCCCTGAAGGCCTTCCCGACCACACCATCTTCATGCAGATGGAAGGCACCGGCGGCCAGAGCTTTGGTGCGTTTCTCGCCAAGGGAATAACACTCTATTTGATCGGTGACGCCAACGACTACACCGGCAAAGGTTTGTCGGGCGGGCGCATCGTCGTGCGCCCCAGCATCGACTTCCGTGGTGACGCCGCGCACAACATCATCATCGGCAACACCGCGCTCTACGGCGCTACCAGCGGCGAGGCGTTCTTCCGTGGCGTGGCGGGTGAACGTTTTGCCGTGCGCCTCTCGGGCGCCACGGCGGTGGTGGAAGGCACAGGCGACCATGGCTGCGAGTACATGACGGGCGGCACGGCCGTGGTGCTGGGCAAAACCGGGCGCAACTTCGCCGCCGGCATGTCGGGCGGCGTGGCGTACGTGTACGACGAAGACGGCCACTTCGCCAAGCGCTGCAATCTCAGCATGGTGTCGCTAGACAAGGTGCTGCCGCGTGAAGAACAAGAAGCTGCCGGCACGCCTGCGGGCTGGCATGGCGAGCAGGCCGACGAGGTGCACTTGAAGCAGCTGATCGAAGACCACCACCGCTGGACGGGTTCGCTGCGAGCGCGCGACATCCTTGACCACTGGGCGACGGCGCGCGCGCGCTTCCTCAAGGTCTTCCCACACGAATACAAGCGCGTGCTGGGCGAGCGCTCGGCCAAGTCGCAGGCCAGCCAGGCCACGCACAAAGCGCAGGCTGCGGCAGTTGCCGTGGCCGCTAAGTGACACAACAACGAACTCCACATTGACGCGGACAGATCATGGGTAAGGTCACAGGTTTTCTGGAATTTGAGCGGCTCGAAGAAGGCTACGAGCCGGTGCCCAAGCGTGTGAAGAACTGGAAAGAGTTCGTCATCACGCTGAACGATGAGGGCGCCAAGCAGCAGGGCGCACGTTGCATGGACTGCGGCACGCCGTTTTGCGTGAGCGGCTGCCCGGTGAACAACATCATCCCGGACTTCAACGACCTCGTGTACCAGGGCGACTGGAAGAACGCCATCGATGTGCTGCACCAGACCAACAACTTCCCCGAGTTCACCGGCCGCGTCTGCCCCGCACCTTGCGAAGCCGCTTGCACGCTCAACGTCAACGACGACGCGGTGGGCATCAAGAGCATCGAGCACGCCATCATCGACCGCGCCTGGGCTGAGGGCTGGGTCCAGCCGCTGCTAACGTCCAAGAAGACGGGCAAGCGCGTGGCCGTGGTGGGCTCGGGCCCGGCCGGCCTGGCCGCCGCCCAGCAGCTC
>JANOJR010000665.1:0-9436 GCA_031418855.1 Rubrivivax sp.
GACGACACCCTGGCCACCTGCGCTTTCAACTATCGCGTGAAGCGAACGGGCCAGCACGATCGCCGGCGCGGTGTTGGCTTGCCAGTGGCGCGCCATCGCGTCGAAGCTGAAACTGGCGACATCGTCGTGCTCAAAGAGCGATGCGTTGTTGACGACGGCGTCCACGTGGCCGAAGTGGGCCGCCACGCGCGGCACCAGCGCGTTGCAGGCCGCCTCGTCAGCGAGGTCGGCGACAAAGACTTCGGCACGCGCGCCCAGTTCGCGCAGCATCACTGCGGTGGCCTGCGCCTCAAGCACCGAGGCATGGCAGTGCACGCCGACGTCATAGCCGTGCGCGGCCAAGTCGAGTGCGATGCTGCGGCCGATGCGCCGCGCCGCGCCAGTGACCAAGACAACAGGTCGTGAACTCATGCTTTCTACAATGCGGGCGTGCCCCAAATCGAATCGGCCAGTGTATCGACGCCCTTGTGCCAACGCCTGCACGAGGCCATTCACGAGCACGGCGGCTGGCTGCCGTTTGACGCCTTCATGGCCCTGGCGCTGTACGCGCCGGGCCTGGGTTATTACGCGCGCGGCAGCCGCCAGTTCGGCGCCATGCCAACAATGGGCAGCGACTTCGTCACCGCGCCCGAGCTCTCGCCGCTGTTCGCTGCCGCGCTGGCCGTGCAAGTGCGCCAAGCCCTGGCGGCAAGCGATACCCGCGAAGTGATCGAGTTCGGCGCGGGCTCCGGCGCCCTCGCCGAAGGCTTGCTCGACGCGCTGGGTGCGAGCTGCCAGCGCTACGCCATCGTCGAGCTCTCAGCCGCGCTGCGCGAGCGCCAAACTGCGCGGTTGGCGCGCTTTGGCAACAAGGTGGTGTGGCTGGAGCGCTTGCCCGAGAACATCCACGGCGTGGTGCTCGGCAACGAGGTGCTCGACGCCATGCCTGTGCAGCTGCTGCACTTTGACGGCGACACTTGGCGCGAGCGCGGCGTCGCCTTGCACGGTGACGAATTCGCCTGGGCCGACCGCGCCACCAGCTTGCGCCCACCGTTGGCGAACGCGGCCTTCGTGCCCGGCACCACGACTGAGATCCACCCGCAAGCCGAAGCCTTCATCCGCACGCTGGCCGACAGCTTGACGCGCGGCGCGGCCTTCTTCATTGACTACGGTTTCCCCGAGGCCGAGTACTACCACCCGCAGCGCACCGGCGGCACCTTGATGTGCCACCGCGCGCACCTGATGGACACCGACCCGCTGGTGGACGTGGGCGAAAAGGACATCACCGCGCACGTCAACTTCAGCGGCATCGCCTTGGCCGCGCAAGACGTCGGCTTGCAGGTCGACGGCTACACCTCGCAAGCGCACTTCCTCTTTAACTGCGGCCTGGCACCGCTGCTGCAAGCGGCCGACCTGCGCCAGCGCGCGAGCGCGCACAAGCTGGTGGCTGAACACGAGATGGGTGAACTCTTCAAGGTCATCGCCTTCTCGCGTGGTCTCAGCTGGCGGCCGCTGGGCTTCGCGCAGGGTGACCGAAGTCACCGTCTCTAACAAGTTAGCTAAGCATGCGCTGGCTCATCGTTTTTTTGCTCGCCTGCCTGATCTTCAACGGCCTGCAAGGCTGGCTGCGCCGCGTCGGCCTGGGAAAATTGCCGGGTGACTTCAGCTTCACGCTGCGTGGGCGCGAGTGGTACTTTCCGGTGACCAGCAGCTTGGTGCTGATGGTGCTGGCGAGCTTGGTGGGTTGGATGGTCTAGATGCTGGTGCAAACCCGGCTCTTTTTGCACTTTGACGGCAGTGCGAAATTCGATCGATGACCCGGGCCTTGGCCCGCTTCGCATGACCGACGTGGTGCGTGTGCTGCGCCAGGGCGAGGCGCTGTTTGCTGCTGCCTCGGCGGCGATAGGCCGCGAAGGCTCGCGCCGCCAGCCGCGCACAGGCCCAAGGCAGCGGGCTGCGCAAGGTGTCATACACGTCGAGCATGTCGTCGAGTGCTGCGACGTCGGGGTCAGGGACAAGTAGCTCCGTGTAGATGAGCACGTTGACGTGCCGCGGAGACCGCTCGCTGCACGCTTGCAACTGCTCAATGGCCCATTCGTGGAAAGCGCTTGCCTTGTCGATGCAATCGACCCAGACGTTGGTGTCGACAAGAACACCGGCACTACCGTCGTAGTCGCGAAGGCTAGCGGCGGCCACGTTTCGGGGTGCTGCCTTCGCCGCGCAGGAAGGCCATGATGTCGTCTGCGCCCAATTGCTTGAACTCGGGGCTGAGGCTGGTGCGCACGCGCGCCGCAGCCTTGCGAAGCTGGGCCCGCCGATCGTCCTTCACGTTCGTCGCGACGGGCGTGATAACGATCTTGCTGCCTTCCAGGCTGAACGACACCTCGCTGCCTGAAGCCACACCGGCTGCAACGCGAATGTGTTTCGGGATGGTGACTTGGCCTTTGTCGGTGACGCGCATGGTGTTGACCCTCTGACAGGGTAGGAAAACGAAGTAAGAGTTCTACGAAGCCGGGGCGCATGTAGGTGCCGCAGTCGGCAAGTGTCAGGGTGGCAGCGCCACGATCGCGCTGATGCGTGCGCGGGTGATCGCTTGGCCAATCGCCGGCCCGCTGGCGCCATGCGTCGTGGCCTCTTGCGCCACGGCTGCGGTGTCGACGGTGCGTGCGGCGGCGAGCAGCGCCAGCCAGCGCGGGCCGCTGGCCCACTCAGGATGCTCGCATTGCACCGCGGTGACGAGCTCGGGCAAGCGTTCGGGGCGGCGCCAGGCGTCGCAGCGGTCGAAGAGTTGCACCGCGTGGCTCGCCTCGATGGCGCCAGGCTGAAGCAGCGCTGGCGCCTCGCGCCTGAGCATCTGCGCCAGCGCTTCGCACTCGCGTGGCGCGCGCAGCCGCTGGGCCATGGCGGCTGGGTCGCTGGCCGGGAGGGCCAGGCAGGCGAAGCGCACGGCGAGCGTGGTCTGCGCATCTGCACAGCGGTCGAGCACGGCCATGCGCTGATCTGAATGCGCGACGGCGTCTCGCAGCTCAGGCAGCAATCGAGCGAGCGCGCCGCAATCGCGCAACACCTGCCACATGCGGCTGGGCCGCGCCTCCATCAGGCCTCGCGCGAGTTCCTGCCAGACACGCTCGCTCACCAGCGCGTCGACCTCGCCGCTCGCCACCAGTGTGCGCAGCAACGCCATCGTTTCAGGCGCCACCGTGAAGCTCGCAAAACGCGCGGCAAAACGAGCCACACGCAAGAGCCGCACGGGGTCTTCCGCGAAGGCCGGCGCGACATGGCGCAGCACGCCGGCTTGCAGGTCTAACGCGCCCCCGAAAGGGTCGATCAGCGTGCCGTGCTCGTCACGCGCCATGGCGTTGATGGTGAGGTCGCGCCGCGCCAGGTCCTCCTCCAGCGTGACCTTGGCGTCGGCGTGGAAGGTGAAGCCGTGGTAGCCGGGCGCGGTCTTGCGCTCGGTGCGCGCCAGGGCTACTTCTTCATGGGTGGTCGGATGCAGGAAGACGGGGAAGTCGCGGCCCACCGGGCGGTAGCCCAGAGCGACCAACTCTTCAGGTGTGGCGCCCACGGCGACCCAGTCGCGGTCGCTGGCGGGCAGGCCCAAGAGCGCATCACGCACCGCACCGCCCACCTCGTACAAGCGCATACCGATAGCGCTTCAGCGCGACGTGCGGTAGGGCTCGTCTTCGGCCACGAAGTCATGCTCGGCGAGCGCGTCGCTGATCCACGCCTGCACGCTCGGCAGCGCGGCCACACGTTCGACGTAAGCCTGCGCGGCGTCCGACATCGGCAAGGCAAAGTTGCGGATGCGCATGCACACCGGCGCGTAGAAAGCGTCGACGGCGCCAAAGGCCCCGAAGAGCATGGGCCCGCCGCTGGCCTGGAGTGCGTCGCGCCACATCGCGTCGATGCGCGCGAGGTCGGCGCGCACGCCGGCTTGCTCAGCCATCAAGCGCGCGCCGACCTCGGGGAAGTGCGCCTCGATGTTCATCGGGCAGTGGCTGCGCAGGGCGGAGAAGCCACTGTGCATTTCGGCGCACAGGCTGCGCGCGCGGGCACGGGCTTGCATCTCAGCAGGCCACACACCGGCCTTGGGAAAACGCTCGTGCAAATACTCGGCAATGGCCAGCGTGTCCCACACCGCAAAGCCGCCGTCAACGAGGACCGGCACACGCCCGGCCGGGCTGTGTTGGGCCACGGCCTCGCGAAAGACGGAGCCTTCGCCGAAGTCAAAACGCAACAGGATTTCTTCGAACGGCAGGCCCAGCTGGCGCATCAAAACCCAGGGCCGCATCGACCATGACGAGTAGTTCTTGTTGCCGATCAGCAGCTGCATGGACGTCGAAGGCTCTGTGGCGAAAGTTTGTTAGCGTCTAGCGAATGTGCGCAGCCGGTTCAGCCGCGCGCGGCCCATGTCTTGGCCGAGGTACGCGCTGGCCACACCTTCCAGCGCCGTGGCGGCAATGCCCAATGCGGCCAAGCCCGGCAAGACGCCGCCGGCAACATTGGGCACCTGCATCGAGGCCACGTTGTCGCGTGACATCAGTGGCTCGCCGGGCAGAAACTCAAGCAGCAGCGCTTGCAGCCGGCCAAGCAGTGCGGGCAGCGGCAGCTGCGCCCGCTCGTGGCCGGCCCAGCGTCCGGCCAGGCGCACCAGCTGCGACAGCGTGAAGACCTCGGGGCCGGCGATCTCATACGTCTTGCCCACACTCGCGGGCAGGTCCAGGCAGCGCGCAATGGCACTGGCCACGTCTTGCACCCACACCGGCTGGAACTGCGCATTGCTGCCGGCCAGCGGCAACACCGGCGCCAGCCCTTGCAGCGTGGCAAAGAGGTTGAGAAATCGGTCTTCGGCGCCGAAGATGACCGACGGGCGCAGCAGCGTCAGATCGAGCCCTGCCGCCTGCAACATCGCTTCACCTTGCGCCTTGCTGCGCAGGTACATCGACGGCGCGTTGGCGGCGGCGCCCAGCGCGCTGACGTGGATGAGGCGGCGCACACCCGCGCCCGCGCAGGCGGCGGCCAGTCGGCGCGGTAGCGCCACATGCACGCGCTCGAAGTCGGCCGCCTTGCCGTGCAGGATGGCCACCAGGTTGATGACCGCGTCATGCCCGACCACCAGGCGCGCCAGTGTGGAGTCATCATGAACGTTAGCCTGCACCAGCTCGACGGTGGGCAGGAAGCGCACACCCTGGCCATGCGCCAGGCGGCGTGTGGGCACGGTGATGCGGCCACCGCCCCCGCCATTGCGTTGCACCAAGCGTTCGCACAGTGCGCGACCCACGAAGCCGCTGCCGCCCAGGACGAGGATGCTCTGGATGTCGCGCGTCACGGCAGCTCCTTGTTAGGGACCGGTGCAGCCGCGTCGCGCGGGCCGATGTGCCCACCCAGGCGCGTCTTGAGTGAAGGCGCCGTGCTGCCCAGCACATGCGCATAGTCGACGGCGTTGGACAGCACCTTCTTCACGTAGTCACGCGTCTCGTTGAAGGGGATGCTCTCGGCCCAGGCAGCTGGCTCCATCAATACACCCTCACGCCAGCGCCGCGGCCGGCTGGGGCCGGCGTTGTACGCGGCGGCGGCCAGGGCTTGCGAGCCGGCAAAGTCGTCGAGCACGAGCTTCAAATAGGTGGTGCCCAGGAGCAGGTTCAAGTCACGATCGGTGATCAGCTCGGGCTTGTAGGGCACGCCGATGCGCTTGGCCGTCCAGCTCGCGGTGGCCGGCATCAGCTGCATCAGACCCGACGCGCCGACATGCGAGCGCACGTCCATGATGAAGCGTGACTCCTGGCGGATCAGGCCGTACACGTAGGCCGGGTCGACGCCGACCTGCCGCGCTTTGGCCAGCACTTCGTCGCGCAGCGGCGTGGGGAAACGCTGCGCCATGTCGACCTCGCGTTTGCTGCGCTCGCTGGTGTTGATGCAGCGGTCCCACACTTGGTGTTCACACGCCAGCTGCGCGGCGGCGAGCAGCTCGCGGTCGTTCAAACCACGCAGCATCCAGTTCCATTCACGCACGCCTTCATTGCGCAGCCCGATGCTGATGAGTTGCAGCGCGCGCGTGAAGCCGGCTTGCGCGCGTGGTGATTGTTTTTCAGCATCAGTCAAGGGCGCAGGGGTGGGCGGTGGGATGACGCGGTTGCCCAGCTCTTCCGTCGCCAGCTTGGCGTAGAAACCTTGTTGGCCAGCCAGGCCTTCGAGCGCGCCGCGTGCGGCATGGCGCTCTGATTCGCCGGCCTCACCCGGTGCGGCGCGGGCCATGGTCGCGCGCGCTCCCCAGTAAACCCAGCTGCTCTCATTTTGCTCGTTAGCACTCATGGCCTTGACGGCGCGGTGCACCAGTGCCCAGCGGTTCTTGTCGGCAGCAGGCGCACGCAGGGCGGCACGCACGGCCCAGGCCAGGGTCTCGTCAGGCCAGGCGGGTGGCTTGGTGCCCAGCAGGTTGAAGGCGCGTGCGTAGTGGTCCAGCGCCTCAGGTGAATGTTTCAGCGCGGCGTATTTGCCGGTGGTGGCCCAGGCATACGCCGCACGCTCGGGGCCGAGCTTTTGCGCGAGACCACCGGCCAGCTGCGCGGCGGCGTAGTCGGCGTCGTTGCTGGCCGCGCGCATCACGGCCAGCAAGGCCAGCTCGGCGCGCGTGCCGCTCAAGATTTCTTTGTCGAAGCGCCTGAGCACACGTGCCGGGCTCTCGAAGATCTCGCCCATGGTTTGCGCCGCGACGTCGCTCACCAGCGCCGCGGCCTGGCGCGCGGCGCGTGGCCGGTTGCCTTCCACCGACAAGCGCGCTTCCGTCCAGGCGTCCTCAGTCTTGAGCTTGCCGGCCTGGTAAAGCGTGCTGGCCAAGAGCGTGCAGCCGTCGTCAGCGTCGCGCTGCGCAAACCAGGCGGCGCGCGCCGCGTTGGCCACGTCTTGCCCTGCCTGGTGCTGCACCAGCATTTGGTAGCAGCTGACCTCGCGGTCGTCGTTCATGCGGTAGGCGGTGATGTCGCGGCTGAAGTTGGGCCAGTCGCGGCGCCGGCCGAGTTCCAAGAGCCAATCGTTGCGCAAGCGGTCTTCTACGTAGGTGCCGCTCCAGCGCGCATAAAAGGCGTCGAGCTCGCCTTGCTGCGCTTCGCTCAAGCGGTTGCCGAGCTCCCAGTAGTCGACCCACATCGCAAGGGGGTGGCCACTGCTGGACTGGCGCAGTGCCGCCAGCCGCAGCTTGTCGCGCTTGCGCAGGGCGTCGCGCGCCTCAACGATGGGGTCGGTGGGCGCGACCGGCGCGGCCCGCGTGGGCAGCGCGAACATGAGCGCGATAAGGCTGACAACGAGGCAATGCGGCTTGAAAGGCATAGACCGAATTTAGCCGCTATGGGGCAAGGCCGCACGCGCCGCGTGCCATGGCCCGTGCACGATGCAGCCTTAGCGCCCACCGCGCGGGGCCACGCACAATGCATCCCTGTGCCCCCACGCCGGATGCCATGACCGAGCCCTTCAGCTTTTCCGCCGAGCCGCCGCAAGACAAAAAACTGCTGCGCCGCCAGTTGCAGGCCGAGCGCCAGGCCATGCACGACCGCCACCAGCGCTCCGTCCACCTGCAAGAAGTGCTGCGCGTGTGGCTCGTGAGCCGGCAGGAAAACACCCTCGGCGCGTACTGGCCGATCAAGGGCGAATTTGACGCGCTGCCCGCGCTCTTTCGCTGGAGCGAAGCCTTCGCGGTGCGTCGCATCGGGCTGCCGGTGATCAACCGCGACACGCGCCAGTTGCGCTTTCACACCTGGTACCCCGGCTGCCCGATGGAAGAAGACGCCTACGGCATCCCCAAGCCCAAGGACACCGAAGCCTTTGAGCCGCAGCTCTTGCTGGTGCCCTGCGTGGGCTTCGGCCCGGAAGGTTTGCGCCTGGGCTACGGCGGCGGTTTTTATGACCGCACACTGGCGGCGTTAGCACCCCGCCCGGTCACCGTCGGCGTGGGCTACGCACATGGCCTGGTGCCCTGGCTCAAGGGCGAAGCGCATGACATGCCGCTCGACGTGATGCTCACCGAAGAGGGCGTGTTTTGGCAGCGGCCTTATCTTTGAATACCCCCGCTCTGAAACCGGCTGCCCAGCGGCTCTTTCGTCCCCGCCTGAACCTGCAAACGCTGACGCGCGGTGACGGCCTTCTGGGCATGCGCGCGCAGCCCGGCTTCGGCCCGCGCAGCGCGGCGGTGACGGTGGCGCGCGTGCAGTGGACCTACGTCACCGCCAGCGGCCTGCGCTGGGAAACGCCGGCACCCACCAGCATCCTGAAAACCCGCGCCAAAGCTGGTGAGGTGCTGCGCGGCGCCTGGGACCAGCGTGAAGTGCTGGAGCGCGACCACCTGGCCGAAAGCCAGGCCAGCGACATGCTGTGGGCCAGCGGCCTGCGCCCCTTGCCCGCACAGGCCATGCAGTGGCGCAGCCGCAGTGAAGCGCTCGCGGCCGACGACCTGTGGTCACTGCCCGAAGAGGCGCACTTTGGCGACTTCTGGGCCGAGCAAGTGCCCAAGCTGCAAGCCCAGGGCTGGCTCATCGTGGTGCAGCCAGGCTTTGCGCACCAGAGCGTCACCGTCGACCGCTGGCGCCTGGTCATCGACCCCGACTCGGGCCAAGAGCTAGGCCGCGAACTCGTCGACCCATTGGGCAAACGCGCCACGCCACTGCAAGCGCTGCGCGGCTCGCGCACAGAGGGCAGCTTCATGCTCAGCCTGGGTGTGGACGTCGACGGCGAAACGCTGGACCTGGCGCCGCTGGTGGCCGACCTGCTCAAGCGCGACCCACGCTGGCTGAAGGCGGCGGAGATTGCGGACATCCACGACGACGACATCATCACCTTGCGCGCGCCGGGCGGCCGCCGCATCGAAGCAACCGCCGCACCGCTCAAGGCCGTCGTTAGCGCCATGCTCGACCTGCTGACCGATCCGCGGCGCAAAGAAGGCCCGCTGCGTTTGTCGAACTGGGAAGCGCACCGCATCGAAGCGCTGCGCGTCGGCCTGATGGAAACGCAAGCCGCGCGCGCCGGCACGCATGGCCAGTGGCAACTGCAGGGCAGCGCCGGCCTGGCCGACCTGGCGCAGCGCCTGCAAGCGGCCGGCACGCCGCCCGCGGTAGCCATGCCCACCGGGCTGAAGCTGACGCTGCGCGGCTACCAGCAGCAAGGCGTGGCCTGGCTGCAATACCTGCGTGCACACCACCTGGCGGGCATCCTCGCCGACGACATGGGCCTGGGCAAAACCGCGCAGGTGCTGGCCCATCTGCTCATCGAAAAACAAAACGGGCGCCTGGACCGCCCTGCACTGGTGGTGCTGCCCACGTCGCTCATTGCTAACTGGCAAAACGAGGCGGCCAACCATGCACCCGAATTGCGTGTGCTGACGCTGCAAGGCAGCCAGCGCAAGCGCGACTTCACGCGCATGGGCGAGCACGACCTGATCTTCACCACCTACCCGCTGGTGTGGCGT
>JANOJR010000666.1:0-10810 GCA_031418855.1 Rubrivivax sp.
CATGAAGACCATCGGCCTCATCGGCGGCATGAGCTGGGAGTCGACGATTCCCTACTACCGGCTGATCAACCAGCGCATCACGCAGCGGCTTGGTGGCCTGCACTCCGCCAAGCTGGTGCTCGTCAGCGTGGACTTCGCCGAGATCGAAGCCATGCAACACGCGGGGGACTGGACGGCGGCGGGCGCCGCCATGGCCCAGGCCACGCGCTCTCTGCAAGCCGCCGGCGCCGACGCTTCTCGGGAGCACGCATGAACTGGACCCTGGCACGCCGCGCCGAGCGGCTGAACCCTTCGACGATCCGCGAGATCCTGAAGGTCACCGAACGTCCCGACATCATCTCGCTGGCCGGCGGCTTGCCCTCGGCCGACAGCTTTCCAATAGCCGCCATGGCCGAGGCCAGCGCGCGTGTGCTGCGCGACGCGCCGCGTGAGGCGCTGCAATACGCCGCCAGTGAAGGTTTCGCGCCGCTGCGCGAGTGGGTTGCGGCCGAGCTTGGCGCGATGGGGCTGCGTGTAAGCGCCGACCAGGTGCTCATCACCACCGGCTCGCAGCAGGGCCTGGACCTGGTGGGCAAGGTCTTGATCGACCCCGGCAGCCACGTGGCGGTGGAGTCGCCCACCTACCTGGGCGCCTTGCAGGCGTTTGCGCCTTATGAAGCCGAGTTCACGCCGCTGGACGGTGACGACGACGGCCCGCTGCCCGAGGCGCTGGCTGCGGCGCAGGGCGCGCGCTTCGTCTACCTGCTGCCGAATTTTCAGAATCCGTCGGGCCGCTGCATCAGTGCACCAAGGCGCCAGGCATTGGTGGAGCGCACACGCGCGATGGGCCTGCCCATCGTCGAAGACAACCCCTACGGTGACCTGTGGTTCGATGCAAAGCCACCACCCCCACTTTGCGCGTTAGCCAGCGCGGGTGGTGAGCTGGACGCGGTCTACCTCGGCTCGTTCTCCAAAGTGCTGGCGCCGGGTTTGCGCCTGGGCTACGTGGTGGCACCGCGCGTGATCTATCCCAAGCTCTTGCAGGCCAAACAAGCCGCCGATCTGCACACGTCGGGCTTCAACCAGCGCTTGGTGTTCGAGGTCATCAAAGACGGCTTCTTGCAAACGCATGTGCCGACCATCCGCGCGCGCTACCGCGCCCAGCGCGACGCCATGCAGGCGGCCCTGGTGGCGCATATGCCGCAAGGCTGCCACTGGAAGCCGCCCACCGGCGGCATGTTCTTTTGGCTCGAATTGCCGCGCGGCGTGGATGCCACCGCGCTATTCCCGAAGGCCGTGGCGGCCGGCATGGCTTATGTGCCCGGCGCCACCTTCTTTGCGCAAGACGCGCGAGCGAACACGCTGCGGCTGAGCTTCGTCACCGTGCCGCCGGCTGCGATCGAACGCGGTGTGGCCATCCTGGCCCAGGTACTCAAGGAGGCACTGTCATGAGGACCCATCACTTTCATCAGCTCGACGTCTTCACTGCGACTCCCTTGCGTGGCAACCCGCTGGCCGTGGTGCACGATGCACTTGGCTTGAGCGACGCGCAAATGGCCGACTTTGCGCGCTGGGCGAATCTGTCGGAGACCACCTTTCTGCTGCCGCCCAGCGACGCCGCCGCCGACTACCGCGTACGCATCTTCACCCCTGGCGGCGAGCTGCCCTTCGCCGGCCACCCTACGCTGGGCAGCTGCTTTGCCTGGATGGCGGCGGGCGGGCGCGCACGCAGCCAGGCCGTCGTCGTGCAGGAGTGCGGCGTGGGCCTGGTGCGCGTCAAGCGTGACGGCACGCGGCTGGCGTTTGCCGCGCCACCGCTGCGCCGCAGCGGGCCGCTGGAGGCCGAGGTGCTGGCACAGATCGTCACGTCACTGCGGATTGATGCGGCCGAGGTGCTGCACCACCAGTGGGTCGACAACGGCCCGGGCTGGTGCGCGGTGATGCTGGCGTCGGGCGAGCGCGTGCGCAGTTTGAAGCCCGACTTCAAGGCCATGGGTGCGCTCAAGTTGGGTGTTATTGGTGCACAAGCCGAAGGCGCAGCCACACAGTTCGAAGTACGTGCCTTTGTGCCGGTGCTTTCGGTGGCCGAAGACCCCGTCACCGGCAGCCTGAACGCGGGCCTGGCGCAGTGGCTCATCGGCGCTGGACTGGCACCTGCGCGCTACGTCGCCGCACAAGGCTTCGCGCTCGGCCGTGATGGCCGCGTCTATGTGCAGCAAGACGGCGCGGACATCTGGATCGGCGGCGAAGTCGTGCCACTGATCGAAGGCACGGTGCGGCTATGACACTGCGGCTGGACCACCTCGTCGTCACCGCCAACACCCTGGCCGCAGGCGTGCGCTGGTGCGAAACCACGCTGGGCGTGACACCCGGCCCCGGCGGCAAACATCCCTTGATGGGCACGCACAACCGTCTCGTGAAGATCGCTAGCCCGGGCTTTGAGCAGGCCTACCTGGAGATCATCGCCATCGACCCCGAGGCGCCAGCACCCATTCACCGGCGCTGGTTCGATCTCGACGCGCTAACGCTAGACGCGACACCACAGTTGCGCCATCTTGTGCTGCGCTGTGACGACATCCAGGCCACCTGTGCGGCCATGCGCGCGGCCGGCCAAGACCCCGGCGTGCCCACGGCCGCCAGCCGCGAGACCGCTCACGGCCTGCTGCAATGGCAGATCTCTGTGCGCGCTGATGGCGCGGTGATGGCCGCTGGCGCGCCGCCCACCGTCATCCAGTGGACAGGCGTGCACCCGACCACCCACATGGCCGAGCTTGGCCTGAGCCTGCACACGCTGCACTTGGCGCCCTGCGCGGTGGCGCTGCCGGTGGCCGGCGCCATCGTCCGCCCGGGGCCGGCCGTCCTTGCCAAACTTCGCGCCACACTGCGCGGCCCGCTCGGCGATATCACCCTGCACACACCATGACCCTTGAGCTCTTTCGCGAAGACGCCACGCTGCATGAGGCGCTGGCCACCGTGCTGGCCATCGACGACAGCGGCATCGTGCTCGACCGCACCGTCTTCTACCCGCTGGGTGGCGGCCAGGCCGGCGACAGCGGCGTGCTGCGTCTGGCCGACGGCTTTGAGCTGTTGATTGCCGACACACGCAAAGGCCCCGTCGTCGATAGCGCGCCCGGCGGCATCCGCCATGTGCCCGCCCCCGGCCAGGACCTCGCGCGGATTACGGTCGGTGCGCGTATCTTGGCCGTTATCGACGCCGACAAGCGCCGCGCCCACATGCGCTTTCACACCGCCACGCACTTGCTGTGCGCGCTGGTGCCGCACCCGGTGGACGGCTGCTCCATCACCGCCAGCTACGCGCGGCTGGACTTCCACATGAGCGAGCCGCTGGACAAGGAGGCCTTGACCGCAGGCATCGCGCGCCTGGTCGCCGCCGCACACCCGGTGCGCCACCGCTGGATCAGCGAGGACGAGCTCGACGCCAACCCGCAACTCGTGCGCAGCATGAGCGTGCAGCCGCCCCGCGGCCAGGGCCGCATTCGCGTGCTGGAGATCGAAGGCGTGGACGCACAGCCCTGCGGCGGCACGCATGTGGCGAACACGGCCGACATCGGCCGCATCGTCGTCACGAAAATTGAGAAGAAGAGCGCGATGACCCGAAGGGTCGTACTCGGCTTTGCCGAGTCAGGCGTAGCCTGATCGCGGTCTTCTGGGGAGCGCTCATGTGCACGAAGTGCACGTTAGCGATCACCAAAAAAGTCAGTCATGACCCGCAGGGTCGTGCTCGGCTTTGCCGAGCCGGCTAGCGATCACTGATCACTGATTCCTGAAGTCGTCGTGGCAGCTTTTGCAGCTTTGCCCGACCGGGCCAAACGCGGCCTTCAACTGGTCGAGGTTGTTGGAGCGAGTAGCCACCAGCAGCTTGGCAACTTCCTCCTGCATCTTCTTCGCGCCGTCGTCAAACTTGGCGCGCTCGGTCCAGATCTTGGGCGACGCGCCGCCCTTGGCGGTGCCCGGCGTGCCTTCCACAAAGCCGATGAACGGCAAGCGCGACATGGTGGCCACAACTTCAGCGTTGGCGGCCGCTGCAGCAGCGTCATAAGGCGCGCGGCCGGCGACCATGGCGCCGATGCGACCGAAGTGGTTGGCCATTACGAACATCGCGCTCTGGCGGTACTTCACCGCGTCCTCAGGCTTCTGGAATTGCGCCGACGCCGGGACGGCGGCGAGCAGCGTGACAGTGGCGGTGGCGGCGAGCAACAAACGATTCATGGGTGAGCTCCAGTGGCAAGGGGAAGGAAGTGGCGGCGGCACAGACCACGGCCGCACCGCCCTGCACAGTCTACGCAAGACCCGCGCCGTGCATTCCGCACCTAGGGCAAGTACCGAGCCCCGCCAGCCCAGGGCCGACGCCGCGCCATGCACCCGGACGCGCTATGGTTGTGCCTCCTTCGTTCCGCCCTTCCCGACATGCCCCCCACACCCCCAAAAGCCGTGCGAATCTGGGACCTGCCCACGCGGCTGTTCCACTGGGCGCTGGCGCTGACCATCGTCGGCTCGGTCGTTAGCGCCAAGATCGGCGGCAACGCCATGGTCTGGCACTTTCGCTTCGGTTTCCTGGTGCTGGGCCTGCTGAGCTTCCGCCTGGTCTGGGGCTTGATCGGCGGGCGCTGGTCGCGGTTCACCAGCTTCATCTACTCACCCTTGACGATCCTGCGCTATCTGCGCGGGCGCACGCGGCCGGGTGAGCTGCTCGATGTCGGCCACAACCCTTTAGGCAGCTTGTCGGTCTTTGCCGTGCTCGCGATCCTGGCGGTGCAGGTCAGCACGGGCCTGGTTGCCGACGACGAGATCGCCACCGTGGGCCCGCTCAACCGCTTCGTTAGCTCGGCCACCGCTTTGCTCGCCACGAGCTGGCACAAGACCTGGGGGCAGTGGATCGTGCTGGCACTGGTGGCCACGCACATCGGGGCCATCGTCTTCTACGTCGTGGTCAAGAAACACACGCTGGTGCGCCCGATGCTGCATGGTGACAAGCTGTTGGCGCCCACCACCCCGGCCAGCATCGACACCCTGCGCACGCGACTTGTGGCGCTGGTGGTGGCACTGCTCAGCGCGGTTCTGGTGGCCGTGCTGATGCGCCTGTGAAGCGCCTGTGATGCGTCTATGAAGACCGCCGTGAACGCGCCGCGCATCAGCATCGTCAGCGCCACCTCCGACGCCCAACTTGAGCTCGCGCGCGAGGCCTTCCGCGAGTACGCACAAGCCCTGGGCGTGGACCTGTGCTTCCAGAACTTCGACGCCGAACTCGCCGGCCTGCCGGGCGACTACGCCGCACCTGCGGGTGCGCTCTTGCTGGCTTACGTGGACGGCGCACTCGCCGGCTGCGGCGCGTTGCGCTCGCTTACCGATGTCGACTACGCCAACGCCTGCGAGATGAAGCGCCTCTTCGTGCGCCCGGCCTTTCGTGGCCACGGCCTGGGCCGGCTCTTGACGCAGCGCCTGATGGACTGCGCCCGCACGTCCGGTTATTCGGTCTTGCTGCTGGATACGCTGGACTACATGTTGGCCGCGCGCGGCCTCTACACGACGCTGGGCTTCGCAGAGATTCCGCCCTACTACTTCAACCCGATCGCCGGCGCGCATTACCTCAAGGCCGATTTGTAGTTGCGCACCCGGGCCGCCCGGGTAGCGCTTACACGGGCCTTGGGGTCGCGTTGCCAACGGTACGATGCAGCCTCAACCTCGCGCCAGGAGCGGCATGTCATCTTCGTCTCTCGTCCCCACCCTTGAATTGCGCGCCGGCAACTTGCGCCTGGCGCTGCGCCCCGATCTTGGCGGCAGCATCGCCGGCCTGTGGCTGGGTGATCTGCCCGTGCTGCGCAGCCATGAAGCGGCCGAGCTGGCGAGCTCGCGGGTCTCGGGCTGTTACCCGCTGGTGCCTTACTCGGGAAGGCTCGGCTACCGGCGGTTTCGCTGGCTCGGGCAAGAACACACCACGCAGCCCAACTTCGACGACAACCCGCACTCGCTGCACGGTGTGGCCTGGCAGCGTGCCTGGGAGGTGGTCAGCCAAAGCACGAGCGAAGCCGAGCTGCGCTACGTGCACGCGGCCGACGCGCATTGGCCCTTTGCCTTCGAAGTGCGCCAGCGTTTTGTGCTGACGCCCGGCGCGCTGGAAGTGCACCTGAGTTTCCACAACCAGGCCGCCAGTGCGCAGCCCGTAGGTCTGGGCTGGCACCCCTATTTCCCCAAGCGTTCGCGCAGCCGGCTGCATGTCGAGCTGACTGACCGTTGGGACAGCGACGCCAGCGGCCTGCCCACACGGCGCGTGCCACAGCAAGGCATCGACGGCGACGTCACGCACCTGGCCTTCGACCATTGTTTTGAAGGCTGGCGCGGCCCGGCGCGGCTGCGCGACGAGAAGGTCTCGGTCAAGCTCACGTCATCGCTGCCCTACCTGGTGGTCTTCACGCCCGCGCTGAAGGACTACTACTGCGTCGAGCCGGTAAGCCATGTCAGCAACGCCATCCACATGGCCGAGCCAGCAACGCACGGCCTGCGCAGCCTGGCGGCGGGCGCCACGCAAGACGCCTGGATGAAGCTGGAGATTGGCGCCGTCTGATGTCGGCCATCACCGCATTACCGGGCGTCCCTGCCAACCTGCTCGGCGAGTCGCCGGTATGGCACCCCGACGAGCAAGCGCTGTGGTGGTGTGACATCCCCGGCAAGGCGCTGCACCGCTGGCACGCCGCCAGTGGCCAGCATCAACACTGGAGCTTCCCCAGCGAGCCGGCCTGTTGTGCGCCGCTGCTGGGTGGCGACTGGCTGCTGGCCATGCGCGACGGCCTGTGGCGCTTCGACCCCGCTAACGGCCAACGTACGCGCATTGCCGAGCCGCCCTACGACAGCGCGCACGAGCGCTTCAACGATGGCAAGGCCGACGCGCTGGGGCGGCTGTGGGTCGGCACCATCTTTGAGCCGCGTGAACCTGCACGCGCCGCGCTCTACCGGTACGCGCAAGGCGAGCTCACGGCCATGGCCGGCGACATCACGGTCAGCAACGGCCTGGCCTTCAGCCCCGACGGCAACACGCTGTACTGGAGCGACACCAAAGCGCATACCGTCTACGCCTTCGACTTCGACGTCAGTGCGGGCGCCATCACACGCCGCCGCGTCTTCGCCTCGTTTGCGATGAAGACGCCGGGCCAGGACCTCGCCACTTATGGCGGCCGCCCCGATGGCGCGGCGGTGGACATGCAAGGCAACTACTGGGCGGCAATGTTCGAAGGCCAGCGCCTGGTGCAACTGGCTCCCGACGGCCGACTGCTGCGCGAGGTGCTGCTGCCCGTGCGTTGCCCCACCATGCCCTGCTTCGGCGGCACCGATCTGCGCACGCTGTATGTCACCACCGCACGCGAGAACCGCCCCGCAGGCGAGTTGGCCGCCCAGCCACTGGCAGGGTGCGTGTTGACGCTGCGCGTCGACGTGCCGGGGCTGCCGGTGAATTTCGCCCGGCTTTGAACCACGCGGCCGTGACACTGTGACACCCGAAGCCCTGCCCCGCGCCGCACTGCTGGCGCGCTTGCGCGAGCCACGCCACTGGGACGTCGCCATCATCGGCGGCGGCGCCACCGGCCTGGGTGTGGCGCTCGACGCTGTGGCGCGCGGTTTCTCGGTCGTGCTGGTCGAGTCGCACGACTTCGCCAAGGGCACCTCGTCGCGCGCCACCAAGCTCGCGCATGGCGGCGTGCGCTACCTGGCGCAAGGCAACATCGCCCTGGTGCGTGAAGCCCTGCAAGAGCGCGGCGCCATGCTCGCCAACGCGCCGCACCTGGTGCAGCGGCTGGCGTTCGTGATGCCGAGCTACCGCTGGTGGGAGACAAGCTTCTATGGCATCGGCCTCAAGGCCTACGACACGCTGGCGGGGCGGCGCGGCATTGGCGACACCGAATTCCTCAGCGCGGCGCGCGCGCGCGAGTTGCTGCCCACCTTGCAGACACGCGGCCTCGTCGGCGGCGTGAAGTACTGGGACGGCCAGTTCGACGACGCGCGCCTAGCCCTTGCGCTGGCGCGCACAGCCGCGGCGCGTGGCGCCTTGCTCGTCAACCGCTGCGCCGCCACCAGCCTGCAGCGCGAAGCCGGCAAGGTCACGGGCCTGGTGGTGCGCGATGGCGAGAGCGGCGAAGTGCTAACACTGCAAGCACGCTGCGTCATCAACGCCACCGGCGTGTGGGTCGACGCCGTGCGCGACATGGACCGCGACGCCGATGCGCCTTCCCGCCCGGCCATGGTCGCCCCCAGCCAGGGCGTGCATTTGGTGGTCGACCGCCATTTCCTGCCCGGCACCCATGCCCTGATGGTGCCCAAGACCGAAGACGGCCGTGTGCTCTTTGCCTTGCCCTGGCTGGGCAAGACCATCTTGGGCACCACCGACACGCCGCGCCAAGACCTCGCACGCGAGCCCACACCGTTTGCCGAAGAGGTCGCCTTCATCTTGCGCGAGGCCGGCCGCTACCTGGCCCGCGCGCCGCAGCGCAGCGACGTACGCTCGATTTGGGTCGGCTTGCGCCCGCTGGTCAAGCCTGACGACGAAGACGGCGCATCGACCAAGACTTTGTCGCGCGAGCACACGGTGCTCGTCGGCCGCTCGGGGCTGGTCACCGTCACCGGCGGCAAGTGGACAACCTACCGCGCCATGGCCGAAGACGTGCTGGAGCGCACCATGTCGCGCGGGCTTCTTGAGCGCCGCGCGGGCGGCGTCACCGAGCGCTTGAGTCTCATCGGCGCGGCGCCAGGCCGCCCGCTGGGCGAACCACCTGGCGAGCATCTCTACGGCAGTGAAGCCGATGCCCTGCGCGCTTTGCCGGGTGCCGCGCATTGGCTGTGGCGCGACGGCAGTGGCGGCTTGAGTGAGGCCATGGTGCGTTTTGCCGCGCGCTTTGAGATGGCGCGTGATGTGGAGGACGTGCTGGCGCGTCGTTCGCGGCTGCTTTTCCTGGACGCAGCTGAAGCTTCGCGCCAAGCCGATGCGGTGGCGGGCATCCTGCGTGATGAGCTTGGGCCGGGCTTCGACGCCGCCGCGTCAGCCGCAGCCTTCAAGCTGCTTGCGGCGCAGTACCTCGCACTCCCCTGAGCGCGGCCAAGGTCGCGCCGCAACGCCGCCGCAACGCCTGCCGCGCAGGATGCGATGGCAGCGCCGGCACCCTGCCGCGCGCCGCCCATGCCGGTGCGCATGGGTGTGTTTCCATCCCATGCCGGGCCCCACCGGCGCCAGGAGAACGCGATGAAACGATGCATGAGCATCTTGCTGTTGGCCACGGCAGCGCAACTGGCGGCGGCGGGCGTCATCGATGTCGACGACCCCATCTCGGCCAGCTATGCCGACCACGGCACGGGTGGCAGAGGCGACGCGCGCGAGGGCGTCAGGTACATCGGCTCGGGTGGTGCTGACAAGCATCTCTGGTTCCGGAACGATCTCTGCGGCAACTTGCTTGAGGTTGCGCTGACGCCTGCGGACGGCACCATGGAGTGCAGCGTCTCGCCGCTGCGTGCGCAGGCTGGACCCGGCCGGTTTGTCTTTCAGATCGATCGGTCGCGTATCGCGGTCCAGCCATACCGCTGGACCGACAAACTGGGGGCGACTCCATGATCTTCCGAACAAACCTGCGGCGATGTGCCCTTGTGTTGGCGCTGGTGACAGCCATCGTGGCTTGCGGCGGCCGTGACGCCGTCGACAGCGCAACTGCCTTCGTCGCCGACCTGGCCCGAAGCGGGCCGACCAAGCGCACGGCCTCGGTGGCGCCGGGCGTCGACGCCGAGTCGCTGCTCGACTGGGCGCAGTGGAAGTTTCCATCCCTCTTCCCCCAAGCCGCTGCGACGCAGGTCATCAAGCACCTGGGCGTGGTCTACGACGTGCGCGCCTATCCGGGCGGCAACTTCCTGGGCGTGTCGCGTCAAGGCGAGGTCTGGGGGCTGGGGCCCTTCACGAACGGGCAGCTGCAGAGCTTTGGCGCTGTGGCGCTTTACGCCGCGCAGGTGCAGGCCGACCGCTGCCAGGTCTACGCCGCGCGCTGTGCGCCTGCCAGCGCGCTGGACCAGCAGCTACGCAGCCTCATCGTCGCCAACGGTCTCAGCGGCGATCCCACCGTGGGGCGCGAGCTGCCTCACATTGGCGACGCCATGCCGCAGCTGGGCAAGCTGCTGTTCTTCAGCAAGTCCTTGTCGGTGCAGCGCGACACCGCCTGCGCCAGTTGCCATCATCCCGCGCTGGGTGGCGGTGATGGCATGGGGCTGTCGGTCGGTGCCAGTGCCAGTCAGCACGAGCTGCTGGGCCTGGGGCGCCAGCGCCCCGATGGCCACTTGCTGGTGGCGCGCAACGCCAACACCTTCTTCAACACAGCGCTCTACGACCGCGTGCTCTTCGCCGATGGGCGTGTCGAAAGCCTGCTCGCGCCGGGGGTGGCGCCTTCCCCGGGTGGCGTGGGCACGGTCATTCGCACGCCGGCCAGTGTGGGTGGCGGCGCCGACCCCGCTGCCGGCCCGAATCTACTGGCGGCGCAAGCCCGCTTCCCCATCACCGGTGCGGCCGAAATGCGCGGCGATGGTCTGGCAGCTAACAGCGACGATGAGGTGCGCAGCATCATCGCCAAGCGCCTGGCCGACGAGGCCGCCGGGCAAGCCGAGGGCCAGGGCTGGCTGCCGCACTTTCGCCGCGCCTTCGGCCAGCCGCAGGGCACAGCCCAGCAGCTCATCACGTTCGACAACATCATGCGGGCGATTGCTGAGTACCAGCGCTCGGCGAGCTTCGTCAAGTCACCCTGGCAGCGCTATGTGCTGGGCGAGAACACGGCCTTGAGCGACGAAGCCAAGA
>JANOJR010000667.1:0-3170 GCA_031418855.1 Rubrivivax sp.
GCCCGGCTTGAGCTCGAAGCTGTAGGTCTTGCCGTCGGCCGAGAGCGTCCAGCTCTTGGCCACGTCGGGCAGCAGCTTCGAGGGGTCGTTCACGTCGTAACGCATGAGCCGGTCATAAGCGTTGCCCATCAGCTCGCCAGCGCTGATCTCAAAGGCTTCGGCCGGGTCGAGCGTGATGATGTCGTCGAAGGCCATCGCCAGCACCAATGTGTCTTTGGGCGTGGCAGCCAGCGTGGCGGTGGGCAAACCTGCGCTGAACAGTGCGGCCACGCTGGTGAGGGCGAGCTCTCTGCGGGTGATGCCGCGGGTGAAGCCTGGGGGCGAAACATGGTGGGGACGCGACATCAAAAGACTCCTGCGATGAAGTGGTGAAGTGAGCTGCGGATGCGCGTGATGATGCCAGCCGATGGCGCATTGGCTAGCCTCCTTTGCCCAGCCTCGCGCGTATCGCAGCTAGCTCGGGCGCGGGCAACTCGGCGCGCCAGATGCTGCCGTCAGCGGCCTGCCACCAGGCGGCGCTGTCGTCCAGGCGCAGGAGGCCAAGCGCGCGGCCGTTGGCGTCCTTGATGTCGATGGTGGCGCTGCTGTCGGCGGTGGCCGCGGCGGCTATGGACATGCGCTGCCACCGGCCCTGGCCGACTTGTTGCAGTTCGTGCATGGCAGCGTGGCGCGGGTCGTCGCTGGCCATGGCTTGCAGCACGCTGGCGAATGGGTCGAGCATGGCGGCAGCTCTCGGGGCGAATGCGGCGGCTGGCGCCTGTGTAACCTTGGCCCGGGTTTCGCTGCGTTCGGTGGCGCTGGCCAGTGCGGGTGGCGCGGGCGCTGGCGTGGGGGCAGCGTCCGCAACCGAGGGCGAAACTGCCTCGTCGCGTGTCAGCTTTTCAGCTGCTGGCGCCGGCCTTGCTTTCGCCGCTGGCGCCGCAGGTTGGGCAACGACGGCGGATCGTGGCGTCGGCGTGGGCGCCGGCGCTGCGGACGTTGCCGACACGGCTGCCACCGGGGTCGTGGGTGCGGGGGCCGGCGCCACAGCCTGCGGCGGAGCTGTCGGCAGCGCTTCAGGCGGCACCTCGCCACGCCACATCAAGCCGGTGGTGGTGGCCATCACCAAGGTCGCCAACGCGGCCGCCGGTGCGGGCTGCATGAGTCCGTCGGCAGCGCTCGCGAGCCGGCGCCACCAAGGTGTGGACGTGGCGGCGTGCGCGCGGGCCAGCACGCGCGCGTCCAGCGCCGCAGGGGGTGAGGCGTCATGGCCCGGCGCGTGGTGCAAGGCGGCGCGCAGGTGGGCGTCAGCGGGCTCGTGATTCATCAGCGTGCTGCCACGGCGGGTGGCAGGTAGGCGCCCATGCAGGCGCGCAGTTTGCTCATGGCGTAGCGCAAGCGGCTCTTGGCCGTCTCGAAGCCCAGGCCGATGGTGCTGGCCAGCTCGTCGACCGAGAGCTCGTCATCGTGATGCAGCAAGAAGACGGTGCGCTGCTCCAAAGGCAGCTCGTCCAAACAGTTCAGCAGGCGCTGGCCTGCGGCGCGCCAGAACGCGCGCTCGGCGCTGCCGTCGCTGTCATCGAATGAAGGCTCGGGCCAGTCGGCCCAGGCTTGGCCCTCGCTCTCCCAGGCGTCACCCGGTGCAGCGTCGACACTGACCTCGCGCCCGCTCTTGCGCAGGCAGTCCACCACGCGGTGCTGGGCGAGTGTGAAGAGCCAGGTGCGAAAGCTCGCACCCTGCGGCGACCAGCGCTCGCGTGCCGTGACGACACGCTCCCAAGTGTCTTGAAAGACTTCATCGGCCTGGGCCCCAAGCGCCTGGCCGAGCAGGCGGCGCACAAAGCGGTACAGCGCGACGCGATGGCGCGCGTAGAGCTGCTCGAACGCGCGCGCATCGCCCAGCGCAAAGGCGCGCATGAGTTGGTCGTCGCTGCTGTCCGTGTTCATCACCATGCCGGCGGGGAGTCTGCCATTGCCCATGCAGCTTGTACGTGCCACGGCGGCGACCGGGGTCAATGTCACTGTCTAACCCCGAAGCCAAGCCTGGCGCGTATCAAGCACCATGGGCACGCCACCGTGGCGGGCCAAGCGCTCTTGAAGGAGACCGTGATGACCCGACGCACTTTGCCCCGTTTGGCTCCCCGTTTGGCTCCCCGCTTCATGCTCTGGCTGGCCCTGTTGGCGGTGGCCGGCTGCAGCGTGGCGCACGACTGGCCGTCACCCTCACCCTCACCCTCGAACATGGGCCTGCGTGTGCCGCCCACGCCACCGCCACCCAACGTGCAAGCCTCGGGCTGGCACGGCACGCTGTGGCGCGGCCCGGCCTTCGGTGCCCCCGCGCAGCCGCAGGCACGTGACTGCCAGCGTGCACCGCAGATGATGGAGCTGGCCGGGCCCGAGCTGGCCCAAGGCAGCGCCCGACGCGAAGGCCTGGGCCGCGCGCGCAGTAGCGATGTGATCCCCGCCACGCCAACGATCTCGGCCTTGACGGACGGCAAGACCGCTGCCGCGCCGGCCGCCGAACGCCCGACACCTATGCCGGGCGCGCTGCCCCAGCCCACACCCCGGCGCCCCGCTTACGAACCGGTGAGCGCGGGCGTCGTCGACGACAACGCCGACTTCGGCGAGTACCTTGCCTACCGCCGCCGCGCCGGACAACTCAATGTGCGTGACCGCGACATCAGCGAGCGCTACCGCCTCACCGTGCATGACGCCGCCGGCCGCGCGGTGCCCGACGCGCTGGTCAGCGTGCACGCCGGCTCGCGCGCCGTGCCGCTGTGGGCGCGCACCGACAGCGCCGGTGAGGCCTGGCTGCACCCGCGTGCTTCGGGCGCTAGCGACGCCGTGCTGGAAGTGCGCGTCAGCAAGCCCAGTGCCGACGGCGAACTGCGTGGCATGGCGCTGCTGCGACGCGGCCAGCGGGATCAGCTGCAGGTGCGGCTGGACGGCGCGCTGCCTACCGAGCGCGCGCGGCTGGACCTGCTCTTCCTGGTCGACGCCACGGGCTCCATGGGCGACGAGATCGACAAGCTCAAGCGTTCGATGCGCAGCATCGCCGAGCAAGTGGCAGCGCTGCCCAGCCAGCCGCAGATCTGCTTTGGCCTGGTGGCCTACCGCGACCGTGGCGATGAATTTTTTGTGCGCGCCTGGGACTTCAGCCACGACCTCGGCGCCTTTCAGCAGGCCCTGGC
>JANOJR010000668.1:0-6124 GCA_031418855.1 Rubrivivax sp.
TCCTTCGCCGCGCGCGAAGGCGGTGAAGCCGGCCACTGTGAATGGCACGGCCAGGGCGGCGCAGAAGAGGAAGGTCCACACCAGTTGCAGCCAATAGGGGCCGACACGTTTCAAATCATTGGCGAGCCACGAACGCCAGGACGCGGCTAGCAGGGGGCGGGTGAGTTTCATGGGCGAGATGCTAGGCAGTGGCTGAACGTGCCGGGACAACGCAGCGACGAATCGACAGCGCAGGCGACGGCTGGTGAGCCGATGCGGTCATCACCGTGGACACGAGTCTTATGCGGCATCGGATTCGAACCATCCACCCGCCTGGTCGATCGTCATGGGGCTGGCGACTGACGGCCCGGGCTGCGCGCCTTCCTACAATAGCCGCCACATTGACCCCGACCTCAAGACCCTGGAGCTAACATGTTAGTTGAACGCATCTGGACCGGCAACGCCTACCGCAACTACAACTACCTCATCGCCTGCCCCGACAGCGGCGAGGCCCTGGCCATCGACCCGCTGGACCATGGCCAGTGCCTGCAAGTGGCCAAAGCCAAGGGCTGGCGCATCACGCAGGTGCTCAACACCCACGAGCACCACGACCACACCGGTGGCAACGCGGCGGTGATTGCCGCCACCGGCGCCAAGCTGCTGGCGCATGCGCGCTCGGGCGCCAGCATCCCCGGCGTGGACCGCGGCTTGAGCGCGGGTGATGTCGTCAAGGTCGGCAAACACATCGAGCTCGAATGCCTGGACACGCCGGGCCACACGATGTGCCACATCTGCCTGCGCGCGCATGGCGACGAGCCGGCCATCTTCAGCGGCGACACGCTCTTCAACGCCGGTGCCGGCAACTGCCACAACGGCGGCGACCCGTCGCTGCTGTTCACCACCTTCGCCGAGCAGCTCGCCACGCTGCCCGACGCCACACGCGTGTACGCCGGGCACGACTACATCGAGAACAACCTGAAGTTCACGCTCGCGCGCGAGCCCGACAACGGTGCGGCGGCGGCTGCGCTGCTGAAAGTCAGCGGCCAAGACCCGGCGCAGGCTGCGCTCACGACCATGGGTGAGGAGAAGACCTTCAACACCTTCTTGCGCCTGGGCAGCGCCACCGTGATTGCCAAGCTGCGCGAGAGCTTTCCCGAGCTGCCGGAAAAGCCCGATGCACGCACGGTCTTCGTCAAACTGCGCGAGCTGCGCAACCGCTGGTAGCGGGCCAACATTGGGCTCGTTGCTGACGCGACGGCTCCCCCCCGCAGCGTTGTCGTCGCAGCCGGGATGGGGGTGGCCGGCTCCGCTTAGGGAAATCTTATGCGCTACGCCGGCCACCCCCACGCCGACTCTGCGCGCGCCACTTCAGAACCACACAAGCGCCTCGCGTGTTTCACGCAGATTGATGTCAGCGATCGCAACGTGGCATCACGCGGACGAGCGCGCGCGTGGCCTGGGCGCGCGGGCCTGGCCTGTCGAGATGGCCTTGTCGTGCGCATGCAGCAGCTCGATGAACTTCAGCCCCGCCGCAGCCACGGACCGCCGCTTGAGCCACGCCGCACCGAACTGCGCGCGCAGGCCCAGGTCGAACTGCGGCAGCCGCACAAGCGCACCACTTTTGAGCTCGGCTTCGACCATGAAATGCGGCATGTTCGACACGGCGTCGGAGTCCATCACGATGCGCTTGAGCACCGAGGAGCTGTCGCACTCGATGGTGAGCAGGCCGTTGCGCTTGGCGGCCTCGCGCAAGCGCGCTGGGATGGCCGCCAGCAGGGCTTTCTCGGCCTGCGGGGGCAGGCGCGGGCCCGCCAGCGCGTAGGCAAAAACGTCCTGCAGGCGCGGCTCGGTGGCGAGTGTGAGCGGGTGGCCACTGCGGCAGACGAAGTTGGACGGGTGCACCGCCAGCGCGTGGACTTCAAAGTCCTCCAGCAGGCGAATCTCGCTGAGCTCGGCCACCACCAGATCGACATCACGCGCGCGCGCCCGCTCGGGCAACTCTTGCCACGGTGCGACGACGAGCTTGACCTGCAAGCGCGGATGCAAACGGTTCAGGCGCCCGATCACCGGCCCGATCAGCGCCGAGCCGCCGAAAGGCCCCACGCCGATGCGCAGCTCGCCCAGCTCCAGCCCTTTGGTGAGGTTGATCTCACGGTCGAGGTCGCGCGTGGACGCGTCCATCGCACGCGCATGGCGCAGCAACAGGCGCCCAATCTCGGTGGGCTCGATGGCGCCACGGTTGCGCTCGAACACCGCCGCGCCGATGTCGGCCTCCAGCGCCTGGATGCTGCGCGACAACGCTGGCTGCGTCAGGTGCACGGCGTCGGCGGCGCGGCTGAAGTTGCCGTGTTCGGCCACGGCCAGCAGGTGACGCAGATGGCGCAGCTCAATCATGATGTTCTCGGCTCATGCTGGGGATGTCTCGAATGCATTGGACACATGGGGACTCATTCTCGATCATGCGGGCCGGGCGCGCCCATTGGAATGCAAGCACAAGGAGACAGCGCGATGAACATGAAACCATGGGCCATCACGGCGGCGGCGTTGCTGCTCACCGCGTGCTCACGCCCGAATGTGCCGGCGTCGGCATCGGCGGCGAGCCAAGTCAGCGTGAGCGTGCAGCAGATGCATGCGGCGGCAGCGAAGGCCACTGACCTGTCAGACGCGCCGAGCTTCACCGACGCCAAACGCGGCTTCATGGCCGCGCCCAAGGGTCAGGTCAAAGACGACGTCGGCAAGCTCATCTGGGACTTCGACGCGTTCGCGTTCGTCAAAGGCCAGCCGCCGGCCACGGTGAACCCGAGCCTGTGGCGCCAGGCGCTCTTGAACAACCAGGTCGGCCTGTTCAAGGTCACCGCAGGGATCTGGCAGCTGCGCGGCTTTGACATCGCCAACATCACGCTGATCGAAGGCAAGACGGGCTGGATCGTGGTCGACACGCTTACCTCGCGCGAGACCGCTACGGCGGCGATGGCCTTTGCGCGCCAGCACCTGGGTAACAAGCCGGTGTCGGCGGTGGTGTTCACGCACAGCCACGTCGACCACTTCGGTGGCGCATTGGGCGTGCTCTCGGCCGAAGACGCCAAGGCGCGCCAGGTGCCCGTGGTGGCACCCGTGGGCTTCATGGAAGAAGCCACCAGCGAGAACCTGATGATGGGCATCGCCATGGGGCGGCGTGCCGGCTACATGTACGGCAGCCTGCTGCCGCGCTCGGCCGCGGGGCTGGTGGATACCGGCCTGGGCAAGGCGGTGGCGTTCGGGCGTGTGGGCCTGCTGGCGCCCACCGTGGTGGTCGACAAGCCGACGCAGGAGCTGGTGCTCGACGGTGTGCGTTTTGTCTTCCACAACGTGCCCGGCAGCGAGGCGCCTGCGGAGTTCACCTTCTACCTGCCCGACATGAAGGCCTTTGGTGGTGCCGAGCTGATGAGCCACACCATGCACAACCTGTACACGCTGCGCGGCGCCAAGGTGCGCGACGCGCTGAAGTGGGCGAGCTACCTTGACGACGCGCTGACCCACACGGCCGAGGCCGAGGTGGTGTTCAACCAGCACCACTGGCCGGTGTGGGGGCGCGAGCGCATTCGCGACTTCATCACCAAACAACGCGACACCTACAAGTTCATCCACGACCAGACCGTGCGCAGCATGAACGCGGGGCTGACCGGGCCCGAGATCGCCGAGACCTTGCAGCTGCCCAAGGCCTTGCAGGAGCACTTGAACGTGCACGGCTACTACGGCACCTTGCGCCACAACGTCAAGGCCGTCTACCAGTTCTACCTCGGCTGGTTTGACGCCAACCCGGCCAATCTGGACGCGCACCCGCCGGTGGAGGCTGGCAAGCGCTATGTCGACGCGATGGGTGGCGCCGACAAAGTGTTGTCGGCGGCGCAGAAGGCTTACGACGCGGGTGACTTCCGCTGGGCCGCCGAGCTGCTGAAACATGCTGTCTACGCCGACGCCAAGAACAGCGCCGCGCGCGAGCTGCTGGCCAAGAGCTTCGAGCAAATGGGCTATGTCACCGAGGCCGCGACCTGGCGCAACTTCTACCTCACGGGCGCCTTGGAATTGCGCCAAGGCCCGCCCACCCAAGGCGTCACCGCCGAGGTGCTGCTGGACATGCTGCAGCACACGCCGATCGAGCGTTTTCTGGAAGCCATGTCGGCCTCACTCAACGCCGGCCGCGCAGGCGACACCAAGCTCAAGATCAACTTGAATTTCTCGGACCTGAATCAGAACTACGTGCTGCAGCTGGAGCACGGCGTGCTGCACCACAAGCGGGCCGATCGCGCGGCTGACGCTAACGCCACACTGACGCTGACCAAAGCCTTCTTCCTGCAGATGAGTACCGGCCAGGCCGGCGCCAAAGACCTGCTGCTGTCGAGTCAGACCAAGATCGACGGCAGCACCATCGACCTCGGCCGCTTCTTCTCGTTCATCGACAAAGCGCCGGGCACCTTCCCCATCGTCACCCGCTGAGCGCTGAGCGCTGAGCGCTGAAGCTCTTTTCTCTGCACAACCCCAAGGAGATCGTCATGGAACGTCGCGACTGGATTCGTAGCAGCTTGCTTGGCGCGAGCGCTGGTCTTTCAGGCCTTTCCAGCGCGGTGTTCGCGCAGGCCACGCCGCCGCCGGCACGCTATGCAGGGGAGAACGAGTTCCTTCAAGGCCAGGAAGGTGGTGGCCCGCCAGCGCGTGAGCTCAACGCCTACTCCTTGGGCTTGCAGGCCTTTCAGTACGGCTTCCCGCTGATCTACTTTGGCAACCTGATGTGGAACTGGCTGCTCAACCCGCGCTCGATTCAGGGCACGTTGAACAGCTGGATCACCACGCGCGACTTCGTGGCCACCAGCAACTACCGCGACGGCGGCTCGTTCAACACCGACACCGTGTACACCGGTGCCTTCGTCGACCTGCGTCGCGGGCCGATGGTGCTTTCGCTGCCCAACCCCGAGGGCAAGTACTTCTCGGTGCAGCTCTCCGACCTGTACACCAACAACTTTGCCTACGTCAGCAAGCGCTCGGGCGGGCCGCTGTTCGGCAACTTCTTGCTGATCCCACCGGGCTGGACCGGCGCCGTGCCGCAAGGGCGCTTTGATCGTGTGCTCAACTGCGAGCAGAAGTGGATCTTCGCGCTGGTGCGCCTGCGCATCGACCAGGACGACGCGCAAGAAGTGGCCTGGGCCAAGGCCAAGTTTGCGCAGACGCGCATCACGCCGCTGGACGACTACCTCGCCGGCCGGCCCTTCACGCCCAGCGACCGCAACGTCTTCGACGCCAGCCGCGTGGCCAGCAACCCGCTGCGTCCCTTCATCATGCTGAACCACATGCTGATGGAAAACCCGCCGCCCGCAGTCGAGCGCATCCTGCTCGAAGGCTTCAAGACCGTGAACATCGGCGCCGGGTTGGACCTGAGCAAGAACGACGCCGACACCAACCGTGGCCTGGCGCGCGCGGCGCGCGACGGCCTGCGTGTGCTGCGCTCGCATGTCGAGCGGCCATGGGCGCGCGCGGTCAACGGCTGGTTCTACTTTCCGACGCAGATTGGCCAGGCCAGCACCACCGACTACATCATGCGTTCGGCCTGGCAAAGCCTGTGGGGCATCGTGGCGCACCCGCCGCATGAGTGCACGTACCTGTGGGCCTCACAAGACCAGAACGGCGAGCGGCTCAACAGCAAGGGCCGCTACGAGCTCTTCATGCGCAAAGACCAGTTCCCCAAGGTCGAAGCCTTCTGGTCGTTCACGATGTACCAGGATTTCAACCTCGTGGTCAACGACGCCAACCGCTGGGCCATCCGCGAGAACACCAAGGGCTTGAAGTTCGGCCCCGACGGCTCGCTGCGTGTCTACATCCAGCTTGAGCGGCCCAGCGACGACAAGGTGAGCAACTGGCTGCCCACGCCCAAGGAGGGCAACTTCAACCTGACGATGCGCAACTACATGCCTGCGCCCGAGATCATTGAGCAGCGCTACGACCCGCCGGCGCTGATGCGTGTGGGCTAGTGCGTGCCAAGCCAGCGTTCTTTGCGCATCCGCAGTGGGCACGCCTTGGCAATTGGGCCAATGCCTTGCAGCCGCACTACGCCACCGCTGAGCGCATGCTCGGCGTACAACAGGTGCCTTGGGACAGCGACGGCCAGCAGCTC
>JANOJR010000669.1:0-2720 GCA_031418855.1 Rubrivivax sp.
CGCTGCCCGATCACCCTGGCGTCGCGCACTACTTGATCCACACCTACGATTTCCCGGCCCTTGCCGAGCGCGGCCTCAAGGCGGCACAGCGCCACCGCACGATCGCAGCCTCGGCGCCGCATGCGCTGCACATGCCCTCGCACACCTTCACACGCCTGGGCCACTGGCAGGATTCGCTCAGCTCGAACTTGGCGGTGTTGAAGTTGCAGCCCGATATCGTCAATCGCCTGCACTCGCTCGACTACATGGTCTATGCCTACCTGCAGCTGGGGCAAGACCGCGCCGCCCTTCAAGTGCTTGCCGATTTGCGCGCGTCACAGAGTCGCATCGAGGGCGACACCTTGTTCGCCGCAGCGTTTGCGCTCGCGGCGATCCCGGCGCGTTTGGCCACCGAACGCGGCCAATGGGCCGAGGCCGCCAAACTCGCACTTACGCCGGATGAAGTCGCGTTCGGCTGGCAGCAGTTTCCACACGCGCAAGCCGTACTGGTGTACGCGCGCGGCCTGGGCGCGGCACGCTCTGGCGACGCCGCTGGCGCGCGCCGCGAGATCGCCACGCTCAACCGCCTGAAGCAAGCCATGCTCGACGGCGGCCTGCGCTACTGGGCCGACCAGGCTGACATTCAGATCAAGGCGGTCGAGGCCTGGACGCTGCGTGCCGAAGGCAAGAGCGACGAGGCGCTGAAGATGATGCGCGCCGCAGCCGACCATGAAGATTCGACCGACAAAGCGGCCGTCACACCCGGGCCGATCAAGCCGGCGCGCGAGATGCTGGGTGAAATGCTGGCCGAAGCGCGCCAACCGGCGGCGGCCGTGGTGGAGTTCGAGACCGCGATGAGCAAGGAACCAGGGCGCATGCGCGCGGCACTTGGCGCCGCGCAAGCGGCCGCAGCCGCCGGCGACCGAGAGCGCTCGCGCGCGCACTACGCGCGGGTGGCCAAGCTGTTTGAGGCGGCCGACGCCGACCACCCGGAGCTTCGCCGAGTGAAGGCGCAGTTGGCTCCGAGCTAGGGAGAATGCTTCACGGCGCGCTCTCTCACTGGTGTTCGCCATGAACCGACAAACACTGTGCGTCCTGCTGTGCTGCGGCTGGCTCGCTGGCTGCGCATCGCCGCCGTCGATGTCGTCGATCCGCAGCGGCGAGTCGGTCGACATCGCGGTGATGGCCAGTGCCCCGGCTGAAGGTGGCATCAAGATCACTAACCAAGCCCTTGGCAGTGACACCACGACGGGCGTTCACTCGGGCCTTGTCGCCGGCGGGCTGTGGGGTCTGAGTTGTGGACCACTGGTGGTGCTGTGTGTGCCGCTGGGCGCAGCTGTGGGTGCGCTCACCGGCACGGTGGCGGGTGCGGCCGTGGGTGTGACGGGGGCCTTGTCTGAAGAAGCCTCATCGCAGCTCCGCGAGCGCGTCAACAAGGTGCGCCAGAGCCACGATGTGCTGGGTGAATTGCGCAGCAACATCACCGAGCGCGCAGGCAAACACTGGGCGCTGCAGCCTGGCGCAAGCCTTCACGTCTTGAGCGTCGAAATGCACGAGCTCGCGCTGACCTCAACGCGAGACGAGCGCATCGGCTTCGTCTTGCGCGCCACGGTGAGCTTGCGCGACAGCAGCAAGAGTGCCGCCGAGACGCCGAAGCAAAAGCTCTACGAGTACAGCAGCCCCTTGAGCCCGCTGGCGGTGTGGATGGACCCGGGCAGCGACTTCCTCAACACCAGCTTGCGCAGTGCGACCCATCAGATCGCCACGCAGATCGTGGCCGAACTCGCGCTGCGCTGAGGGCGGTTGCGAACGGCGATCAGGAACCGCGTTCATTCGGCGGTGAGGACGCGGGCTTGCATTCCGGCGGGCCTCACACGATGGGTGCGTGACGGCACAGTGTCGCTCGACCGCGTGCAATACTGGCCGTGCCGATCGCAAACCCCGCTTGAGAGACCGCACATGTCGAATGAGTCGATCCCTCGCCGCCTTGTCGCGATCCTTGCGGCCGACATTGCCGGCTACTCGCGTCTGATGGGTGACGACGATGTGGCCACTGTCAACGCGCTCAAAGGCCACCAGGCCGTCGTGCTGCCGCTGGTGGCGGAGTTTGGCGGTCGCGTGATCGACACCGCCGGCGACGGCATCCTGGCCGAGTTCCAGAGCGCCGTCTCTGCGGTCGAATGTGCCTGGCGCATCCAGCGGCTCATGGCGGCGCGCAACGAGGGCGTGGACGCGCCGCGGCGCATGCAGTTCCGCATCGGCATCAACCTGGGCGAAGTGATTTACGACGAGGCGCGCATCTACGGTGACGGCATCAACGTCGCCGCGCGGCTGGAGACCTTGACGCAGCCGGGCGGTATATGCGTCTCGGGCAAGGTAAAGGACGAAGTCGAGGGCAAGCTCGCGCTGGGCTTCGTGGATCTGGGCGCCCAGTCGCTGAAGAACATTGCCAAGCCGGTGCCTGTTTACGCGCTGACGGCGGCGGATGGCACGCTGGGCCCCGCGCCAACAGCCGCCGTGGCAGCTGCCCGCGAACGGCCCGCGCTGCTGCGATCGGGCAGCGAAACGGGCCAGCGTGTCCTGCTGGCGGTGCTGCCGTTCAAGAACGCCACGGGCGACGCCGACATCGACTACCTCAGCGACGGCATCACCGAAAGCCTGATCAACCGGCTCGGGCGCGTCGACGTGCTTCGGGTCATCTCGCGCACCTCCGCCTTCGCCTTCAAGGGCAAGAAGATGAG
>JANOJR010000670.1:0-3750 GCA_031418855.1 Rubrivivax sp.
AGGAACTCGCTGACGCGGTTCATGTTGATCAGCGAGAGCAGCGTCAGCACAGCGGTCAGCGCCGCCGTGCGCATCGATGGCCGCCACGCGAAGTCGAGTTTCGACTTGATGCTCGGCCGGGCTTCAATTCCCAGCGCCGGCGGGAAGTGGCGAAACAGCTCCTGCGTGTTCGGCATCAGCCAGGCCACTGAGAGCAGCACGACGATCCACGTCATCGGATGAATCTTGAAGATGCCGAAGTCGACGCCCACCACGTGCAGCAGCGGGGGAAGCCGCCAATGAAGAACGTTGAGCAGCTCGAACGGCAATGTGATCGTCGCCAGCCTGGCCGGCGCTGCGGCGGGCACGCTGAGCATCGCTTCGATCAGGCGCAGCGCGGCGTCGAGGTTGGCAGCGCGAAAGAAGACCCATGCCAGCACCACGCACAGGAAGGTGAGGCCGCCGCCGAGCAAACTGCCGCCGAACGTGGCGGGCCCAGACCGCGCGCCGGACCGCGAGCGCGCTGCGTGCCACAGGTGATTCACCGCCAGGAACACGCCATGCAGGCCGCCCCACACCACGAAAGTCCAGCCGGCACCGTGCCACAAGCCGCCCAGCAGCATCGTGATCATCACGTTGGCCATGCGGCGCGCAAGGCCGCGCCGGCTGCCGCCGAGCGCGATGTACAAGTAGTCGCGAAGGAAGCGCGACAGCGTCATGTGCCAGCGGCGCCAGAAGTCGATGATGCTGGTGGCTTTGTAGGGCGAGTTGAAATTCAGTGGCAACGTGATGCCGAACAGTCGCGACAAGCCGATGGCCATGTCGGAATAGCCCGAAAAATCGAAATAGAGCTGAAGCGTGTAGCAAAGTGCGCCCGTCCAGGCGGTGTAGAAATCCACCGCCGAGCCCGCCGCGGCGGCATCGAAGGCGGGTGCCACGTACACCGCCACGCCATCGGCCAGCACGACCTTCTTGAACAACCCGACCGCGAAGATCGACAGGCCCACCGCCATGTTTTCAGCGTCGAGCCGGTAGGTCTGCGGCAACTTGAATTGCGGCATCATTTCCCCGTGATGCAGGATCGGGCCGGCAATCAGGTGCGGGAAATAGGTCACGAACAGAAGGTAGTGAACGAAGTTCGGCTCAGAGGCTTCACCGCGGCTGGTGTCGACGAGAAAGGCGATCTGCGTGAAGGTGAAAAACGATATCCCGAGCGGCAGCGCGATTTGTGCGATCGACCATTGCAGCCCGGTGAGCGCGTCGAGCGTGTTGAGAAAGAAGTTGGCGTATTTGAAGTAGGCCAGCGCCGCCAGGTTGCAGGCCACACCGATGAACATCAAACGCCGACGCGGCGCCGCCTGATGATCCCGGCCGGCCTTCGAAATCAGCTTGCCGACCTGGAAGTTCAGCGTGATCGAGACCAGCAGCAGCGCCAGGTAGGTCGGGATCAGGTAGGCGTAGAACACCAGCGACATCACCGCCAGCCACGCGGCCGCGTACAGCGCCCGTACGCGGCCGAGCAGGTAGAAGCCGGTCAACGTCAGCGGCAGGAAGACGAGGAGGAACTCGAAGGAGTTGAAGAGCATCGGCGGGGGCTCTGGCGCGCTCTGGTGGCTAGCGCCCGCTTCGCCTGGCGACGGCTCGGCCCCACATGGCCATCGAGCGCCACGCGTCGGCCATCCGGCTGACCTTGGGCGAAGCCGTCGCCACCGCGCGGCCCTCGCAGATGTCGATGAAGCGCCCGGCCGAAAACGCCGGGCTGAAGGCTGGCCGCCGCGCATGGGCCAGCGCGGCGGCGGCCATCTCGTCATAGCGCGCCGAGCCGGTGCCGAGCTTGCGGATGGCGCGCACCCAGGCGGCGGGGTTCTTGTAGTCGGCCACCAGCAGCCCGCCGTCGCCCACCGATTCCGGCAGGCCGCCGCGCGCACTGGCGATGACGGGGATGCCGCAGGACTGCGCCTCCACCGCCACCATGCCGAAGCCTTCTTCCCACACCGAAGGCACCAGCAGCAGCCGCGTCTGCCCGTAGACCGCGCGCATATCGGGCACACGATGCTGGAAACGCACGTTGGGCAAGGCCACCAGGCGCTGGTTCAACTGCGCCAGCGCATCGGCCCCGAGCTTCCACGACTCCTGGAGCAGGAAGCGCTCTTGCGGCATGCGCCGCGCGACTTCGAGCAAGGTGTCCAGCCCCTTCACCGCGTAGGCGTTGACCATCGTCACGAAGCCTTGCGCGTCGCCCTGCGTGCCGAAGTGCCAGTCTGACGCCGGGTAGACCACGGCCACTGGCCGCCCGATCACGCCTTCGACCTTGCGCGCCAGGAAGGCGCTGCCGCAGACCACCTGGCAGCCTAGTTCCGCCATCGCGCGCAGCGCCTGCGGGTGGTCTTCGGCGTCGTGCACATAGAGCACGCCCTTGACGCCCCGGGCCCGGGCCAGCGCCAGCACCTCGTGCGCGCCCTCGAGCTGCGACCAGATCACGTCAGGCCGAAATTCGCGCACGGTGGCTTCCAACGCCGCAGCAAAGTCCGGCAGCACCTGCACCGGGTAACCGCAGTCCATCAAGCCGCCTGGTGACATGCCGCGCACACCCAGCGCCGCGTATTCGTCTGGCGGTGGCAGCGCCCACGGCGAGACACCGTAGCCCGCCGATCCCACGGCCAGGCATTCCACGCCCTGTTCTTGCGCCAGCGACACCAGCAGCCGGTGCGCGCAGCGTGCCGCGCCGCCCAGGAAGTACGGGTAGGGCGGGCGTTCGCTGGCGTAGAGGATGCGCACGGATGGCCTGACGATAGTGTTAACCGGCGCCTTGCGGCAGACCGCCGGGCTAGACCGAACTCTTATGCAGCCAGCGCACGCGCCTTCTGTAGACGAGGCTTTGCGCGCGGTGATCCAAGCTCCTCGCGAACGACCAAGCGCACTGCGTCAATGACGTTCTTCTGCTGGATATAGGCAAGAAGCGCGTCATTCATCAGGGTTTGGTAGTTGCCAGCGCCGGCGCGTTCGACCTGGGCACGAAAGTGCTCAATGACGGCGTTGTCGATACGAATCGAAATCTTGGTCTTGCCCGGCTCTGCCGGGATGACTGAACCGCGCTTGGCACCAGAGAAGTCGATTTCGCGATGAGGCTCAGCGGCGACCTTTTTCATAGAGCTTCCTTTGCGGTTTGTTCGCCTTCCACGCAGAGATCAGGCGGTAGATGTCAGGTTCGCGGTGCGTGTAGACCACGACGAGCAGTGCTCCCGTTGCGCTCATCCCAAGTGCGATGAAGCGCTGCTCTCCGAAAGAGTCCGGGTCTTCGCGGGTGAGCGCATAGTCATCGGTGAGCACGGTCGCCGCCTCAGCGAAGGAGACGTCGTGCTCGCGGGCGTTTGCTTCCGCCTTTTTGGGATCCCAGTCGATGACCACGCGAAGAATGTATGGACAAACGTCCTCGGCGTCAAGGCGAATGTCACGGAATGGTGCCGCCTAACCGGTCATGCGTTGAGCGTCTGGAGAGCGTCGAGGCCCTGCGTTGTCGCTCCGCTTGAGAGAGAGGTGCGACTGCAGCCTGGGCGTTGTAGCTTTGTTCGAAGCCGCCTCGCGAGGTGGGCATGATGCGCGACTCTTCATCCGTGAGGTTGACCTGGTCGCTGCCCTTGGGCTGGCTCGACGGTGGCTCAGGATCAGGCCCGCGTGGCTTCTTGCCTTGATCGCGTTGGCCTTGGCGCTTGGCGCACTTGGCCTCGTATTCCTGCTGCTCCACGGCGAGGCGCTCGCGCGCACGCTGCG
>JANOJR010000671.1:0-2014 GCA_031418855.1 Rubrivivax sp.
TGGTGTTGGTGGCGTAGCAGCGTGGGCGTGCGGTTCCCGCGATGGGCCAAAGCGCCCTATGCTCACGCCGTCAATCATCCCGGGGCACGGCCATGATGGAGCGGCGAACGTTCGTAGGCACTCTCGCAGGCGGCTTCCTGAGCGGGCCGCTGGCCGCTCACGCGCAGCAGCCGCCACGGGTCTTGCGCCTGGGTTTCCTCCACCCAGGCAGGCGGCTGGCAACGCTCACCTTCAATCCCGCGTCCCTGGTGACGAACTTGCGCGAGCTGGGTTTCGCCGAAGGCCGGGACTTCGTCATCGAGGCGCGCTACGCTGAAGAAAAGCCTGAACAGCTGCCGGCACTCGCGCAAGAGCTCGTGCAGCTCAAGTGCGACGTCATCGTCGCCATCGCCGCCCTGCCGATCCAGGCGGCCATGGCGGCCACCAGCACCATTCCCATCGTCTTCCTGTACTCCGGCGACCCCGTGGCACTCGGTTATGTGGCCAGCCTGGCGCGACCCGGCGCCAACGTCACCGGCATCCTCATTGCGCCGCAGGGCACGCTGGGCGAGAAGCGACTGGCGCTGCTCAAGGAGATGGTGCCAAGAGCCACGCGCGTGGCCATGCTGGTGCTCGAGGGCGACACCGCAGCGAGCCCGCAGCGGCAAGAGGTGCGCCAGGCCGCCGAGCGTCTGGGCGTGGAACTTGTCGTCGTTGAGGTCATTGGCGGCGACTACGCCAAGGCGTTCACCAGCATCAGCGCGGCGCGCGCGACGGCCGTGTTTGTGGCTGCGGACGCCCGATTCGACCGTGACCGTCAGAAGATCATCGAACAGGCCGCCCTGCACCGGCTGCCGGCCATTTACGAGTGGCCCCATCAAGTGAAGGACGGCGGCTTGATGTCCTACGGCGCCAGCGCAGTCGACATCAACCGGCGCATCGCGGCTTACGTCGACCGCATCTTCAAGGGCACCGCACCCAAGGATCTGCCGGTCGAGCTACCGACCAAGCTGCAGCTGGTGGTGAATCTGAAGACGGCCAAGGCGCTGGGCCTGAAGATCCCGCAGGCCATGCTGCTGCGGATCGACGAGGTCTTCGAATAAGCCTCGTCAAGTCGTGCTGCCACCGCGCTACGGCGGCGCCGCGCCACTGATGAAGCGCTGCCATCAAAGCGCCCTATGCTCGCGCCTTCGATCACCACTAGGCATGACAGCCATGGAGCGCAGAACATTGGTGTGGACGCTTGCAGGCGGCTTCCTGAGCGGGCCGCTGGCCGTGCACGCGCAGCAGCCGTCACGGGTCTTGCGCCTGGGTTACCTGCACCCGGGCAGGCGGCCGGCAACGCCCACCTTCAACCCCACGTCCCTGGTAACGAACTTGCGCGAGCTGGGTTTCGCCGAAGGCCGGGACTACGTGATCGAAGCGCGCTTCGCTGAAGAAAAGCCTGAACAGCTGCCGGCACTCGCGCAAGAGCTCGTGCAGCTGAAGTGCGACGTCATCGTCGCCATCGGCGGCTTGTCGATCCGGGCGGCCAAGGCGGCCACCAGCACCATCCCCATCGTCTTCCTGACCACCGGCGACCCCGTCGCAAACGGCCATGTGGCCAGCCTGGCGCGGCCTGGCGGCAACGTCACCGGCATCCTGATTGCGCCGGAGGGCACGCTGGGCGAGAAGCGACTGGCGCTGCTCAAGGAGATGGTGCCAAGAGCCACGCGCGTGGCCATGCTGGTGACCGAGGGCATCACCGCAGCGAGCGCGCAGGGGCAAGAGGTGCGCCGGGCCGCCGAGCGTCTGGGCGTGGAACTTGTCGTCGTTGAGGTCCTGGGCGACGACTACGCCAAGGCTTTCACCGCCATCAGCGCGGCGCGCGCCACGGCCGTCTTTGTGGCGGCGGCCAGCCGATTCGCGCGCGACCGTCAGAAGATCATCGAACAGGCCGCCCTGCACCGGCTGCCGGCCACTTACGAGTGGCCCTATCACGTGAGGGACGGCGGCTTGATGTCCTACGGCGCCAGCGACGTCGACATCGACCGGC
>JANOJR010000672.1:0-12439 GCA_031418855.1 Rubrivivax sp.
CTACGCCTTCAACGAGACCGAGGCCATCCGCATGTTCAAAGCGGCGCTCGCACAAGACCCGCGCTGCGCCATGTGCGCCTGGGGTGTGGCCTGGCAGATGGGCCCCATCATCAACAACCCTGATCGTGGCGACTTGCGCGAAGCGCTGCGCTACCTCGACCTGGCCCTGCGCCACAGCGCGGGCGCGACACCACGCGAGCAAGCGCTGATCCAGGCCATGGCGCTGCGATACGGCCACACCAGCACCGCGCGCGAAACCGCGCCGCTGGCGGGCGAGCGCTGCGCCAGCAAAGGCGGGGACGGCAAAGTGGCGCACCCGCTCGACATCGCCTACGCCGACCGCCTGCACGCCTTGGTACTTGCCACCCCGCTGGACGCCGAGCTCGTGACGCTGTGGGCCGAAGCCGAACTCGTGGCCACGCGCGACGATTGGTGGGACGACAAAACCGGCAAGCCTGCCGGACGTATCCGCGAGCTGGCCGACCGGCTTGAAGCCGCCCTGGTGCGCCACCCCTTCCACACCGGGTTGAACCACTACCTCATCCACACGGTAGACACGCGCAGCGTGGCCCACCGTGCCGTGGCTGCCGCCGACCGCCTGGGCGCGCTGGCACCCATGTCGCCGCACCTGGTGCACATGCCTTCGCACACCTACGTACATGTTGGGCGTTATGCCGACGCCACACGCGCGAACCAGGAGGCCATGGCCGCCGAAGGCCGCATCGCGCAAGCGCAGACGGACCAGGGCTTCACGGTGAGCAAAGACTGGTCGGGCCACAACCTGCACTTCCAGTGGTTCGCCGCCTTGATGGAAGGCCGCGGCGACGTGGCAATGCAAACCGCGCGCAGCATCAAAGAGCGCGCGGCCAAGGCCGAGTACGTCTACGCCGAGTACCAACGCAGCCTGCCGGCCTTGACGCTGCTGCGGCTGGCGCGCTGGGACGCCTTGCTTGCCGAGCCCGCGCCGACAGGCAGGCGTGGCCTGTCGCAAGCCCTGCACGGCCACGCCCGAGCCGTGGCCTTGGCACGGCTGGGCCGTGTGGCTGAAGCCAAAGCGGCGCTGCCCGCCATCGAAGCCGCCGCCGCCATGATCACCAGGAATTTTGCGCAGAAGAAAGGCTTCCACGAAGTCTTGCGCGGCATGGCTGACGGCAGCGCCGCAAGGCTGCGCGCCGAGATCGCCTTGACTGAGGGCAAGTTCGACGCCGCCTTGACCGAACAGGCTGCGGCGCTGAGTGCCGCCAGCCACGCCGACGACAACGAGCCGCCCATGCTCGCCGCCGGCGCGCGGTTGGCGCTGGCGCAGATGCAGGCGCGTGCCGGCCAACATGCCGTGGCGGAGAAGACCTACCGCGAAGACCTTGTGCAGTGGCCCGCGAGCGGCTGGGCACTGCAAGGCTTGGCGGGCGCGTTGCAAGCGCAGGGCCGCAGCAGCGACGCGGCGCGTGAGCGCACCGCGCTGGCCACCGCGTGGCCGTTGGCGGACGTGGCGTTGAAAGCCGCAGCCCCGTAGCCCCGTCGCCCGCGCGTCGAGTAACCGTTCCGCTGGGCAAGCGACAAGAATGACAGGCTCAAAGGCGAGCGAGGCATGTCGTTCGAGGAGATCACGGCCGCTGTCGACGCAGGCGCCTTGCTTGAGGTCGCGGCGCATCCCAACCCTGCAAGTCTAAGGTAACGACTGACGGCTAACACTCTAACTGATGCGGCTTGAGCTCGGTGGATTGGGTGTATCTCCCGCCTCACGGGCCTAGCGTCACGCCGTCTTCTCCTGCTCACCTCAAACCTTAGGCAGCGCAATGCAAGATCTCGGCTCTCCTCAATTCGAATCGGCCACGTGGCCGCGCCTCGGCCATTCGAAGAGGTGCGCGCGAGACAGTCACTTCAGGTCACACCATCCGTGCCAAGGGCAAATTCAATAGAAGATTCTGCGGTTTCAAACGCAGTACGCCGTCGGCCGTGGACATCAATCCCAAGTACACGGGTTTGCCGGCAACGTCGCTGCGCATCTCGTGAGGCCGCGCGAATTCGAGTTTGAAGAGACTGATCAGGCGCGTGCGGCGATCTTCATCGACCTCGTGGCCTTGGTACAAATCGTCGAGCAGGGCGCTGGACTGCGCGTCCAGGCCAATGTGCCAGCGCCACTGCGCGTCGTCGATGCGTTGCATCGGCTTGACACTGACTTGCACGCCCAGCAAGTGCTGCGCCCAACGTTCCAGCAATCCCGCCAGCGCTTTGAGCCCGGAATTGGCATTGGCCAGGTGAAAGGTAATGCCGTGGCCGAGCTCTTGTTTGATCTCGTGGGTCAGGTCAAGTAGAAAGTTATGCCTGGGTTCGCTGCGCTGCGCGTCTTGCCAATAGTCGGCGCGGTTGTCGTGCGCCGGGTCGGCGCTGAGCACGGCCATCTGCGTGGCCTTGACGGGAATGTTGGCCTGCGCCAAGAGACGGCCCAGATCGCCAAAGCCGCGTGTTTGGTTCTGCAAGTCCAGCGTGGCCATGTCGCCAGCGAGCAGCCGGCCTTCATGGCGGCTCAGGCGCTGGGCGCGGAAGAAGAGCTCGCCGGCGCGTGCGGCAAACGCGTCACGTGTGCCGTCAAGCAGGCTGCGCACGATGCTCTGCACCACGTGGTCGATGAACACCGGTGGCACGGTGATGTGGCCGCTGCGAAAGAGCGCCAGCAGCCAGCCTTCGAAGGAGCCGGCGGCCACTAAGCCGTCACGAAAGGCCAGCACGTGGCCCCAGTTTTCGCGCGCATCGGCGTCGCGCAGGGCAGCCAGGTCTTGTGCGCTGACGCTGCGCGCGGGGGCGTCTTGCAAGCTCTGTTGCAAGGCGATCTCGGCCGGGCAAGACTCGTCGACGAGCGCCAACTCGGGCCGCGCATACAAGGTGCGCAGCCAGGCTTCGGTGGGCTGCAGCCATCCGTGTGCGTTGCGCGTTAGCATCGTGTGGGAACACGCGGGCCAAAAGTCGTCGGCGGCGGTTTCGGCGGGGTCGATGGTGGCGAATGACATAGGCCGGCAGTTTAGACGCGGGCCCCATAGCGACGGCAGCGTACATTGCCGGCCATGCCGACCGACATCACCGTCCCGCTGTGGCTGGCACTCCTGGTCGGCCTGCTCGCGGCCTGGGCCTTGCTCGACCGCTTCTTGATGCCCTCGGCGCGCTGGTTCTGGCGCAGCCGCGCCAACAAGGTGCTCGACGACGTGGGTCGGCGGCTGAAGATCAGCATCCGCCCCTTCCAGAAGGTGCATCGGCAGGCGCTGATCGACCGCCTGATCTTCGACGACAAGGTGCAGCAAGCCGCCACGCAGTTTGCCGACGCGCGCGGCATGCCGCGTGAAGTCGCACTCGCGCAGGTGCAGCGCTATGCGCGCGAAATCGTGCCGGCCTTCAACGCCTATGTGTACTTTCGCATCGGCTACTGGCTGGGTAAGCGCATCTCGCAGATGCTCTATCGCGTGCGCATTGGCTATACCGACGACGCGGGCCTCAACGCCATCCCGGAAGCGGCGACGGTGGTGTTTGTGATGAACCACCGCAGCAACATGGACTACATCGTTGCCAGCTACCTGGCGGCCGAGCGCGCGGCGCTGTCGTACGCGGTGGGCGAGTGGGCGCGCGTGTGGGGCTTGCAGCAACTCATCCGCTCGATGGGGGCTTACTTCGTGCGGCGCAACTCCAAAGACGAGCTCTACCGGCGCGTGCTTGAGCGCTACGTCGCCATGGCCACCGAGGCCGGTGTCGCGCAGGCCGTTTACCCCGAGGGTGGCTTGACGCGCGACGGCCTGATGCGCGAGCCTCGTTTTGGCGTGCTCGACTACATGCTGCGTGGCTTTCACAAAGATGGCGAGCGCGACCTCGTCTTCGTGCCGCTGGGCCTGAACTACGACCGCGTGCTCGAAGACCGCACGCAGCTGCTGGCGGGGGACGCCGATGCGCCCAAGCGCAGCCGCGCCAGCACGCTGGTGCGCACGCTGCGCTTCATGGGTCAGCAGGCTGTGCTGATGCTGCGCAGCCGCTGGTTCAAGCTGGGTTACGCCTGCGTCAACTTCGGCACGCCGGTGTCGGTGCGCGCTTGGTGCGCCACGCGCGGCGTGGACTTCGCCGCACTGCCCAAAGAAGCGCGCCAGCTTGAAGTGGCGGCACTCGGGCGCCATTTGATGGACCAGGTCGGCGCGCTGATCCCCGTGCTGCCGGTGCCACTGGTAGCGACCGTACTGCTGCGTGAACCCACGCGCTCGTGGAGCATGCTGGAGATCAAGGCGGCCGTGGGCGATCTCGTGCTAACGCTGCAAGCACGCGGTGCGCATTTGTACCTGCCACGCGGCGACTGGGACTACGCGGTGGACGCCGGCCTGCGCATGCTGGCGCTGCGCCACCTGGTCGAGCACAGCGACGGCGTGTACCGCCCGCGCCAGGCCGAGCTGGCGCTGATCCGCTACTACGCCAACTCGATCGCGCACTTGCTGCCTTGATGTCGTGACGTCAGACACGCAGACGATCACGCTGAGCCTGGTCTCGCACACCAACGTCGGCAAGACGACGTTGGCGCGCACGCTCTTGGCGCGCGACGTGGGCGAGGTGCGCGACGCCGCGCATGTCACCGAGCTGGCCGACATGCACGAGCTGATGCGCAGCCCGCAAGGCGACGTCTTGCAGCTTTGGGACACGCCGGGCTTTGGCGACAGCGCGCGCCTGGTGCGGCGCATGCGGCTCGAAGGCCACCCGCTGGGCTGGCTCTTGATGGAGGTGTGGGACCGCTGGCGCGACCGCGCATTTTGGTCCAGCCAGCAAGCGCTGCGCCATGTGCGCGAGCGCGCTGACGTGGTGCTCTACCTCGTTGATGCCGGCCAGCCAGGTGCGGGCTACCTGGACGCCGAAATGCAGCTCCTGGCCTGGCTCGACAAGCCCGTGCTCGTGCTCTTGAACCAGCTCGGCGCGCCGCGCGAAGCTGCGGCTGAAGACGCCGAGCTCGCGACCTGGCGCGAGCGGCTGGCCGGCCACAGCATCGTGCGCGAGGTGCTGCCGCTGGACGCCTTTGCGCGCTGCTGGGTGCAAGAGGCGGCGCTGTGGGCGGCGGCGCAACGCGCGCTGCGGGCACCGCAGTCAGCGGCGATGGCGCGGCTCGCCCAAGCCTGGTCGGCGCAGCGCGAAGCGACCTTCGAAGCCGCCATGCAGGCACTTGCCGAGACGCTGGCGGGGGTCGCGAGCGCCCGACAAGCACTGCCCGAGTCCGGCGCCTTCACCGAGCGCCTGCGCAACGGCGTTCAAGGCGCCCTGCGTGCCCTCACCAAAAACGTTAGTGATGACACCACGCCGCTGGCGCGCGCCACCCAAGCCTTGGCCGACGCCGCGCAAGCCCAGGTGCGCGAAGGCACCCAGCAGCTGCTGGCGCTGCACGGCCAGCGCGGCCAGGCGCAAGACCAGATCCTGGCGCGTGTAGCGCAGCAAGTGGCGCTGCGCAGCAAGCTCGACGAAGGCCGCGCGGCGCTGTGGGGCGGGGCGCTGAGCGGCGCGCTGCTCGGCCTCAAGGCCGATCTCGCCAGCGGCGGCCTCACCCTGGGTGGCGGCATGCTGGTGGGCGGCCTCGTCGGCGCGCTGGGTGGGGCCGGGATTGCGCGCGGCGTCAACCTCGTACGTGGTGCCGAACAAAGCTGGCTGGGCTGGAAGGACGAGGCCTTGACGCCGATGGTGCACGCCGCGCTCTTGCGCTACCTCGCCGTGGCCCACTTCGGCCGCGGCCGTGGTGCGTGGCACGAAGGCGAGGCGCCGACGCACTGGGTTGAGGTCGTGTCCCAGGCGCTGGCACCGCATGAAACCGCGCTCGCTGCGCTGTGGCGCCAGCGTCGCCAGAGCTTGGACAATAGCGGCGACGCGCTGCACCTTAGCGCCGCGCTGCAACCCATCTTGACCGAGGCCACACGCCACGTCTTGGCCACCCTCTACCCGACCACGGCAAGCGCCGTCACCTCACCATGACCATCGCCCCTTTCCACCTCGCCTTCGCCGTGCACGACCTCGACGCCGCACGCGCTTTTTACGGCGGCCTGCTCGGCTGCCCCGAAGGCCGCAGCTCGCCCGAGTGGATCGACTTCAACCTCTACGGCCACCAGATCGTGGCGCACCTGTCGCCTAGCGAATGCACACCCGCCAGCACCAGCCAGGTTGACGGTGACGCCGTGCCGGTGCGCCATTTTGGCGTGGTCTTGCCGATGGCGCAGTGGCAAGCCTTGGCCGACAAACTGGTGGCCGCGCACACGCGCTTCATCATCGAGCCGCATGTGCGCTTCAAGGGCCTGGCCGGTGAGCAAGCCACCTTCTTTTTCCTCGACCCATCGGGCAATGCGCTCGAATTCAAAGCCTTTGCCGACCTTGGCCAGCTCTTCGCCAAACAAGTTGCCACGCATTAACGCGAGCCCATGAACATCGTCATCCTGGGTGCAGGCCGCGTGGGCGAAAGCGTGGCTGAGAGCCTGGTCTCGGAGTCCAACGACATCACCGTGATCGACACCAACCCGGCGCGTCTGAGCGCGCTGCAAGACCGTCTGGACTTGCGCGGTGTGGTGGGCAACGGCATCCAGCCTTCGGTGTTGAAAAATGCCGGCATCGACGACGCCGACATGCTCATCGCCTGCGCGCCGCTGGACGAGACCAACCTCGTGGCCTGCAAGATCGCGAAGCAGCAGTTCCACGTGCCCACCACCGTGGCGCGCCTGCGCTCGCCCGAGTTCCCCGACGCCAGCGCGCTGATGGGCCGCGAAGGCTTTGCGGTCGACCGCGTGATCTGCCCCGAAGAGTCGGTCACGCGCACCATCCGCCAGCTCATCGAATACCCCGAAGCCCTGCAAGTGCTGGAGTTTGCGCAAGGCCTGGTGAGCCTTATCGCCGTGCGCGCCGTGGCCGGTGGGCCCATGGTGCGCCACAGCCTGGCCGAGATACCGAAGCTGGTGCCCGGTGCCGACATGCGCATCGTGGCCATCTACCGAGGCGAGCAAAGCCTGACCGAACTGCAAGGCGACACACGCATCGAGCCGGGTGATGAAGTCTTTGTGCTCGCTGCCAGTGAGCACATCCGCCACGTGCTGGGCTCGCTGCGCAAGATGGACCGCCCGGTCAAGCGCGTGATGCTCGCCGGCGGTGGCAAGGTCGGGCTGCGCCTGGCGCGCCAGATCAAAGACGAGCTGCAAGTGAAGATCATCGAGACCAATCACGAGCGCTGCATCTACTTGGCCACGCAGCTGCCCGCCAGCGTGCTCATCCTTGAAGGCGACTCCACCGACGAAGACTTGATGGACGAAGAGAACGTGCAGGACATGGACCTCTTCGTGGCACTCACCAGCGACGATGAAGACAACATCATGGCCAGCCTGTTGGCCAAGCGCATGGGCGCACGCCGCGTCATCGCGCTCATCAACCGCAAGGCCTACGCCGACCTGGTCGAAGGCACGCAGATCGACATCGCCATCGCCCCCAGCCACACCGTCATCGGCGAGCTGCTGGCGTATGTGCGCCGGGGTGACATCGAGGCCGTGCACAGCCTGCGCCGGGGTGCGGCCGAAGCGCTGGAGCTGGTGGTGCGTGGTGACGCCAGCAGCTGCCGCGCGGTCGGCCGCCGCGTCGAGCAACTCGCACTGCCACGCGGCACGCACATCGGTGCCATCGTGCGCGGCATGTCGGCGCAAGCTGAGGCGGCGGCGCCCGGCGCCAAACCCGAGGTCATCATTCCCCACCACGACACCGTGATCCATAGCGGCGACCGCGTCATCGTCTTCATCCCGCGCAAGAAGATGGTGCGCAGCGTGGAGAAGCTGTTCCAGGTGAGTGCGACTTTCTTCGGCTGATTTCGTGTCCCTGCGGAGATGGCTAACGCAGACGCGCCGTACAAGCGTTTGGCCGCTATTTTGCTAAGATTGCTGTAATTTCGTTAAAAAGCAATCCCCGTACATGCCCATGTCAACCGCTCGAACCGAAGACGACTGGCGCGCGCTCTGGAGTGACGTCACCGAGGCCTTCTCGCCGGGCGCGCCGGTTCAGGAGCGTGATCTCTTCGCTGGACGCCAGCCGCAGCTGCAAAAACTGCTGGACACGGTGCAGCAGCGTGGGCGGCACGCGGTCATCTTTGGTGAGCGTGGTGTCGGCAAGACCTCGATTTCCAACATCCTGGGTCTGGCGCTGCGTGCGCCGCGACGTGACGTCATCGCCGTCAAGGTCAATGCCGATCCGCAGGACTCGTTCGACTCCATCTGGCGCAAGGTCTTCAAGCGGCTGAACTACGCGGTTCAGCGCGAAGGCGGCACAAGCGTCAAGCGCAGCATTGCCGACGATCATGCCGACCTGCTGACGCCCGACGACGTACAACTCCTGCTTTCGGACTTCGCCGCCCATCAGCTTCCACTGATCGTGCTTGACGAATTTGACCGCATTACGGACGACGCCGTGACCAGCCTGATGGCCGACACCCTCAAGGCCTTGTCCGACTACTCCGTCAACGTGACGGTGGTGATCGTCGGCGTGGCCGAGGACGTGGCCGGGTTGATCAAGGGCCATGAGTCGATTGCGCGATCCCTGATCCAGGTGCGGATGCCGCGAATGTCGCAAGACGAGTTGGCCGAGATCATCCAGTCGCGCTACAAGAAGTGCGGCATCCAGGCGGACGAAGAGTCGATCTGGAAGATGACGTTTCTTGCCCGAGGCATACCGTACTACGCGCATTTGCTGGGTATGCACGCTGCGCGATCGGCCATCAAAAGAAAGGCCAACATAGTCAACGCTGACGCGGTGGCCGACGCCCAGGTTGCAGCCGTGGAGGAGCTTGACGCAACGATCAAAGAGCGCTATTTCGCAGCAGTGCGTAGCCAGCGCGGCGAGGACACTCTGTTCGCTCCCGTGCTCCTGGCCTGCGCGCTGGCCAAGACCGACGAGCTCGGCGCATTTCAGCAGTCTGCCGTCACCGCGCCGCTCAACCGGATCGTTCCCGGGCGCGACTACAAGCCGACCACCTTTGCGTTCCACATGAACGCGTTCTGCGAAGAGCAGCGACGATCGGTGCTTGAGAAATTCGGCGAGCCACGCCATCAGCGCTACCGCTTCACCGACCCGGCCATGCCCCCGTTTGTGGTGGTCAAGGGCCTGGCTGACGGACTTGTCGACGACGACGTGGCCGAGGTCTTTGCTCAACGCCGCCAGTTGCGTCTGTCCTCTGATTGGTAGTCGCCGAAATCGCGATGGGCTTGGCCGCCAATTGGAGTCGGGTGTGAACCAGTTCCTGCCTGTCTTCGGTGTGCTTGGTGGCGTGCTGATGCTCTTCGCCATGACCATGCTCGTGCCGCTGGCTTTTGCCTTCTTCGGCAACGACGCTGCGCTCTACGCCTATGACGGCGCCATCGCCATCACCTTTGGCTGCGGGGCGTTGCTCTTCATGGGCTTGCGCCGCTGGCACCGCGAGCTGCAAGCGCGCGACGGCTTCTTGCTGGTGGTGCTGGTGTGGGCCGTGCTGCCGGCGTTTGGTGCGCTGCCGCTGATGTTCCACCTCAAAGACCTGAGCTTCACCGACGGCTACTTCGAGGCCATGTCGGGGCTGACGACCACGGGTGCCACCGTGCTCACCGGGCTGGACAACTTGCCTACCAGCATCAACGTCTGGCGCTGCTTCATGGTGCTCATCGGCGGCATGGGCATCCTGGTGCTGGCCGTGGCCATCCTGCCCTTGCTGGGCGTGGGTGGCAGCCAGCTCTTCAAGGCCGAAACGCCGGGCCCGATGAAGGACACCAAGCTCACACCGCGTATTGCGGAAACGGCGCGCGGCCTGTGGGTCGTTTACTTCGCGATTGCCACCTGCTGCTTCTTCGGCTATCGCCTGGCCGGCATGGGCTGGGCCGACGCCTTCATGCACATGTGCTCGACCATGGGCCTGGGCGGCTTCTCGTCGTACGACGCCAGCTTTGGCGCCTTCAACTCGCCCGCCATCGAGGCTGTGGCGGTGTTCTTCATGCTGCTGGCGGGCATCAACTTCGGCTTGTACTTCCTGGTCTGGAAGCGCCGCTCACTTTGGGTGTTATGGCGCGATGTCGAAGCGCGCTTCTTCATAGGCCTGATGTTTGTGTCGGTGCTGGGCGTGGCCGGCTTCTTGACCATGCACGGCGTCTACCCGAGCTTTGGCGAGTCGCTGCGCCACGCTGCATTCAACGTCGTCTCCATCGCCACCACCACCGGTTTTGCCTCGGTCGACTACGCGCAGTGGCCCATCTTCGCGCCGGCCTTGATGCTCTTTCTGTGCTGCTTTGCCAGCTGCGCGGGCTCCACTGGCGGCGGCATCAAGATGGTGCGCGCGCTGCTGCTGGTGAAGCAGGCGCGCAACGAGCTCGTGCGCATCGTGCACCCGCGCGCGGTGCTGCCTGTGACGCTGGGGCGCGCCATCGTCGACCCGCGTGTGATGTCCTCGGTGCTGGCCTTCATGCTGATCTATGGCGCCGTCATCTCGGCCGCCACGCTCTTGCTGCTGTTCACCGGGCTGGATGTCGTCAGCGCCTTCACGGCGGTGGTGGCCAGCATCAACAACACCGGCCCGGGCCTGGGCCGTGTCGGCCCGGCGGAAAACTTTCAGGGTCTCACCGACTTTCAGACCTGGGTCTGTTCGGTCACCATGCTGCTGGGCCGGCTTGAACTGATGGCCGTGCTGGTGCTCTTCATTCCGCAGTTCTGGCGCAAGTAATTCCGCACATCTTCCCGACCCCTAACACCCTTAACGAGGAGACTCCCGATGGACCGCCGTTCACTGTTTGAAACCACCGCCACTCTGGGCCTGGGCGCCCTGGCCGGCTGCGCTTTGCCCACCACCGCACAACAAAGTACCAAGACACCCTTTGCGGTGGCCGACACCTTCGTGCCCATCGTCGGCAGCGACATGCAGTTCCCGGTGCGGCGCATTTACTGCATCGGCCGCAACTACCGCGCCCACGCCATCGAAATGGGCTCCAACCCCGACCGCGAGCCGCCGTTCTTCTTTCAAAAACCTACCGACGCGATCCAGTACGTCGCACCCGGCACCGTGGCCGACCACCCCTACCCGAGCTTGACCAAGAACTACCACTACGAAGTGGAGCTCGTGGCCGCGCTGCACAAAGGCGGGCGCAACATCCCGATTGCCACGGCGCTGGAGCATGTCTACGCCTACGGCCTGGGCCTGGACATGACGCGGCGCGACTTGCAGCGCGCCATGGGCGACGAGAAAAAGCCCTGGGAGATCGGCAAGAGCTTCGACAAGTCCGCCCCCATCGGCCCGCTGCACCTGCTGGCGCAGACGGGGCACTTCACCAAGGGCGCCATCTGGCTCAAGGTCAACGGCGTGACCAAACAAAACGCCAACCTGAGCCAGATGATCTGGGCCGTGGCCGAGCAGATCAGCAAGCTCAGTGAGGCCAACGAGTTGATGGCCGGCGACATCATCTACTCGGGCACACCCGAGAACGTGGGCCCGGTGGTGCGCGGGGACGTCATCGAATGCCATATCGACGGGCTGCCCAACCTGTCGGTGAAGATCGTCTAAGCCATGCGCCGGCGTGAACTCGGCGCAGCGGCGGCTGCGGCGCTGCTTGGGCTAACGTCCAAAGCGCGCGGCGCCGGCGTCTTGCCTATCTTCGACGCCCACCTGCACTACAGCCACGACGCGTGGGAGCTGGTGCCGCCCAAGCAGGCGGTGCAGATCCTGCGCGACGCCGGCTTGCGTGGCGCGCTGGTGAGCTCCAGCAACGACGAAGGTACGCAGATGCTGCTGCGTGAGGCACCCGACTTGATCGTGCCCGAGCTGCGCCCCTACCGCACGCGCGCCGACACCTCGGGCTGGGTGCGTGACGAGGCCATCACGCGCTACATGCAGGAGCGCCTTGCCACCTACCGCTACGTCGGCGTGGGCGAATTCCACCTCTACGGTGACGAGGCACTGCTGCCGGTACCGCAGCGTATGGTGGCGATGGCGCGCGAGCATGGCCTGGTGCTGCATGCGCACTCGGACATCACGGCCGTGGAGCACCTGTTCAAACAGTGGCCGCAAGCCCGTGTGTTGTGGGCGCACTCGGGCTTCGATCGCCCCGAGGCCGTGCGCGAAATGCTGCGCCGCCATCCACGCCTGTGGTGTGACCTTGCCTACCGCACGGACCACGCCAGCCAAGGCCAGGTTGACCCGGCATGGCGCGAGGCCTTCCTCGAATTCCCGCAGCGCTTTTGTGTGGGCAGCGACACCTTCACGCCCGAGCGCTGGCACTACATCGGCGCGCACGCGGCGTACAGCCGGGCTTGGCTGGCGGACGTGCCGCAGTTGGTGGCCGAGAACATCGCCTGGCGCAACGCCGAGGCGCTGCTGCGCGGGGCAAAGGTCTGATGGACGGTGTTTGCCCCTTCCCCCTGCAAGGGGGAAGGCTGGGATGGGGGTCGAGTGCCGCCACCT
>JANOJR010000673.1:0-2268 GCA_031418855.1 Rubrivivax sp.
TCACCGGCACGGCCTCGTTCAACGCGGTGGCGCAGCAGTTGCAGGTGGTGGCGCGCCTTGTCGACGCCGGCATGTCGGGCGCCACAGGCGTGAGGCGCCAGGTGTTCTTCGTGAGCCTGGGTGGCTTCGACACCCACAGTGGCCAGAACAGCCGCCAGTCCGAATTGTTGGCGCGGGTGGCCCACGCGATGCACTACTTCGACACGACGCTTGGCGCCATCAACGCACGCAACCTCGTCACCACCTTCAGCGCCAGCGACTTCGGCCGCACCTTCACGAGCAATGGTGACGGCACCGACCACGGCTGGGGCGCTCACCAGTTCGTGATGGGTGGCGCCGTGCGTGGCGGAGACCTGTACGGCGCCTTCCCCGCGTTGTCCCTCAGGAACCCGGCGACCAACGACTTCTTAAGCCCCGATCAGATACGCAACGGCGCGATGCTGCCCACGACCTCGGTGGACCAACTCGGCGCCACGCTTGGACGCTGGTTTGGTGTGTCGGACAGCCAGGCGCTGGAGGTCTTTCCGAACCTAGCCAACTTCAACGTCGGGGCGCGCAACCTGGGGTTCATGGCGTGATGTGAGCGGCGTCGGCCGGACTTGGCGGACAGGGCCGGCGACCACCCGCAAGGCCCCTCAAGCCCCCACGCGCTCCATCTCGACATAAGCGCGTTGCAGCCAGATGCGCACGCGCTGGCGCTCGAGCAAACCGAGGCCCGTGGTGGCGCGTTCGCTGTGGTTCACGGCGGCCCAGAAGCTGGTGTTCTGGCCGTCGATTTTTTGCATCGTGCTTTCATGCAGCTTGCGCAGCGGCAGCACGTGGGCGCCGTAAGCCTGCGCGCGCTCCAGGAGGCCCGAGTCCTTCAGCAACTCGAAGTTGTCGCCGCGCACTTCGTTGAGCACCAGCACCAAAGGCACCTGGGCGCCGAAGCTCGATAGCAGCGTGGCCAGCAGGTTCACCGAGTCGCGCCCGGCGTCCATCACATGCCAGTAGCGAACGCCCACGCCAAGCTCGCGCGTGACGTCGAGCACGCCCGATTCGTCCAGCCAGCTGGCCAGTGCGGCGGTGGTTTGTGCGGCCAGGTCGACCAGCACGCGGCGCTCGGGGTGGGCTGCGGCGGCCTCGACCACGCCGTCCAGGCCGTCGGGGCGGTCCAGCCGCACGGGCTCGGCGTAGTGCGTGTAAAAGCGCAGCAGCGCGCCGTGCGAGCGGTCGGTGTCGAAGGCCGTGAACGGCAATTCGCGGTCGATGAAGTACTGCGCGAGCAAGCGCGAGACCAGCGACTTGCCGACCCCGCCTTTCTCGCCGCCAATCAAATGAATCGTGCTCATCACGCGCCCTGTTCAGAGAAACAAGGCTGCGATGATGTCAGAGCTGAAGCCCTATTCGGGCCGCTTGTAGCCGCCCGTCTTGGCCGGGCCGCCGGGGCGCGACTTGACCCAAGGTTTGGCGTTGGGGCCGCCGCTGGGCTTGCTGCCGAAGCCGCCTTCGGGCTTGCCGGCGAAGGTACGCGCTTGCTTGGTTGCGAAGTAGTCGTTGCCCGCAGGCTTGGGCGCGAACTCGCCACCGTGATGCGGGCGCGGCGCGTGTGTTGCGCCAACGCCGGCGTAGGCCGGCTTGGGGCCACCGAAACCACCCGTGCGGCCACCAAAGCCGGCGCGCGCAGCACCCGGGCGCTGGCCAGGGCGTGCTTCAAAGCGGTTCTCGGTGCGCGGCTCGGGGCGCTTGGGCTCAAGGCCTTCGATCACGGCCGTGGGAATGCGCTGCGTGGTGAAGCGCTGGATGCTGTGCACCATGCCGGAATCACGGCGCTCGGCCAGCGTCACCGCCAGGCCCGTGCGGCCCGCGCGGCCAGTGCGGCCGATGCGGTGCACGTAGTCTTCAGCCTTCATCGGCAGGCCGTAGTTGATGACGTGGCTGATGGTCGGCACGTCGATGCCGCGCGCGGCGACGTCGGTGGCCACCAGCACACGCAGGTGCTGCGAGCGCAGGCCTTGCAGCACGCGGTTGCGCCGGCCTTGTGGCATGCCACCGTGCAGCGACGCCACCGAGTGGCCCATCTCGTGCAGGCGGTCGGCCAGCCAGTCGGCGTCGCGCTGAGTGCTGGTGAAGACCAGGGCTTGCTCAACACTGCGCTCGGTCAGGATGTGGTCGAGCAGCGCGTTCTTGTGCGTCAGGTCGTCAGCCCAGTGCAGGCGCTGCTCGATGTCGCTGTGCGTGGCCGTGTGGTTGGCCACATCGATGCGCAGCGGGTCGCGAGTGAGTTCA
>JANOJR010000674.1:0-5947 GCA_031418855.1 Rubrivivax sp.
TAACGCACTTCCATGAAGGCCTCGGGCCCGACCATGGCGCCGATCGACACCGGCTCGGCCGGGTCGAGCACCTGGCGCGGCTCGTAGGGCGGCAGGAAGGCGTCGACCTCGGCCTGGTCGGGCATGTCCACACGCTCGTAGGCATGCGTCAGGATGAAGCCGTCCATGCACACCATCACCGGCATCGACAACTCCTCGGCCAGCTTGAAGGCTTGGATGTGCAGGTCCAGCGCCTCCTGGTTGCTCTCGGCAAAGAGCTGGATCCAGCCGCAGTCGCGCTGGCTCATCGAGTCGCTGTGGTCGTTCCAGATGTTGATCGGCGCGCCGATGGCGCGGTTGGCCACCGTCATCACGATCGGCAGCCCCAGGCCCGAGGCGTTGTAGACCGCTTCGGCCATGAACAGCAGGCCCTGGCTGGCAGTGGCGGTGTAGCTGCGCGCACCGGCCGCCGAAGCCCCGATGGCCACGCTCATGGCCGCGAACTCGCTCTCGACGTTGATGAACTCGCAAGGCGTCAGAGCCCCGCTTTTCACGAGTTGGCCGAGCCCTTCGACGATGTGCGTCTGCGGCGAGATCGGGTAGGCGCAGATCACCTCCGGCCGGCACAGTGCCACCGCCTCGGCGACGGCGCGTGAGCCTTCAATCTGCTTGAGCATGGGCCAGCTCCTCACGTTCTTTCGAGACAAAGTCAAAGGCCTCGGCCGCTGCGGCGACATTGGCGTCGGCGACACGGCCGCTGAACTTGTCGCGGATAGCGTGCGCCACGGCGTCCAGCGTGATCAGGCCGGACAGCGCAGCGAATCCGCCCAGCAGCACAGCATTGGGCAACGGCCGGCCCAGGTGCTTCAGCGCAATCTCGGTGGCCGGCACCGTGATCAGGCGCTCGCGCCGGAAGGCTTGCGCCATCTCGGCCAGGCCCAGATCATTGAAGCTGCGCCGGCTATTGATCAGCACATAGCCGTCTGGCCGCAGGCCCTGGAACACATTGACCTGGTGCAGCAGCGTGGGGTCCTGCACGATCAGTACGTCGGGCGCCATCACCGGCTCGCGCAGGCGGATCGGGTTGTCGTCGATGCGGCAAAACGCCACCACCGGCGCGCCGGTGCGCTCTGAGCCAAAGCTCGGGAAGGCCTGGGCGTGGCGGCCTTGCTCGAAGGCGGCCATCGACAACAGCTCAGCGGCCGTCACCACGCCCTGGCCGCCCCGCCCGTGAATCCGAACCTGCAGCATTGGCCGCGCTCCCGTGACTGCTCGCGAAGGGCACATCCTCTGCCCGCACGCTCGTACGGAGCTTGAGCCAGGTCAAGCGCGGCGGCGCCGGTGGTTCAAGCCTTGACCGAGCGCATCACGAGCGCTTCCCTGAGCACATCACCAGCGATGCAAGAATGCCGGCCACCATGGCCGAAAAGAAGAAACCCCGCCGCACCGCCGAGCGCATTCTTGAAGTGACGTTGGCGCTGTTCAACCGCTTTGGCGAGCCCAACGTCAGCACCACGCTGATCTCGGCCGAGCTCGGCATCAGCCCGGGCAACCTGTACTACCACTACCCCGCCAAAGACCAGCTCATCAACGCTCTTTTTGACCGTTATGAGCGCGCGCTGGACGAGCTCTTGCGTGCGGCCGACGGCGTGCAAAACGTCGAAGACGCGTGGCTCTTCTTTCACATGCTCTTCGAGCTGATCTGGCAGCACCGTTTTCTCTACCGCGACCTGAACGACCTGCTGAGCAAGAACCGGCGGCTGGAGACGCACTTTCAGACCGTGCTGCGCGACAAGGGCCGTGCCGTGCAAGCCTTGCTAGCAGGCATGGCCCGCGCCAAGGTCGTGAGCATCTCGCTGGATGACGCGGCGCCGGTGGCGACCTCGATGGTGGTGGTGCTGACCTATTGGCTCAGCTTCGAGTACGTGCGTGACCCGCGCCATGCGCTCGAACCCGAGAACGCCGAAGCCACGCTCGCACGCGGCGCGCACCACGTGCTTAGCTTGTTAGCACCCTATCTTGAGCCCGAGTCGCAAGCTCACCTGCGCGCGCTGGCCGCGCGCTACGCGGCGTAGTCTTCGCTGCGCGGCGCGCGCCGCCTAGACCTCGCCGCCGAAGCGCTTGATGAGGTTATCGACGTACTTCTCGACAAGCTTCTCGAACTCACCCTTGACCACCGGCACCACGATCATCTTCATCATGCCGGGCAGCGGTGTCTCGACCACGCCGCTGATCTTCAGCACGCATTCGGTGGAGCCCTTCTTGTCGGTGATCTTCCAGCTGCCGCTGACCTGCGCATTGCCCACGCCCTTCACCGGCGTCCAGACCACGCTCCCCTTCTTGCGGTCGCTCACGTACTTGCTGGCATAGATGGTCTGGATGTTGACCTGCGCGGTGCCGACCTTGGCCATTTCCCAGCGGTAGGCGCCGTCGCCCATGTCGACCAGCTGGTCGAGCTTGGGGAAGAAGCTGGCCGAGGTGGGCACGTCACTGACGACATCAAAGACGTCTTTGAAGCTGCCCTTGACGGTGAATTCGTAGCCTAGATCGATGTCGACGCTGACGGCCATGCCTCGCTCCTGGTTGGTGGTGAACGCTGCCGATTCTGCCTGCCAGCCAGGGCAGGCGACATCGGGGTTTGGAGCGCGCCGTTGGCATCACCACGCTCGACAAGCAGGCGCGCGAGGGGGAAACAGCTTCGCCATGCCGCGTGCCTACACAACATCGTGGACGCGATGTCCTCGAATCGCGAAGACCCTTGGTTCAGGTCAAAAGTTGAGACGTAGACTTGCGTCGGGATGGGCTGTCGCGTGCACTCGTACACGATTGCTCTCGGTTCACGCTCATCCACTTGTATCGAGGGGTTACGCAAGCAACGGTCTTTCGGGCATGGTGCTGGCAGTTGCCGGTGCGTGGTGCAAGCCGCGCACAGGCGTGTGATCAAGAACTCAAAGGTCCGACGCAGCACCCGCAGAGTCCTGCGCGCCGGCCGGTTGCAGCTCGGGAGGGCAAGCCAAGTTGGAAGCACGCAACGCCACAGTCAAAGTCTTCGCCGCATTGGGCCCCCTGCCCCCCACGCCGCTTGCGGCTGGCGCGGTCAGTGGCGGTCCGTCGGCCGAGATGCGGCGGTTTTCGGCTGGCATGCGCGCCATCATGGCCATGCTGTGCACCCTGCTGCTTTTTGGCGGCGCCCGTCCGCCCGGCACCGCCGCCGCTGCGGTGCTGCTGGCCTATGGCATCTGGGCCGCGTATGTGTTGTGGACCGAAGCCAGTGGCCGCCGCGAGCGCCACACCGTGCTGGACTACTGGATCGACGTGGCTTGGTCGGCGGCAACGCTACACCTCACCGCAGCGGCCACCGACATGCTGGTCCTCACGCTCGTGCAGCCGGTGGTGATGGCCAGCATCGGCTATGGCGTGCGCCGCGGTTTGCAGCTGGCGCTGTTTGCCGCGCTGGGGGTCATCGTCGACTTCAGCAACCCGGTGATCCAGTCCTTGAACCACACGCTGTTGCGCGCCTGGCCGGCGCTGGCTGTGCTGACCCTGGTGCCGGCGGCGGCGCTGCTGTCGCGGCCGATGAGTGTGCTGCGCCAACGTCTGGCGCTGGTCCGCGAGATCGAGGCCGCGCTCGACCCGCGGCGCGGCCTGGAGGCCGTGGCCGCGCTGTTGGTGGACCACCTGCGGCGGGGCACGGGCGCGCAGGTGGTGGGCTTGGTGCTGCCCTCGGCCGGCGGCGGCCAAGCCACGCTGGGCAGCGTCGGCGAAGAAACGTTCCGCACCGGCGCCGAGATGCACCTCCAACTTGAAGCCCTGTTGGCCGAGACCCCCGGTGTTGCCGTGACCCATGTGCGACGCCGCCGTTGGCACCTGCTCAGCGGCACCCAGGTGCTGGGCGGCGTGGCAACGCCCGCCCTGCGCGAACGCATGGACGAACTGGCCGAACTGCTGGAGGTGCGCACGTTGGTGGTGGTGCCACTCTCGCGCTATCAACGCCGGCACGGCCACCTGCTGCTTGGCCTGGCTGGCGCCGGCAACCGCATCCATGAGCTCAGCGCGCTGGCGCAGGCCGCGCCCGAACTGCTGCGCATCGTCGAGCAGGCCGCGCTGGTCGATCAACTGCAGGAGAGCAGCGCCGGGCAAGAGGGGGCCCGCATCGGCCGCGACCTGCACGACAGCGCCATCCAGCCCTACCTGGGCCTGAAGTACGCCGTCGAAGGCCTGGCCTTGCGCATTCCACACGACAACCCGGCACGCGCCGAGGTCGATGCCCTGGCCGCTCTGGTCAACAGCGAAGTGGCGGCGCTGCGCGAGCTGATCTCGGGCCTGCGCAGCGGCAGCAACCCAGGCGACAGCGCCTTGGTGCCGGCCGTTCGGCGCCAGGCGCAACGCTTCGCGCTGCTGTTCGGCATCGACGTCGAAGTGACTTGCCCTGAAACGCTGGCCACCACGCGGGCGCTGGCCGGTGCCCTGTTCCACATGGTCAACGAAGCCCTCAACAACATCCGCAAACACAGCAGCGCTCGCCGCGTCTGGGTCACCCTGGCGCTGGAGGCATCGGTGGTTCACCTGGTGGTGCGCGACGACGGCGGCAGCCAGCTCGGCCAGCCGGCGCCACCCTTCAAGCCGGCGTCGCTGAGCGAGCGCGCCGCCGAGTTGGGCGGCAGCTTGCATATCTCACAGCCCGACGGTTTGAACACCGAGCTGGTGATCCGGATTCCACTGTCTTAGATGGAGAAGTCGACCATGAACCTCGCCCCGCAGCGGCCCGCCGCGACCAATGCCACGGGCTCTGCCGTCAGTGCCATCCGCGTCTTCGTGGCCGAAGACCATGCCATCACGCTGTGGGGCCTGAGCCGGCTGATCGAAGCTGCAGCACCGCGCCTGCGGCTGGTGGGCACGGCGCGATCACGTCACGAATTGCTCAACCACGACGCCGCCGCCCAGGCCGACGTGATCCTGCTCGACCTCGACCTCGGCGGTGACGACGGGGCCAGCGCGCTGGCCGTGCTGCGCCAGCGCTGCCCTGGCCGCGTGCTCGTGCTCACCGGCAGCAGCGACATCGAGCAGCACCACGCCGCCGTGCTGCAGGGTGCGCGCGGCGTGGTTCACAAGTCCGAGCCGGCCGAAACCATCCTGCGGGCGATCGAGAAGGTCCACCAAGGCGAGGTATGGCTCAACCGCACGCTGATGGGCCAGGTGCTGGGCCAGTTGACCAACAGCGAGCCCGCAGCCTCTGGTTCCAGGCACCGGGCCGACCCGGATGCCCAGCACATCGCCAGCCTCACGGCGCGTGAGCGCCAGATCATTGCCGCCGTGGTGGCCAGCGCCGGCGCCAAACAGTTTGCCGTGGCCCAGGAGCAGGGCATCAGCGAACACACGCTGCGCAACCATCTCACCACCATCTACAGCAAGCTCGGCGTGCACGGGCGGCTGGAGTTGCATTTGTATGCCACGGCGCATGGGCTGGCGGCGGCCGGACGCACGGAGAATGCGTCGTGAGCGCTGCCGCTGCACCACGGCCGGCCGAGGGCCGTCTCACCGAATGGCTGCTGCGCGGCTTCGCGCTGCTGGCGTACGGCATCGCCGTCAGCAACCTGGCCGCCGCCTGGTGGGCCGACCACTCGCGCATCACGCTGCTGCTGCTGCTGCTGACCGAGGGCTATACGCTGCTGCTGGTGATGCTGGCCCGACGCGCCAGCATCCGCGACATGGCGCCGGCCACTGTGGTCGCGACGATGTACGCCGCCTTTTTCTTCGTGGCACTTGACGCCCGCGACACCGCGCGCCTGATCCCCGAATCGGCCGGCGTGCTGCTGCAAGTCCTGGGCACCTGCTGGCAGTTCACCTCCAAGTTCTTCCTCGGCCGCTCGTTCGGCCTGCTGCCGGCGCAGCGCGGCTTGGTGATGGCTGGGCCGTACCGCGTGGTGCGCCATCCCATCTACCTGGGCTACCTGATCGGCCACGTCGG
>JANOJR010000675.1:0-7777 GCA_031418855.1 Rubrivivax sp.
TCGGTGATGAAAAACTTCCAGACCGAGCGCATCGCCCTGGCGGCGATGGCCGTGGGCCATTGCACGCAGGCGCTCAAGCTAGCGCTCGAGTACGTGCAAACTCGGCAGGCCTTTGGTGCGCCGCTGTGGGACAAACAAAGCGTGCGCCACCGCCTGGCCATGTGCGACGCCAAGACACGCGCCGCGCGGCAATTCACCTACCACTGCGCCTGGCGCGTGACGCAAGGCCATGACATCGTGCAAGACGTGTCGATGCTCAAGGCACTCACCGGCGAGCTGGTCAACGAAGTCACGCAGACCTGCCAGCAGTTCCACGGCGGCATGGGCTACATGCGCGGCATGGCGATCGAGCGGCTGTGGCGTGACGCGCGCATCCTGGCCATCGGCGGCGGCGCCACCGAGGTCATGCTCGACGAAGCGGCGAAGAGGTATTGATGAACACCACCCCCATCACCACCACCACGCTCGACATCCGCCGCACCAGCCGCCATGTCGCCGAGGTCTGGCTCAATCGCCCCGACGTGCGCAATGCCTTCAACGACGAGGTGATCGGCGAGCTCACGAAAGCCTTCACGCAGTTGGGTCAAGACAACGAGCTGCGTGTCATCGTGCTCGGCGGCCACGGCAAGGCCTTTTGCGCTGGCGCCGACCTGAACTGGATGCGCACCATGGCCGGCTACAGCTGGGCCGACAACCACGCCGACGCCTCGCGCCTGGCGCAGATGTTGTGGACGCTGTACAGCTGCCCCGTGCCCATCGTCGGGCGCATGCACGGCGACTGCTACGCCGGTGGCGTGGGTCTGGCGGCCGTGTGTGACGTGCTGGTGGCGGCCGACACGATGCAGTTCTGCCTGAGCGAAGCGCGCCTGGGGCTCTTGCCCGCCACCATCGGGCCCTATGTCGTGCGGGCGATGGGCGAGCAAGCCGCGCGCCGCTACTTCATTACTGCTGAACGTTTTGACGCCGCGACGGCACAGGCCATGGGCTTGGTGCATGAAGTCGTCAGCAGCATGCAGCTCGACGCCAAGATTGCTGACATCGTGGGCGCGCTCGTGGCCAACGGCCCAGCGGCCGTGCGGGCCTGCAAACAATTGGTCAAGGACGTCTCGGCCCGCCCCATCGACGCGGCCTTGCGTGAACATACTGCGGGCCGCATCGCCGACATCCGCGCCAGTGCCGAAGGCCGCGAAGGCGTGGCGGCATTTCTCGGTAAGCGCAGCGCATCCTGGAAACCCGAATGAGCCTCGACACCACACAGCTGCTGGCGATTGCGGCCGCCATGGGCTGGGCCAGCGGCCTGCGCCTGTACGCCGTGCTCTTTTTCACCGGCTTGGCTGGGCAGATGGGCTGGGTATCGCTGCCCAGTGGCCTTGCGATGCTGCAGAACCCGGTGATGCTGGGCGCGAGTGGTTTGATGCTCGCCGTCGAGTTTTTTGCGGACAAGATCCCGGGCTTGGACACGCTGTGGGACGCCGTTCATACCTTCATCCGCATCCCGGCCGGTGCAGCGTTAGCAGGTGCCGTGTTTGGCGGCGACTCCAACGCCTGGGTCATGGCCGCGGCACTGATGGGCGGCACGCTGGCGGCCACCGCACACACCGCCAAAGCCACCACGCGGGCGGCGGCCAACACGTCGCCTGAGCCCTTTTCGAATATCGGCCTGTCGCTGGTGGGTGATGCTGCGGTGCCGGCGATGTTGTGGATGGCGTGGAACGAGCCGCTTTGGTTCTTCGTGGCGCTGGGCCTGGCGCTGGCGCTGGCCATCAGCGTGACGTACGTGCTGTGGCGTTTCTTGCGCGGCTTGTGGGCGCGCTTCGTGGGCCCACGGGCCGCGCCGGCATTGCATGGCTAAAACGTGACGATTGCGACAATGCGGCTGCGCTTCCTGCTCGCCGCGCTGTGTGGCATCAACACGTGGGTTAGCGCGCAAACGCCGCCTGCTGTCGCCGCCGCCACTGCCGCCGCGCCACTCGCGCGTGATCTGCGCGAAGAGGTGCAGCAGGTCAGCGTCACCGTAAGAAACCTGGCCGGCGCCGAGGTCACCGGCGCGATGACGCTGACCACCTACCGCCCGGCGGGCGAGGGCCCCTTCCCCTTGGTGGTGATGAACCACGGCCGCGCCGTCGCCGAGCGCCGCGCACAGCAGGGTCGCCAGCGCTACGAGCCACTCGCGCGCTACCTCGTCAGCAAGGGCTTCGCCGTCATGGTGCCCACGCGGCTGGGTTACGGCGACACCTACGGCCACTTCGACCCCGAAGCCGCCGGCCGCTGCGCCAGCTTACAAATCGACTCCATGTCGCAGGCCACTTCAGACCAAGTCTTGGCTGCGGTGGCGCATGCACGCACGCTGCCTTGGGTCGACGCCACGCGCTGGGTGGTGATGGGGCAGTCGGTGGGCGGCTTGGCCGCGGTGGCTGTGGCCTGGCGCAACCCGCCGGGTCTGGTCGCGGCCATCAACCTGGCCGGTGGCGCCGGTGGCAACCCCGAGTCACGCCCTGGTGACCCCTGTTCGCCACAGGTGACCGAAGCGCTGTGGCGGCGCAAGGCGGCCGACGCCAAGGTGCCGATGCTTTGGTTGTACTGGGCCAACGACCGTTATTGGGGCGCCGAGTGGCCGCAGCGCTGGGCTCGGGCGTGGCAAGACGGTGGTGGTCGTGTCGAGTTCCATCAACTACCCGCCATCGGTGCCGACGGCCACTCGGGCATGTCGCTGGACATGGACCGCTGGGTGCCCATCGTCGAGGCCTACCTTGCGCGCGCGGGCTTCGCGCAGAGCGGCGTGGTGGTGCGGCCCGCGGCGACGGACTTCGCTGCGCTGGACGACATCGACAAGCTGCCCGCCGGGCCCAACGCTCGTATCAGCTACCAGACACGCTTCCTAGCCGCCAAGCCGCCGCGCGCTTTTGCGCTGGGCAGCGACGGCAACTTTGGCTGGGCCACGGGTGACTGGGCTGCGGGCCGCGCACTGGGCTTTTGCCAGAGCGCACGCGGCGCGGTCTGCAAGCTCTATGCGCTGGACGACACTGTGGTCTGGGCGCCTTGAACCGGGAGACGAGATGTTCACCAAGATCCTGATAGCCAACCGCGGTGAGATTGCCTGCCGTGTGGCGGCTACCGCGCGGCGACTGGGCGTGAAGACTGTGGCGGTCTATTCCGACGCCGACGCTAACGCCAAACATGTGCGTGCTTGCGACGAGGCCGTGCGTGTCGGCGGCAACGCCCCGCGTGAGAGCTACCTGCGCTGGCAAACCATCATCGAGGCCGCGCGCGCCACCGGCGCCCAGGCCATTCACCCCGGCTACGGTTTCCTGAGCGAAAACGAAGCCTTCGCGCAGGCCTGTGCCGACGCGGGCATCGCCTTCATCGGCCCGCCGCCTGCGGCCATCGCCGCCATGGGCAGCAAGAGTGCCGCCAAGACCTTGATGCAGGCCGCCGGCGTGCCCCTGGTGCCGGGCTACCACGGCCGCGACAACGACCCATCGCTCTTGCAGCGTGAGGCCGAAGCCATGGGCTTCCCCGTGCTCATCAAGGCCAGTGCCGGCGGTGGTGGCAAGGGCATGCGCCGCGTCGACCAGGCGCAGGATTTTGCGGCCGCGCTGGCCTCATGTCAGCGCGAGGCCAAGGCCAGCTTTGGTGACGACCACGTGCTGGTTGAACGTTATGTGCTGCGCCCGCGCCACATCGAGATCCAGGTCTTCGGCGACAGCCACGGCCAGATCATTCACCTCTTCGAGCGCGACTGCTCGGTCCAGCGGCGCCATCAAAAGGTGCTCGAAGAAGCGCCCGCACCGGGCTTGAGCGAGCTGCGTCGCGCCGAGATGGGCGCGGCGGCGGTGGCGGCGGCCAAGGCCGTCGGGTACGTGGGCGCGGGCACCGTCGAGTTCATTGCCGAAGAGCGCGAAGACGGTGATCTGAAGTTCTATTTCATGGAGATGAATACCCGGCTGCAAGTCGAGCACCCGGTCACCGAAGCCATCACCGGACTCGATCTTGTGGAGTGGCAACTGCGCATCGCCGCCGGGCAGCCGCTGCCGCTGCGCCAGGAGCAGCTCACCATGCGTGGCCACGCCATCGAAGCGCGCATCTGCGCCGAAAACCCCGACGCCAACTTCATGCCCGCCACTGGCAGCCTGCACTTCGCGCGCTGGCCCGAGCATGTCGCGTTCGAGCGCTCGGACACGCTGGCTCGGGTGGACAGCGGCGTGCGTGAGGGCGACGCCATCACGCCGCACTACGACTCGATGATCGCCAAGCTCATCGTCTGGGGCGACGACCGCGCGCAAGCCCTGGCGCGCATGGACGCGGCGCTGCGCGACACGCACATCGTGGGCCTGCACACCAACGTCGCCTTCTTGCGCCGCGTGGTCGCCACGCATGCCTTTGCCACCGCCGATCTGGACACGGCCTTGATCGAACGCGAGCGTGTGGCCTTGTTTGAAGCCCCCGGCCTGTCCAATGAGTGGGCCGCTGCCGGCGTGCTGGCGCACCGGCTGGCGGCGGAAGCGGCGATGGAAGACGCCGACCCGTGGTCACGCCGCGACGGCTGGCGCATGCTGGGCGGCGCGCGGCGGCGGCTGGAGTTGCAGGTAGCTGGCGCGGCCATGCCGCTGGTCATTGAACGCCTGCACGACGGCGCCACCGTGATGCAGCTGGGCGATGCGCGACACCACTTCACCGCGATCGCTCTGGGCGCACAGCGCTTTGATGTGCACCTTGGCGACGCGCGCACCACGCTCACCGTCTACGCGCAGGGCGAGCAGTTCATGGTCTTCGCCCAGGGTGCTGGCGTGGCCGGCAGCGCCACGGTGCTGGAAATCGACCCCATCGCCCACGCCGGCGACCACGCCGCTGAAGGCGGGCGACTTACCGCGCCGATGCCCGGCAAGGTGGTGAGCTTTCTCGCCAGCAAGGGCCAGCGCGTGAGCCGTGGCCAGGCGCTGGCGGTGATGGAGGCGATGAAGATGGAGCACACCATCAGCGCGCCGCACGACGGCGTGGTGCTGGAGCTGCTCTTTGAAGCCGGTGACCAGGTCGCCGAGGGCGGCGAGCTGCTGCGGCTGGGGCCGGTTTAACGACCGGGCCGTGGGCGCTGCCGTCGCAGCGCACCGAGCCAGCTTGCCGGCCAACGCGAAGGCGGGCTGCTCTGCGAGTCAGGCCACAAGGCGCCGGGCTGCGAGGCGGCCAACTCGTCTTGTTCGGTGGCGTCGCGGAACTGCTGCGCCAGCATGGCCAGGTCGCTGCCGCGCAGGGCGTCGCACACCAGCAGCACGTCGCGTGCGTAGAGCGGCTGCGCCAGCATGCGCAGCGGGTCGATGCCCTGGCCAAGCTCGCGCAGCAGCAGCACGTCCAGGCGCTGCGCGATCTTGTGGCGAAGGGATAGGGTCGGCGACATGGTCAGAGTGTCTACGCGAGCGGTGGCACTGGCCATCCCCCAAAAGTGCCATGGGCCTGGGGGTGCCTGTGAATACGCACTGGACAAGACCGTCCAGATATAGTGCGGCGCGACTTCATGGGCTGCACCAGCATGCTTCCTTCCTTCGTCAAGCTAGTTGAGGTTGGCCCGCGCGACGGGCTTCAAAACGAGGCTGCTGTGGTGACGGCGGCGCAGAAGATCGAGCTTGTGCAGCGCCTGCAACACGCTGGCTGCAAAGAGATTGAAGTCACCAGTTTCGTTAGCCCCAAATGGGTGCCGCAAATGGCCGACAACGCCGAGGTCATGGCGGGCATCAAGCGTCGCCATGATGTGCGCTATTCGGTGCTCACACCGAACATGAAGGGGCTGGAAGCCGCACTGCTGACAAAGCCTGACGAAGTGGTGGTCTTTGCCGCCGCCAGCGAGGCCTTCAGCCAACGCAACATCAACTGTTCCATCGATGAGAGCGTGCAGCGCTTCGCCCCGGTGGTGGCGGCGGCGCACGCTGCCGGCATCAAGGTGCGCGCGGCGGTGTCGTGCGCGCTGGGCTGCCCCTACCAGGGTGAGGTGTCGCTCGATGAGGTGGAGCGCGTGGTGCGGCTGATGAAGGACATCGGCGTGGACCACTGCGGCATGGCCGACACCATCGGCGTGGGTACGCCCCGGCGCACGCAGATGGTGATGGAGCGCGCGCTCAAGCACTTCGCGCTGGCGGAAATCAGCGGCCACTTTCACGACACCTACGGCCAGGCGCTGGCCAACATCTACGCCAGCCTGGAATTGGGCGTGGCCACCTTTGACGCCAGCGTGGCCGGCCTGGGCGGCTGCCCCTACGCCAAGGGCGCGACGGGCAACGTGGCCACCGAAGACGTGGTCTTCATGCTGCATGGCATGGGGATTAGCACGGGCATCGAGCTCGACGCGCTGGTCGACGCGGGCGCCTATATCAGCGGCGTGATCGGCCGCGCGCCGGCGTCGCGTGTGAGCCGCGCGCTGCTCGCCAAACGCGGCGTGGCGCCGGCGATGACATGAGCAAGCCCGTGCCCAGCCCCTGCAACAGCATCTGCCGCATCGACGTGGCCAGCGGCTGGTGTGAAGGCTGCCTGCGCACGCTGGACGAGGTCGCGGCCTGGTCGACGCTCAACGACACCGGCAAGCGCGCCGTGTGGCTAGAGCTCGGCCGCCGCCGCGTGCAGCGCCGACGTCAGCAGGCCGAGGACGGCGAAGCCCAGGAGCGCAAACCATGAAGCGCATCGTGTTCTGGTTTGACGTCATCTCGCCCTTTGTGCACCTGGCCTTCGAGCAGCTGCCGCAAGTGCTGGAAGGCTGCTCGTATGAAGTCGCCTACCGCCCGCTGCTGCTGGCGGCTTTGCTGCAACACCATGGCCAGAAGGGCCCGGCTGAGATTGACAGCAAACGCGCCTGGACCTTCCGCCACGTGCACTGGCTAGCCGAGCAGCAGAGCGTCCAGCTCGACACGCCGTTGACGCACCCCTTCAACCCGCTGGCGCTGCAGCGCCTGGCGCTGGCCTGCGCGCCTACAGGCGAGCTGCCTAACCGCCGAGTTGTGCAGACACTGCTAGCCCATGTTTGGCATGGCGGCGCCGACGCGAACGACCCCGCGCGTTTGCACGATCTGCGCGCGCAGCTGGAACCCGTGCGCGACCCGGGTGCGGACGAGGTCAAGGCCGAACTGCGCGCGCACAGCAACGAGGCCATTGCTCGCGGCCTCTTCGGCGTGCCGAGTTTTGAGCTCGACGGCCACCTGTTCTGGGGCCTGGACAGCCTGCCCATGCTGCGCGCGGCGCTGCGTGGCCAGGCCTGGTTCGACGGCCCGGCCTGGCAGCGCGAGGGCGCGCCACGGGCCGGCATTGCACGCGGGTAAGCGCGCCTAAGCGCGTGCAAGTGCCTGGTTTCGCAGCCCACGCCAGGGTCGTGGGCTGCACCTGGTTGGCACAACACCAGCCATGCTCACAGGTATATTGGTCCGACTCCGCCAAAGGCACCCTGCATGTCCGACTTCGATCCCACCGCCGCGCCACCCAAGCCGCGCCCGCTGCTTGAAAACCCTGGCCTCGCCGCACGTGCCGTCGAGCTGCTGATGACACCGCATTCCGTGCTGCCGCTGAGTGCTGCCGACGCGCGCTGCGTCGTGGCACTCATGGGCCTGGTCAACCTGCCGCGTGGCCAGGTCATCTACCGCGAAGGCGACGCCAAGGACACCGACCAGATGCTGTTGTTGCTCAGCGGTGAAGTCGCCGTGGAGATGGAAGACCTGGGCCGCGCGGACGCCGTCACCGTCTCGGTGCTGAGTGCCGGCAACCTGGTGGGCGAGATGGGCTTGCTCGACGGCGCGCCGCGTTC
>JANOJR010000676.1:0-1905 GCA_031418855.1 Rubrivivax sp.
GCGCGTGTGGGGTCGATCACCGTTTGCGCGAATGCGAACAAGGCTTCGCGCGTGCCGTTGACGGGCAGCACTTGTGTCGACGGGTTCAGGGCCACGCCGTAGCGGCGGGCAAGCCAGGCCGCGATGGCCTCGCGCAGAGCAGGCTCGCCGGCTGTGGCGGGGTAGCTGGCCAGACCTGCGAGGTTGGCACACAGCGCCTCGGTGATCAAGGCCGGCGTGGCGTGTTTGGGTTCACCGATGCCCAGCGTGATGTGTCGCAAGTGGGCCGGTGGGGTGATGTCGGCCATCAGCGCTTTGAGGCGCTCGAAAGGGTAGGGCTGCAGCGCGCCAAGAAGCGGGTTCATGCCTGGGATTATCCCGAAGGCGTTTGCCGCCATGGCCCGCATCATGGCGACATGAGCTCACTGCGGCCCTTTCGTTTCGCACTGGCCTGGACATTGCCTGTCGCGGTCGGCCTCGCCTCATGGGTCTCGCCCTGGGCCGCGTGGCTGACCATGACGCTGATCATGGGCGGCCTGGCGCTGGCCGAGCGTGTGCCGGCGCTGCGCCACTCGCCGCCGCCGGTGGCTGATGGTCTCGGCCTGTATCGCGGCCTCGTTCGAGCGCACGTGCCCTTGCAACTGCTGCTGTTGGCGTCCAGCCTGTGGCTCAGCAGCCGTGGTGCTATGAGCCCTTGGGCCGCGCTGGCGCTGGGCGTGGCGGTGGGTGGCGTCACGGGCGGGCAGGGCATCACCTTCGCGCACGAACTCGGGCACTCACGCTCGCGCGTTGACCGTCTGCTGGCCTGGGTGCTGATGGCCAGCGTGAACTACAGCCACTTCATGGTCGAGCATTACCGTGGCCACCACCCGCGCGCGGCCACACACGACGACCCCGCGAGTGCGCGGCGCGGTGAAACGCTGTGGCAGTTCTTGCCGCGTACTTTGAAAGGTAGCTGGGCCAGCGCCTGGCGGCTGGACGCACAGCAGCGGCGCCAGTTCAAGCGCAGCCTGTGGCGCAGCCCGCTGGCTTGGGCCACCGCGGTGCAAGCCGCGCTGCTGCTGACGATCGCCACGCTGCTGGGCCCCATCACGCTGGTGTTCTGGCTGGCGCAATCGGCCTATGCCATCTTCCAGCTCGAAGCCATCAACTACATCGAACATTACGGCCTGGTGCGCTGCATGCGCGCGGGCAAGCCCGAGCCCTTTGCGATGCACCAAGCGTGGAATGCCGACCACTGGCTGACGAACTGCTTCACCGCCAATTTGCAGCGCCACAGCGACCACCACATGCACGCCTGGAAGCCGTACCCAACGCTCGAAGCCTTGCCCGGGCCGCAGCTGCCGACGGGTTATGCCGGCTGCCTTTTCATCGTGTGGTGGCCCAAACCCTGGTTTGCGCTGATGCACCCGCGGCTGGATGCCTTGGCGCGCGAACACGTCGCAGCGGCGTGAGCGTCAGAGCGCGCCGCGACAACCTGGCGCGCCGCAGCGGCAGGGCAGCTTGCCTTCGTGGTGGGTCTCGCCGTAATCCACCGTGATCTCGTCGCCCACGGCAATCGCGCGCACGGCATAAAACTCAACGCGCCCCTGGCGGATGCACAGCCGCGCGTTGGGTTGGCAGCTGTGGTTGGTGAAGCGCATGGGGTCGCTTGAGCGCGTGAAGTCGATGGCCTTGCGGCTGGAGATCTCCACGATCATGATGCGTTCGCTGCGCGTGGCGCGGATGCGCGCGTCGTGCACGCTCAAGGACTCGCCGCGCACTTCGCCGATCTTCAGCCGTGCTGGAATCGCCTCAGCCGCAAACGCGCCGGTGCCGTCGATGTGGCTGGGCGCGTTGGCGACGTCGAACTTTTGGTAAGCCGGCCGCGTCACAGTGCAATGGGCGTTAGCGCACCACCCGGCAGTTGCACCGCTGGCGCCGGCT
>JANOJR010000677.1:0-2207 GCA_031418855.1 Rubrivivax sp.
CTTTCTCCTTTATGAGAGGCAGGAAGCCCCTGTGCAGATTTACTTGCCCCGAAATTATCAATTTTCGCCCAAGTAAATCTGCAACACCTCTTCCGGCGACAATTTTTGCTGTAGTATCGTCTCAACCGGACGTTTTTTGACAGCATGGCACGCAGTGTTATCTCCCGGCCTTCAAAACTGTGGCAAGAACCCGTTTTGCATCACGAAGGGTGGGAGCGACGCCAATGCCGTTACCTGCGCTGTCTGCCGCTGCTGGCCCTGTGGTGCGCCGTCGCCACTGCTCCCGCATCAGCCCAGGACGCCGCCCTGGGCGCCAACCTGCAAGGCCTGCTCGACTTTGCGCGCGCCAGCAGCGCCGAGCTCAGCACCATGCGCCACGAGGCCGATGCGGCGGCGCAGCGCATCACCAGCGCCGGTGCGCTGCCCGACCCCGTGGTGCGTGTCGAGCTGATGAACATCAACAACTACGGCAGCGACTCAGCCCCCAACCTGCTGCCCGCGCGCGTGGGCGAGACGCGCTACACGCTGATGCAGGCGCTGCCCGGCTGGGGCAAGCGTGATCTGCGGCGTGATCTCGCGGCGGCCGACGCGGCGCAAGCCGGCGCGCGTGTGGGCACGACCTGGGCCGAGCTCGCCGCGCGCATCAAGACCAGCTACGCCGAGGCCTACCGTGCTGGCAGCAATGCACGGCTGACCCGCGAGCTGCTTGAGCTCATGCGCAGCCTGGAGCAGGTCGCCTTGGCGCGTTATGCCGCCGGCCTGTCCGCGCAGCAAGACGCCATTCGCGCGCAGCTGGAGCAAACGGCGATGCGCACCGAGCTGATCATGTTCGAGCAAGAAAAACGCCAGCTGCAAGCGCGTCTGAACGCGCTGATTGGGCGCGACGCGGCCGCACCCCTGGCCGACGCGCAGCAGCTGCGCACGCTGCCCACGCTGACCGCCGCCGATGCGCCCGCGTTGACGCAGCGCACACAGGCCGGCAATGCGCAACTACAAGCCGAAGCGGCGCGCCTGGCCAGCGCGCAAAAGAGCCGTGAGCTGACTGCACGCAATCGCTACCCCGACTTCCAGGTCGGCGTGTTCCCAACGCAGATGCGCTCACGCATCACGAGCTGGGGCTTGATGTTCGAGATGAACATTCCGCTGCAACAAGAGTCCCGCCGCGCGCAGGAGCGTGAGGCCGACTCGATGGTCAGCGCGGCCCTCGCGCGCAGCGAGGCCATGGCGCAGCAGCTGCGCGGCGAGCTCGCCGCCAGTCTCTTCGCCTTCGACGCCGCGCGGCGCACGCACACGCTGCTGCGCACCGAGCTGCTGCCGCAGTCGCAGCTGAGTTTGCAGTCGGCACGTGCGGCTTATGAAAGTGGCAAGGTCGACTTCGCGACCTTGCTCGAAGCGCAACGCCAAATCCGCCGCGCGCACCAGGAACTGCTGAAGTCCGAGGTCGAAGCGCAGCTGCGCCTGGCCGACATCGAACGCCTTGTGGGAGACGATCTGTGAAGCCATTCATCACTGCACTGGCCATCGCCCTGCTCGCCGCCGTGGGCGCGGGCAGCTACTGGCTGGGCGCACGCACACGGGCCGGCGATGGCGCTACCGCCACCAGCATGGCGGCCAGCGCAGCGCCCGCGCGCAAGCTGCTCTACTACCGCAACCCCATGGGCCTGGCCGACACCTCGCCGACGCCGAAAAAAGACCCGATGGGCATGGACTACATCGCTGTCTATGCGGGCGAAGACGAGGCGGCAGCATCCGGCGAAACCGCGATGCCAGGGCTCGTGCGCATCAGCACCGAAAAGGTTCAAAAGCTCGGCGTGCGCAGTGAAGCGGCGGCCATGCGCATGCTCGGCAAAACCGTGCGCGCCGCCGGCCGCGTGGAGGTCGACGAGCGCCGTGTCGCTACCGTAGCGGCGAAGTTCGAAGGCTATGTCGAGCGCCTGCACGTCAACGCCACCGGCCAAGCCGTCACCAAAGGGCAGGCGCTCTTTGAGGCCTACAGCCCCGAGCTGGTGGCAGCGCAGCGCGAATACGCGATTGCCATTCAGGGCATCGCGGCCATGAAAGACGCTGGCGCCGAGGCGCAGGCGAGCATGAAGCAGCTGGCCGAGTCGAGCCTCACGCGCTTGCGCAACTGGGACCTTTCGTCCACGCACATCGGCGCGCTGATGAACACGGGCCAGGCCCAGCGCACGGTCACTTTCGTCTCGCCG
>JANOJR010000678.1:0-28610 GCA_031418855.1 Rubrivivax sp.
GTGCGTCACGAAGTTGTGGTGGAAGGTGCCCAGCACTTGCATGATGACGGCGCGGCGCATGCGCGCGTCGCTGGTGCCGGCGAGCATGTGCTGCGCCAACAGCATCTCGTTCATGATCGACGGCGCTTCAACGAAGGGCATGGCCGGCCGCGTATTGCCCAAGCGCTGGTGCTTCATGGCCAGGCGGAAGTGGCCACCGTGTCCGAGCTCGTGGGCCAAGGTGAAGACGTTGCGCATGCTGTCGGCCCAGGTCATCAAGATGAACGGGTGCACGCCGTAGGGTGTCGCGCAAAAGGCCCCCGACGACTTGCCGATGTTGTCCGCGCGGTCGATCCAGCGCTGGCGCCAGGCCTGGTGCAGGTAGCCGGCGTAGTCCGGGCCCATCACCTCCAGGGCCTTGATCACCAGCTCAAAGCCTTCGTCGAAGCTGACGCTTGGGTTGAAGGCCGGGTCCAGTGGTGCCTTGATGTCGCAGTACAGCAGCTTGTCCAAACCGAGCACACGCTGGCGCAGCCGTGCATAACGCCTGAAATGAGGGGCCAGCTCGGCCTGGATGATTTGCAGGATGTTGCGGTACAGCGACAGCGGCGTCTTGTGCGGCTGCAAGAGGTAATGCTCGGTGCTTTCAAACTTGCGCAGGCGCGCCATCACCACGTTCTTCTGCACTTCGGTGGCGAGAGTGGTGGCGTAGGTGTTGCGATAGGCATGGAGCCCGGCGCTGAATGAGGCCCAGGCGCCGCGGCGCACGCTCACGTCCTCATGCGACTCGAAGCTGGATTCGAAAGCATTGAAGGAGTTGGCGTGCTGCACGCCTGCGGCGTCGCGGAAGGATGCGAACTGCATGTCGTTCGTCTTCGAGCGGCTGTAGATCATGTAGGGCGCGCCGAAGACCTCGCCCAACGCGGCGAGTGTCTCTTCGGTCTCAGCGTGCAGCCGGTGCGGGCGCGTGTCCAGCAGGTCTTGCAAGGTCACGCGGTGCGCGGCCAGGCCGGGCTCGCTGGCCAGCCATTGCGCCACGCGCCCCTCGGGCAGGGCCAGCAGCTCCGAGTCGACGAAGGCCGTGCTGGCGTCCATGCTGGCGGCCAAGGCGTAGACGCGCGCCATGTCGGCCTGGCTTTGCGGATTCGTGCCGTCCTCGGCGTTGCGCAGCGAGGCGAACGAGAACGTGCGAAACAGGCGCACCTGCAGCGCGTCGACGGCGTCCAGACCCTTCAGCAGTGTGGCTGCACTCTCGCCCAGCCGGCCATGAAACGTGGCCAGTTCGGCACGCGCGGCGTCCAGGGCTGTGAGCTCGCTCTGCCAATGGGCAGACGAAGCAAACAAGTCGTCAAGGTTCCAGGTCTGCTCGGTGGGAACGGCCGCACGGGCGAGTCGGTCTTGCATGGTGTGTTCTCGTCGCAAACGTATTGGTTGAAAGACCTGGGGCGATTTAGCGCGGTGCCGTCGTGTCGGGCGTTAGCGCCACCTGCCACGGATCGTAGGGATACAGCCACTCGTTGCGTGAACGCGCGATGTCGCGTGCCGCAAACGCCTCGCGCATGGCCTTGGCGTCGACCAGATGGTAGAGCTCACCCATCTCGGCGCTTTCGCGTACCACGCGCGCGGTGCGAGGGGAGCGGTGCGCCTCGTAGGCTTGCAGCTGCGCGCTCAGTGCGCCGGGGAGTTCAAGCGCACGCGCCAGCACGGCAGCGTCTTCGATGGCCATCGCCGCGCCCTGTGCCATGTAGGGCAGGGTGGCGTGCACGGCGTCACCCAGCAAGGTGATGCGCGGGCTGCTCCAGCGCGGGCTGGGCACGCGGTGGTTCAGCGCCCAGCGGAAACACTGCGTGCGCTCAACGCGCTCGACCACCGCCCGCACCTTGGCGTGCCAACCGGCGTAGTCGGCGTCGAGTTCTTCCCAGGGCCGGCGTGCCGTCCACGACTCTTCATCGTCCTCAATGAGCGCACGCTCCACGCAGCCGACGAAATTGAGCACGCTGCCGCCGCGCACGTAGTACATCACCGCGTGGTTCTTCGGGCCGCACCAGAGCGTCGAGACGATGTCGGTGCGCAGCGCGGGTGGGATGTCTGCGGTGGGCACCAGGCAGCGCCAGGCCACCTGGCCGGTGAAGACACGTGCGCTGTCGCCGAAGAGGTGCTGGCGCACCACCGACTTGATGCCGTCGGCGCCGATCACCAGCTCGGCCTGCACGCCCGGCTTGCCATCGATGTCGATGTCGACATGGCCGCTCGACTCCGCGATGCGCGTCACGCGCGAAGACACCTGCAATGCGCGTGCATCCAGTGTTAGCACTGCGTCGCGCAAAGCCGCGTGCAGGTCGGCTCGGTGCAGCTGAAAGTAGGGCGCACCGTGGCGCTGCTCATGCGCGTCGCCCAATGGCAGGCGGTGCAGCATCTCGCCGCTGTCGAAGCGGCGGAACTCAAAGGCCTGCGGCCGCACGGCCAGGGGCTCCAAGCGCGCGCGCAGGCCGAGCTGGTCAAGCACCTTCATCGCGTTGGCGCTCATTTGAATGCCGGCGCCGACTTCGCCCAGCACGGCCGCTTGCTCGAACACACGCACGCGGTGGCCGCGCTGCAAGAGCGCGGCTGCGGCCGTGAGGCCGCCGAGGCCGGCGCCGATGATCGCGATGTCCATCGTCAGGCCGCAGGCATGCGGGCCAGCACGCGGTCCACCATCACGCCACTTTGGCCCAGATAGTTGGCCGGGTCGCACATGCGCGCCAGCGCGGCGCGGTCGACGTGCTTGGTGATCTCGGCGTTCTCGCACAGCAAGTCGAGCAAAGGCCGCTGCTGCTTGAGCGCCGCGCGGCAGATGTCGTAGACCAGGTCATGCGCGAATTCGCGGCCGATGAACGGCCCCAGGCCCATCATCACGGCCTCGCTCATCACTTGGCCTTGCGTCAGCTCGATATTGCGCAGCATCGCGGCCGCGTCGACCTCCAAGCCCTCGAGCATGGCGCGCGCTTGTTTGAGCGCGCCGGACATCAAACAGAAGGCCTCGGGCAATACGATCCATTCGATCTGCCAAGGGCCGGTGCTGCGCTCGTGGTCGGCCACCATGGCGTCCATCAAGGCCGCAGCATGCTGGCGCACGACCGAGATGGCGCCGTGGATGTAGGCGCTGGCGATGGGGTTGCGCTTTTGCGGCATGGTGCTGCTGCTGCCGCGGCCGTGGTGGAAGGGCTCGAAGACTTCGCCGACCTCCGTCTGCATCATCAGCTTGACGTCCATGCTGAGCTTGCCCAGCGTGCCGCCCACCAGCCCGAGGAAGCAGCCGACCTCGGCGATGTTGTCGCGCAGGGTGTGCCAGGCAATCACCGGCTGCTGCAAGCCCAGCTCGGCACACAAGCCGGCCTGCGTTTCCATGGCACCCGTAGCCAGCGAGGCCAGCGTGCCCGCTGCGCCAGCGAATTCACCCACCAGCACACGCTCCCTCAACTGCGCCAGGCGCTGCTGGTGGCGCTGCACCGCAGAGAGCAGGCCCGCCATCTTGTAGCCGAAGGTCACGGGAATAGCCTGCTGCAAATTGCTGCGGCCGATGACGGGCGTGAGCCGGTGCTCTCTTGCGAGCTTCGCAAGTGCGAGTGCGATGGCCGTTAGCTCGGATTCCACCAGCGTCAGTGCCTCGCGGATCTGCAACACGGTGGCGGTGTCCGTGATGTCCTGCGTCGTCGCACCCCAGTGGCAATACTCGCCGAGCTTGTCGCGGCACAGCGCGTTGAGCTGCGAGACAACGCCGAGGATGGGGTAGCCGATACGCTCGGTTTGCGCACGCAGCTTGTCCATGTCGATCTGTTCAAGCCGGCAGTGGCTGACGATCTCGTCGGCGGCCTCTTGCGGAATCAGCCCAATGCGCGCCTGCACACGTGCCAGCGCCGCTTCGATGTCGAGGTACTTCTGCGTGCGGTTCTCGTCCGACCAGACCTCGCGCATGGCCTGGCTCGTGAAGATGCCTTGGAAGATGCGGGAGTCGATGATGCTGGCGGCCATGGTGGTACTTGGTGTTGACAGATTCGAGCACGGCGGCCAGGTCAGCCGGCAGTGGCATGCATTGCAGGGGGCTGAACGCTTAGACCGGGCCCTTTGCCACCGCCGGCGTGGCGTGGAGTTGTAGACCCAGGGCTGCGACCACCTTCAAGATCGTGGCGAACTCAGGGTTGCCACTGGCCGACAGCGCTTTGTAGAGGCTCTCGCGTCCCAGGCCGGCCTCGCGAGCCACCTGCGTCATGCCTTTGGCGCGCGCGATGTCGCCTAGTGCGGCCGCCACCAGGTTGGGGTCGCCCTCCTCCAGCGCCGCCTCAAGGTAGGCGGCCATCTCTACCTCAGTTTCCAGGTGCTCGGCTGGATCCCAGGTCGTAGTGATTGTCTTGGCCATCATCCAACTCCTATAGGTCGCGCGCGAGCGCCTTGGCTTGCACGATGTTGCTGTCCTGTGTCGACTTCGCTCCACCCGCAAGCAAGACGACATAGACATCCGCCCGTTGAATGAAGTACACGCGGTACCCGGGCCCGAAGTTCACTCGTAGTTCAAAGACACCTTCCCCGACGGGCCTGACATCGCCTGGATTCCCGAGCGAAAGGCGACGAATGCGGATGTCGATACGCGCCTTGGCCGCCCGGTCGCGCAGGCCGGCGAACCATGCTGAGTACTTCTGCGTTTGTCGGACCTCAAGCATAGCATCATCGTAGTTTATGGGATACGCTTGCTGACAAGAGGAATTTGGCGCCGCCTAACGCAGTATCGCCACGGCGTCCATCATCAACCAGCCTTGATGGTCTTGCGCCCAGAGCTTGACTTCATGGCCATCACGCGCACCGCTCACGCGCATGCTTGTGCCGTCGAACGTGGGCCGCAGGGCCCTGAAGCGGAAGCTGGCGACATCGGCGCCCGCCACGTGGCGGTGCAGCAAGTCCATCAGCAAGGTCGCAATCAGTGGGCCATGCACCACGAGGCCCGGGTAACCCTCGACGGCGGTGACGTAGCGGCGGTCATAGTGGATGCGGTGGCCGTTAAAGGTCAAGGCTGAATAGCGAAAGAGCAGCACGTCGTCGGGCACGAGTTCGCGCCGCCACGGGGCGTCGGTGGGCGCCGCCAGCGGCGCGGGCTTGGCATCGCCCGCCTGCTTCGCTTCGCGGTAAACGATGTCGTGGTGCTCGGTGATGGCCGCAGCGTCCGCGTCATTGCAGAACAGCTCATGTCGCACCTTGACGAACACCAGCGGCCCCGTGCGGCCTTGCTTGGTGCTGACGTCCTGGATCGTCGAGCGGCGCGTCACTGCGTCGCCTACACACAGCGGCGCGTGGAACTCGAACTGGCTGCCGGCCCACATGCGCCGCGGCAGCGGCACCGGCGGCATGAAGCCGCCGCGCAGCGCGTGGCCGTCGGGGCCGAGCTCACTTTGGCGATGCGTCGGCAGGAAGTACAACCAGTGCCACAACGGGGGCAAGGGTGTGCCCGCCGGCCATTGCCTCGCCGGGTGGTCCAGCGTGGCGCGCAAGGCGTGCAGCGGCGCGGCGTGCAGCTGCGTGTCTTGCGTCTCGCTGCGGCCTATCCATTCACTCAGGTCTTGTAGCGACGCCATCGGTGCTCACACGCCGTAGGGCACCCAGATGTTCTTCACTTGCACCGCCTGCTCAAGGTAGGCACGCGCGTCGGCGCTGGCGCCAAAACCTATCCATGTACGTTTGAGGTTAGACACCGACAGCGCCTCCACTCGTTGCGCTTGCACTTGTGTGGCGTCGGGCCACCACATGGCGTCGACATCGGCGTGTGCGGCCAGCACATCAGCGAGTGCGTCGCGGTCGCCGCACACGAGGTTGACCACGCCTGCGGGCACGTCGGAAGTGTCGAGCAGCGGGTAGAGCTCGGCGGCCACCAGCGGCTGGCGCGATGAGGGCACGGCGATGACGCGGTTGCCCATCGCAATCGCCGGAGCGATGAGCGAGATCAAGCCCAGCAGCGGCGCGTCGGCAGGCGCCACCAAGGCCAGCGTGCCGATGGCTTCATGCAGCGCCAGCGTCACGCCATGCATCGGCGGCTGGTGCACCGCGCCGTCGTACTTGTCGGCCCAGGCGGCGAAGGTGAAGAGGCATTCGACGCTGGCTTGCACTTCAGCCGCTGCGGCCGCCGTGCCGACCACGGGCTCCAGGCACTCGACCAGACGTGCGCGCTGTGCCTGCATGTTCTCGGCCAGGTAATACAGCACCTGCGCGCGGCCGTGGGCGCTTTGGCGCTCCCAGGCTGACGCGCCGCGCGCAGCTTCCACGGCGTTGCGGATGTCTTTGCGGTTGCCCTCGGGCGCCACGCCCAGCAGCGTGGCGCCGGCCCAGACTTCGCGGCTGTAGCCGCCGTCGGGGCGCACTTGTTTGCCGCCGATGTAGAGCTTGGCCGTGCGGTCGATGGCCATCGGATCGCCCACCTTGAGGCTGGCTTTGATGGCGGGCTTGCGCGTGGCTTTGGCCGGCTTGCCGAGCTCGCGCGGCTTCAAATATTCACGCAGCCCTTCGCGCCCGCCTTCGCGGCCAAAGCCCGACTCGCGGTAGCCGCCAAAGCCACAGGCCGCGTCAAACTGGTTGGCAGTGTTGACCCACACCACGCCGGCCTTGAGGCGTGGCGCAATCTCCAGCGCCAGTGTGATCGACTCGCTCCACACACACGCCGCCAGGCCGAAGCGCGTGTTGTTGGCCAACTCCACCGCTTCGGCCGGTGTGCGAAAAGTCTGCACCGTGAGCACGGGGCCGAAGACTTCCTGCTGCACGATTTCGCTCGATGACTCGACGCGGCTCACCAGTGTGGGCGCGAAGAAGCAGCTCTCGCCTTCTGGCAGCGTGGTGGCGCAGGCCTGGAAGATCTCAGCCCCTTCAGCGCGCGCGCGCTCGACAAAGCCGCAGACGCGCTGCCACTGCGTGCGGTCGACCAGTGCGCCCATGTCGATCGATTTGTCCAGCGGGTCGCCGACACGGATGGTGGCCATGCGTGCTTTCAGCTTGGACGTTAGCTTCTCGGCTGTGCCTTCGTGTACCAAGAGGCGCGAGCCGGCGCAGCAGACCTCACCCTGGTTGAACCAGATGCTGTCGACCAGGCCTTCCACCGCCGCGTCGAGGTCGGCGTCGGCAAAGACGATGAAGGGCGACTTGCCGCCGAGCTCAAGACTGAGCTTCTTGCCGCTGCCGGCGGTGGCTTTGCGGATGGCGCGGCCGACGTCGGTGGAACCCGTAAAGGCGATCTTGGCAATGCCGGCATGCGCGGTGATGGCCTGGCCCACCGCGCCGTCGCCGGTGACGATGTTGACCACGCCATTCGGCAGCCCAACTTCCTGGCACAGCTCGGCAAATAACAGGGCGGTCAGCGAGGTTTGTTCGGCCGGTTTGAAGACCACGGTGTTGCCGCAGGCCAGCGCCGGCGCGATCTTCCAGGCCAGCATCAGAAGCGGAAAATTCCACGGCACGATCTGGCCGACCACGCCCAGCGCTTGATGGTCGGGCATCTCGCTGTCCAGCAACTGGGCCCAGCCGGCATGGTGATAGAAGTGGCGCACGGCCAGCGGCACATCGGCGTCGCGTGTTTCGCGGATGGCCTTGCCGTTGTCCAGGGTGTCGAGCACGGCGCAAAGCCGGGCGTGTTTTTGCAGCGCGCGTGCCAGTGCATAGAGGTGGCGCGCGCGGCCGTGGCCGCCCAGCGCGGCCCAAGCGGGCTGGGCCCTGGCGGCGGCGGCCACTGCGGCGTCGACGATGGCAGGCGTGGCCTGCGCGATGGCCGCCAGCGGCTTCATCGTCGCCGGGTTGATGCTCTCGAAGTGCTGCGAGCCGGCATGCCAGGCGCCGCCGATGAAGTGGCCGAAGCGGCGCTGATGCCTGTCGAGCCAGGCGTGGGCGACGTCGGCACTTTCGGGCGAGGGGCCGTAGTCCATGGTGGTGAGGATGTCGCTAACGCTTGAAGTACTTGCAAGCATGGTCATGAGAATGGGTCAAGGCAAGGCGTGGCGCCAGCTGGCGCTGTAGAAACCTTCGACATGGTGTTCGAGCTGGCGCTCGATGTCGGTCAAGAGGCTAGAGGCGCCAAAGCGGAAGAGATCGGGTTGCAGCCAGCGCTCACCCAGCTCTTCTTTCATCAGCGCCAGGTACTGCGTGGCGAGCTTGGCTGATGAGATGCCGCCGGCGGGTTTGTAGCCGACCTGAAAACCCGTCGCCTCGAAGAATTCGCGAATGGCGCGCACCATCACCAGCGAGACATCCAGCGTGGCGTTCACACTTTCCTTGCCGGTGCTGGTCTTGATGAAATCAGCGCCGGCCATCATCGCCACCCAAGACGCGCGCGCGACGTTTTCCAGCGTTTGCAGCTCACCCGTGGCGAGGATGGCCTTCATGTGCGCGGGGACGCAGGCACGGCGGAAGGCGCAGAGCTCGGCGTAGAGCGCCTGCCAGTCGTGCGTCAAGGCGTGGCGCCGGCTGATGACGATGTCGATCTCGAGCGCGCCTGCGGCGACCGACAGTTCAATCTCGCGCAGTTTGGTCTCGTTCGGCGTCTGGCCAGCGGGGAAGCCGGTGGACACCACCGCCACCGGGATGCCGCTGCCGTCTAACGTTAGCACCGCCTCGGCCACCATCTCGTGGTAGACGCAGACGGCGCCGACTTGGAGCTCGATCAGGCCCAGCGCTTGCATCAGATCGGCGCGCAGCGGGCGCCGCGCTTTGGCTGCGAGTCGGCGCACGCGGCCGGGCGTGTCGTCGCCGGCCAGCGTGGTGAGGTCCATGCATTGGATGGCCCTCACCAGCCATGCCGCCTGATGGTCCTTCTTCACCGAGCGGCCCCCGTTCAGCGACACCACACGCCGCACGACGGCAGGCTGGTTGACGCGCACCTCACGCAGCCGCGCGATGTCGAGCGGGGTGCCGGGGTTCAGGGTAGGTGATGCCATGCGGTGATGCGAACGCGAACGAGCCGCGCAGCATAACCGGCACGGCACCGGTCAGAGCGGCCTTCCCGTCCAGTCCACCGCGTTGAGCTGGTGCGCGTCGGGCGCCTCGTCGGGGCGCGGGATCCAGCGCGCCAGGCACTGGCGGTCCTTGACGCAGGGATCGGTCAGCGCGGCGAGGAAGGTCTCGATCTGGGCGTTGATGCCGGCCGAGGCGTTGTTGCGGTTGATGTTGGGCAGCGCGTTGGCGGGATCGCTCACACGCTGGTCCAGCATCGCACTGATTGCAGCGAACGACTCGCGTGACACCCTGCTCTGCTGCGCGGCGCAGTCCAACTGCTCCCTGAACGGCGAGAACCGGCACCAACTACGGGTCTGAACGAGATCGCCCACCTCGTCGCCCTCGAAGACGTAATGCCGGTTGACGAAAAACAGCCCGTCGTAGCTGCCTGAATGCCCGTACGGCGCGGTCATCTCGACGTTGAGTAGCGACGGTGTGCGAAACGATTGTTTGTCGGCGGCCGCGCCGCTGACACGCTGGCGTCCCAAGTCGACGCCGTCGCCGGCGAAACCCGGACCGACCTGCGGGAAGCCGATGGCGTGGAACTTCTCATCGGTGAAGAAGTCGCCCTTGTGGCACTGCGAGCAAGCTTGGCCACCCGCGCTGACATCACGGAAGAAGAACAGGGCGCCGCTCTTCGCCTCGCCATCGATCGCCAGGTTCTCGCCCAGGACGTAACGCTGCCACGGCGACTTGACGAACACCGCCGAGCGCTCGTACTCGCTGATCGCGAGCATGATGTTGTCGAAGGTGATCAGCTCGGCGGCGCTGCCCTGCGGCTTGCCGAAAGCACGGCGGAAGTGCGGCAGCCAGCCGGTGCCATCGAGTTGCGCGGCGGCCTCGGTGGCGAGCCGAGCGGCGATGTGCTGGCGCACGTCATGGTCGCTCATTCCGGGCAGCGCGTCGCCGCGCATCTCGGCCGCGCCGGTGATCGGGAAGCGCGCCTGCGCGGCCAGCAGGTTGGGCCCGGCGCGGCCGTCGGGGGCGCCGTCGGGCGTGCGCAGCGTCGCGCCCTGGCCGCCGTGCGGCACGGCGGCGCCGGGCGCGAGCAGGCTCTCGACGCGCCCGTCGGCGAACAGCACACGGTCGTACAGCGTGGTGTTGAAGAAGGTGTTCGAGTTGCGCGCGACGAACAACTGCCGATCCGCACGCATGCGCAAGGGGCCGACCAGATCGGGCTGCTGTGCGCCCGCACCGATCGGCACGCCGAGGCTGTCGCCGCCACCGAGCGTCGGGTGGTGGCAGCTCGCGCAAGCCGTGTCGCGCGGCGCCGACAGCGACTTGCTGAAGAACAGCAGCTTGCCCAGTTGCGGCAGCGCATCGGCGATGTGCGGCAGCGTGCGGCCGACCGTGGGGTCGCCGCTCAGGCCCTGGCTGGCGATGAGCGCGCGCAGCCTAGTGTCCAGCGCGCTCGGCGCAGCGCAGCGCTCGGCATAGGTTTGGCAACGATCGGCCTGCACCTGCGCGGCGTAGTTCGCCACCGGCCCGAAACTTTGCAGCGCGCCGTTGGTGAAGCCGCCCAATCCCCACACCTCGCCCCGGCGCGAAACGCCGAGGTAGTTGCCGCCGGGGTAGGCGCGCACCGCGTAGGCCGTGCCCTCGTACTCGATGTCCACCGTCGAAGCGCCTTTGGGGAACAAGGTCGGGTACTTCCATTGCGCCCAGTCGAGCAGCGCGTCGGCGTCGATGCCCGGCGCCACCGAGGCGATGCGTTTGGTCGGGCCCTGGGCCGCCAGCTGCTGCACGAACGAGCGCGTCTCTCTTGCCTCGTTCGACGCTTTGGGCGGCCCGCCGCCGCCACAGGCGGCGAGCAGCGCGAACAGCACGACGGCAGCGCGCGTCATCACGCCAGCAGCCCGCATCGCATTCACCAGCCGCTGATCGCGACAACCCGGCCACCGTATTCGGTGACGTAGAGCCGGCCGCGCTTTTCATCCAGGGCCATCGAAATAGGACGTCTGAGGCAACTGGTTACCACCTCGGGCGGGCCCGCCGGCGATGCGAAGCGCAGCACCTGCCCCGGGCTGCCGAAGAACGGGCCCGCCGAGGCATGCTGCAGCACCAGGAACTCGGTCGCGCCCTTGGACGACAGCGGCAGGATGTCGATCGCCGACTTCAAGCCGGCGATGAAGAGGCTGTCCGATGCCGTGGCGGGATCGACCTTCTGCACCGTCGACGTGCCGGGCGGGAAGGGCGCGCCGCGGAACAGCGTGACCAGCAACTGGTCGCCAAAAGTGGCCAGCCCGGTGGGCACGGCGTCCAGCAGCGGCCCGCCCGGCAGCGGGAGGCCGAACATTGGGTTGGGTATCGGCGGGAAGGCCACCAGCGGCGTAGCGGCGCCGCTGGCCAGCTCGATGCGCCAGACCAGGTTGCGTCCGCCGTCGGTGGCGTAGAGCTGGTCGCCGAGCAGCGCAAGCTGGAACGGATTGGCGCTCTTGATGTTGCCGGCCACCACCGGGTGCGGCGACAGCACGTAGTTCGGCAGGTCGGCCAAAAGGTTGACGGTGATCTTGTCGCCGCCGCCGTTGGACATCTCGAGCTTGTTGCCGGCGGCGATCCAATGCTGGTCGGCCAGCGTCATCGTGAAGCCCTTGCTGGCTTGCTCCACGGCGCTGCTGAAGTGGATCGCCAGCACGCTGGAAAACAGCGGCGACGACGGGCCGGCCGGGTTGGGCAGCGAGCTGCCGGGCACCGGAGGGCCGCCGGCATTGCGCCCTATCACCCCGACGTCGCCGACGCCGATGGCGAGGTACAGCGTTCGCCCGCGCAGCAGCAGCCCACTCGGGCCCGACGGGTCGCCGACATCGGCAATGCCCGACGGCAGGCCGTCGAGCAGGCTGCGTTGTCGGCCATCGGGCTCGATGATCGAGAGCCGCCCGCTGTGCGGTGTGCGGTTGCCGGTCTCGGCGACCAATAGCCGCCCGTGTGGCGTCAGCGCCGTTCCGTTGCCCTGGCGCAGGCCCGAGGCGAATTCGGTGCACACCGCCGTGGCGGCTGCCTGCGAGCTGATGGCGCTGATGCCGGCCGTCAGGGCCAGCGCGGCGACGGATCGCACAAGTTGGAATGCGTTCATTCGTTCTCTCCTCCGTAGGCCAAGACGATGGCCCTGCTGGCGCGAGCCTAGGCAGCCGCAGGGCCGGCTTCAAGCCAAGGCCGACGAGTCCGGCAAAACGAGGTGTGATCGTGTGCCCGCGCCGACATGCATGGGCTACATGTGCTTGAACAAGCGCGCGTAAGTCGTGCTGACGGGCAGCTTGTCGGACAACTGCCGCAGCCGCACGGTCAGGCCGCCGCGCAGGTCGCGCTCGATCGCCGCGATCGCATTCACGTTGACCAGCGTGCTGCGGTGGATCTGCAGGAACATGTCCGGGTCGAGTTCGCCGACGAGCTGGCGGATGGTCTTGTTGATCAGCGGGCGGCTGGTCGCGGTGACGAGTTGCGTGTACTTGTTGTCAGCCTGGAAGTAGCAGATCTCGCTGCAGGTGATGAGCTGCAGGCTGCGGCCCTGCGCAACGGTGATCCAACGCAGGTAGTGGCGTTCGGACGCCTGGCGCGAGGCCAGTTCGCGCAGCACGTCTTCGAGTGGCGCCGGGGTGCCGCGCAGACGCTCGCGCAGCCGCGTGATGGCTGCGGCCAGCCGCGCCAGGGCCAAAGGCTTCACCAGGTAGTCGACCGCGCCTTGTTCGAAGGCTTCCAGCGCGTAGTGCCCGTAGGCGGTGACGAAGACCACGTGGCAGCGGCCGCTGGCCACGCGCGCCACCTCCAGGCCGCTCGTGCCGGGCATCTGGATGTCCAGGAAGAGGATGTCGGGCCGGTGTTGCTCGAACGCGTGCAAGGCCTGCACGCCGTCTTCGGCCTCGGCCACGATCTGCAGCTCGGGCCACATCCGCGCCAGGCCTTCGCGCAACTCGTCGCGCAGCACCGGCTCGTCTTCGGCGATCAGCGCGGTCGGCGCCTTCACGGACGGCCTTCGTCAGGCAGGCTCAGCAGCACCCGCACCTGGCCGCTGGCCGGCGCCTGCACGGTGAGCCGCCCGGCATCGCCGTACAGCAGATGCAGCCGCTCGCGGATCGGCTGCAGCAAGGCACCGGATGCGGCCGCGGCGTGGCCATGCGCACCCGCGCAGGCGACGCTGAGCTCGAGCACACCGGCGTCGCGCCGGACCACGATCTCGCAGCGGCCGCCGTGCAACGGCGCTGATCGCAACAGCCAGTCGATGACGGGCAGCAGCACCAGCGGCGGCATGCGCAGCGGCAGCGTGTCCAGCGCGGCGTCCAGCGCGGCGGTTTGGGCCACGCGGATCGCCAGGTAGGCCTTGGCGAGTTCGAGTTCCTGCGCCACCGTGGAACTGGAGTCGCGCCACTGCGGCAGCGCCGCGCGCAAGTAGGCGACGAGGTCGTCGAGCATGCGGCTGCCCTGCGCCGCATCGTGCAGGCACAGCTCGCGCACCCGCGACAGCGTGCTGAACAGGAAGCCCGGCTCGACGCGCGCCTGCAAGGCCTGCAGCCGGGACTCCAGCGTGCGCTGCTGCAGCCGCTCGCGGTCGAGCAGGGCGTTCTTCAGTCGCGCCCCGGCGAGCCAGTCCGCGCGCAGGCTGGCGTAGGCGAAGGTCAGCGCGGCGCTCCACAACAGGTACAAAAGGAAGACACGCAGTGGCTGGCTCCACGGCACCGGCCACGGAGTGGCCCCGCTAAGCGCGTCGGCCAGGCCGAACCCGCGGTGCAGCGTGAACTGCAGCAGCGATCCGACTGCGGTGCCGCCGGCCACCGACCACGAATAAGCCCAGAAGGGCCTGGCGCCACGCTCGATGGCGTCGTCGGCCCAGAGCGTAGCGAACGCCAGGCACGGGGCCATGGACAGGTGCACAACGAGGCGGCTCAGATCGAACAGCGCCGTTGGCCCGGCCGGGTCGCCGATCCGCACTTCTGCCATCGACGAAAGCTGCAGCAGCGCGGCGATGCCCAGCGCCACCAGCGTGGCCTTTGCATAGCGCTGCAGCGACGCCTTCATAGCGCCGGCAAGCGCAGCGTGGCCGTCACGCCACCGACGTCGTTGTTCTCGATCGCCAGCGCGGCGGCCGCGCCGAACTCGGCGGCCAGCCTGGCGCGGATGTTGGCCAGGCCCATGCCGCTGCCCGAGCCGGGCGCAAAACCCACGCCCGAATCGGCCACCGTCAGCACCAGCGTGCCAGCTTCCAGCCGCGCGGCAATTCGCAGCGCGCCGCCATGCAGCGATGGCTGCACGCCGTGCTTGACGGCGTTCTCGACCAGCGTCAACAGCATCAGCGGCGGAAGCGTGCGCTCGCGCAGTTCGGCGGCGACGTCGAAAGCGAAGGCGAGCCGCCGCGGCATGCGGATCTGTTGCACTTGCAGATAGGCTTCGGCGAGCTCGAACTCGCGACCCAGCGTCACGCGCTCGTCGCGTAGGGTCGGCAAGGCCATCTCGAGAAAACGGATCAGGCTGTCGAGCATCGTGCGCGCGCGCGTCGGGTCGGTGTCGTTGAGGCGGCGCACGGTGGCCAGCGTGTTGAACAGGAAATGCGGCTCGATCTGCGCTTGCAGCACCTGCAGCCGCACATCGGCCAGCTCGCGTTCGAGCGCGGCGCGGTCCAGCGCGATCTGCCGCATGGTGTCGCCTGCTGCGCGCTGCCGGCGGTAGACCTCCAGCCCCAGCGTGAGCAGGCCGGCGAACAAGGCATACCGCGGCCAGGTCTGGCCGGCGAAGCCGGCGAACTGTGACCAGCGCGGCCCGGCGCCGCCCAGCTCGCGGCATAGAAGCCGCAGCAGCACACCGACGCCCGGGGCGAGCGAGATCGCCGCCGTTAGCGCCAGCCAGCGCACCGGCCCGCGCGGCGGCGCAAGGTTGCCGGCCGCAACCACGGCCAACAGGATCGGCGCGGCCATCAGCACCATGTGGAAGAGGCCCCACAACAGATTGCGCAGTGGCGCCGGGGTGTCGTTGGCGAGCAAAAATCCCAACGACCGGGCCAGCAGCAGCGCCGCGACGATGATCAGCACGCGCGACGTAAGCCCGGCGAATGTGGCGCGGGCGCGGCCGTGCCGCACCGTTGGCGCGGGCAGGGGGAGGCTGGTGGTTGTGATCATCGGTCAGGCGGCGCCGCAGGATACGCGGGCGCCCCCGGCCGTCGCAATCGGCGCCCGACGAGCGCCCGAAATCGCGGTGTCAGATCTCCAGGCGGTCACGTGCGCCAGGTCGGTGTCACGCTGGCGCGTTTGTATCGGCCCGTAGTGCAGCGCTACGCGCAGCAGCGGCTGGCCCGGCACGGCATAGACCTGCTCGATCATGTGACGCGCCATTTGCGCGAGTGCTACGGCGTCGGAAGCCACCACCAGCGCGGCGTCTTCCAGCGCTTTGCGCACGGGCGCGTCGGCGCCAGACCGCATGAGCGCACTGAAGGCCTGCACGTCGGCCCTGAGCACACAGCTCATGCGTTCGTGTACGGCGAAGTCGACGCTGGCGCTGGGGCCGCGCCGGGGCGCAGGAAACGCTGGCGCCATTCGCCGCGAATGCGGTCGTGTTGCACGTAGCCCAGCAGGCCCACGCGGTAGAGCACGGCGAGCACGCGCCGGTTTGGGATGATGTCGGCGGTTGCGTCGGCGCTGGGCTCCAAGACTTCGACCTCGGCGCGTGTGAGCACCTGCCCGGGCAAGCGCGCTAATAGCGGCTCCAGGTCCAGCTCGCCGATATAGGGTGCCACCTCGGCCAGGTACTCCTGCGCGATCTCGCTGGCCGCTTCGTCCACCGCTTCTTTCAAGCGCAACTCATGCCGCCGCTCTTCGGGCCGCAGCGCGGACAGCCGCTCGCCGATGGTCATCAGGTCGCGTGGCCGCAGCAGCGTATGGCGGCACAGGTATTCGAGCGCGTCTTCCTCTTCGTGCGTGCTGGTGTCGGTGACGCTGCTGCGGCCCAGAAAGGCTTCGAGCGGGTTGCTGCGCGCACGCGCCGGGCGCACCAAACGGTCGGCCTTCACCAGCCGGGCGTTGTTGATGAAGATCTCGCGCAGGCTCTCGGCCGAGTACACGATGTCGACCGCGCTGCCGCGGTACTGCTGCGCCATCGCCGTGCGCTTGGGCAGGCTGGCGTAAGCCTCTTTGCGCACGGCGGCGAAGACCTTCAAGTGGTGGTTGATGCGCCGCAGCTGGTAGGCCACGTCGACCAGCCCAAGCTGCGCGAAGTACCAGACCTTGGGCGACAGCTCGCCGGTGACAAACGGATGCGTGGGCTGGTCTTCGACATGCTTGTTGAAGTACTCGTCGATGCCGTCGATGAAGATCGTCACCGGTGTTTTCAGCACGCGCAGGCGCGGCACGAGGTGGCCGTCGGTGTCCGCCGCGCAGCGTTGCAGCTCGCTGGGGGTGAGGTCGAGCAGGCGCACGAAATGGTCGATCACGCCATGCAGTGCGTCGTCGCGCAGCAGGTGCGTGAGCTGCGGGCTGAGCTTCAGGCCCTCAATCGCGCGCGCGTGTTTCAGCACCGCCAGCGCGATGGCGGCGAGCCACACCTTGGCCCAGGGCAGCGGGCTGGCGGCAAAGAACGCCAGCGTCTCGCGGCCGAAGATCTTGTCGCCGATGGGCTTGTCGAGCAGGCTGCCAATGGGCAGGCACGTGGCGCGGCCCTCACGCTGGTAGAGGATGCGCTTGGCCTTGAGCAGCAGCGTCTTGCCGAAACCTTTGGTGCCGATGACGATGAACTTGTCGTCGCGGTCGGGTGCGAGAAAGGCGTCGATCTCGGGCGTGCGATGCAGCAGCGACTCATCAAAGTCTTCGGCGACTCGGATGTCGTCAGCGTCCACCGTCCATGCGCGCATCTGGGGCTCCCTCGCTCAGTCACTCAGGCCGCGAAGACTTCGGTGTCGACTTCGGCGGAACTGGCCGCTGAATAACGCTGGCCGTGTACGGCGTCGGGTGCAAACAAGTCCGACAGACGCGCAAGCTGGCTCGGTTCAAGCGTCACGCGCGTGGCGCCGAGGTTTTCTTCCAGATGCGCCAGGCTCGTGGTGCCCGGAATCGGCACGACATGCTCGCCTTGCGACAGCAGCCAGGCCAGCGCCAGTTGCGAGAGCGTGCAGCCGGCTTCATCAGCAAGGGTCATGGCCGCAGCACGCAGGCGCAGGTTCGCGGCCCACGCGTCACTCTGGAACCGCGGCATCGTGCGGCGGATGTCTTTGGCGTCGAATTGCTCCGGCTGCGGCGGCGCGGCGGTGAGGAAACCACGCGCCACCGGGCTGAAAGCCACGAACGCGGCATCGATGTCACGGCAGGTTTGCAGCACGGCGATTTCGGCGTTGCGCGTCCACAGCGAGTACTCGGTCTGCACGGCGGCGATGGGGTGCACGGCCTGCGCGCGCTGCAAGGTCGCGGCCGAAACTTCGCTCAGGCCCAAGGTGCGCACCTTGCCCGCACGCACCAGGTCGGCCATCGCGCCCACGCTGTCTTCAATCGGCACGGTCTTGTGCCAGCGGTGCAGGTAGTAGAGGTCGATGTGATCGGTCTGCAGGCGCTTCAGGCTGTCTTCGCAGTTGCGGCGGATGGCCTCGGGACGGCCGTCGATGACACGTTTCATGCCGTCGTCAAACTGCGCACCCGCCATGCCACCCTTGCTGGCTAACGTGTAACGCGAGCGGTGTTTGCCGAGCACTCGGCCGAGCAAGGTTTCGTTGGCGCCAAAGCCGTAGAGCGCTGCGGTGTCGAACATCGTCACGCCGAGGTCGAGCGCGCGCAGCAGCAGGCGCTCCGCCACGTCGGGCGGCGGCGGCGCGCCGTAGGCATGGCTGAGGTTCATGCAGCCCAGACTGATGGCGCTGACGTCAAAGGGGCCGATGCGGCGTGGGGACACGTGGTTCCTCCATGGAGCGGTTTCAGCCTCAATCATCTGCGATCTAGGCAGAATGCGGTCCAGCCCAGACCCACACCATGCAACCCACCCGCAAGATTGCCGCGATCATGAGTGCCGACGTCGTCGGCTACTCGCGCTTGATGGGCCAGGACGAGCTGGCCACGCTGCAAGACATCGTCGCCATGCGCAAGCTCGCCACCCAGCATGTGCAGGCGCACGAGGGCCGCATGATCGACACGGCCGGTGACTCCATGCTTGCCGACTTTGCCAGTGCCGTGCAGGCGCTGCACTGTGCTGTGGGCTTGCAGCAAGAGCTCGGCCGGCGCAACGCCATGCGCGCCGAGTCACGGCGCATGGCGCTGCGCATCGGCTTGAACATCGGCGACATCCTGGAGCAAGACGCTGCGCTCTACGGCGACGCCGTCAACCTGGCCGCGCGCTTGCAAGCGCTGGGTGAACCCGGCGGCGTGTGTGTCTCGGCGGCCATGCACGAGCTGGTGCAGGGCAAGTTGCCGGTGGCCTTTGAGTTCGCCGGCGAGCATGAGGTGAAGAACATCGCCAAGCCGGTGGGCGTTTACCACGCGCGCTTTGCCGGCAGCCCAGTCATGGGCGAAGGTGCGGCCGACACGCCAGCGCTGATGGGCCAACACAACTTGCCGCAAGCGCTGTCGTCGTTCATCGGCCGCCAGCACGAAATGGGTGCGGTGAAAGAGCTGCTCGGCGAGCACCGGCTTGTGACGCTGGTAGGCCCCGGCGGCATTGGCAAAACGCGCTTGGCCATGCAAGTGGCGGCGAGCATGGGCCCCTATTTCAACGACGGTGTGTGGCTGGTTGAGCTGGCCCCGTTGGCCGATGCGCGCCTGGTGCCGCAAGCCTTGGCCACCGTGCTGGGCATCAAAGAAGTGGTGGGCAAGGCGCTGCTGCAAACGCTGCAAACTGCGCTCAAACACAAGCGGCTGCTGGTGGTGCTGGACAACTGCGAGCACGTCACCCAAGCCAGCGCTGAGCTCGCATCGCAGCTGCTGGCGGCCGCGCCGCAGCTCAAGCTGCTCATCACCAGCCGCGAGTCTTTGCACCTCACGGGGGAGGTGAATTTTCCGGTGCCGATGCTTAGCTTGCCGGCTGACGGTGCCACTGGAATTTCGACGTCAAGTGCGACTGCAAGTGCAGCGCAGTTGCGCGACTTCGAAGCCATCCACCTCTTCGTCGAACGCGCTGCCACCAAGTCGCCAGGCTTCGCGCTGAGCGATGCCAATGCCGCACATGTGCTGCGCATCTGCCAGTGTTTGGACGGCATGCCACTGGCCATCGAGCTGGCGGCGGCGCGCGTGAATGTGCTCTCGGTCGAGCAGATCGCACTGCGCCTCAAGGACCGCTTCAGCCTGCTCACGCGCGGCGACCGCAGCGCCATGCCGCGCCAGCAGGCGCTGCGCGCGCTCATCGACTGGAGCCACGACCTGCTCGACGCGCAAGAGCGCACAGTGCTGCGCCGGCTGGCGGTGTTTGCGGGGGGCTGGACGCTGGAAGCTGCCGAGGCTGTGGTCGCGGGAGTCGGCGTCGAGCGCCATGACGTTGCCGACCTGCTGGCGCGCCTGGTCGAGAAGTCGCTGGTGACGATGGACGACGGCGGCACGCGCTACCGCTTCCTGGAAACCATGCGTCAGTATGCGCTGGAGCAGCTCAGTGCGGCCGGTGAGGGTGACGCCATGCGCGACCATCACTTGGCTTGTTATGTCGCGCTGGCGGAGACTGCGCGGCCGCATTTAACGGGGGCCCACCAAGGCGACTGGCTCACGCGGCTGGACCTGGAGCGCGAGAACTTTCTGGCGGCGCGGGCTTGGTGCAACCGGGCGGCGGGCGGGGGTGAGTCGGCATTGCGATTGCTGATGGCGCTCAAGCTCTACCTCGTTAGCCGTGGCCTGCTGGAACTGCTGCGCTGGGGCACGCTTGAGGCGCTTGAGCTGCCGGGGGCGCAGGAGCGCACGATGCTGCGCAGCCGGGCGTTGCATACGGTGGGGCAGGTTTGCTATTACATGGCCCGTTACGAGGAGGCAATGCCGCACTTGCGGGAGTCCCTGGTCATCGCGCGTGAACATGGTGACGTGGGGCGCATCGCCATCGTGCTGCAAGAGCTGGGCATGGCCTCTCTGGGCCTGGGCGATGTGGAGGGCGCACGCGGGCACTTGCAACTGGCGATGCAACAAGCGCAGCAAGCGGGGGACCAGCGCGCTTTGATGGCGGCGGTGAACGCTATGGCGCAGCTCTATCGCAGCTTGGGCCAGCTTGAACTCGCCGCGCCGCTCTATGAGCAAGCCCTGGTCTTGGCGGCGGGCCTTGAGGATGAGCAGAGCAAGGCCATTGCGCTGCTGAACGTGACGATGGTGGCCACTGGCCAAGGCAACGCTGCCGCCGCGCACGCCGCCCTGCAACAAGCCAAGGCCATCGTCGTGGCGTTGGGATCGCGCACCGATGGACAGGCGGTGCTGGCCGCCGCTTCAGGCTTGGCCGCGCTGTTGGAGGATTGGGTTCACGTTGCCCGCTTTGCCGCCGCCGCCGATGCTGAGGCCGGCATCACGCAGATGCTGCTTGACCCGGCGGACAAGGCGTTTCTTGCGCCGCTTTGGCAACGGGCGCGGGATCGGCTAGGGGATAGCGCCTATGCCGCCGGCTGGGCGGCGGGTGCGATGCTCAGTTACGAGCAGGCCATGTCGACACTGGGCGACTGGTTGAACGCGTTCAGTCGTTGACCATGGTTGGGTCCAAGATCACGTCGGCGACGCCGTTCTTCAACAGACGAATCGTGTACTTCCACTTGTAGCCTGTTTTGCCAGTGAACTTGCACTCGTAGCGCTTTCCACGTTGCTTGCGAGCGCAGTCAGGCTGCGGACTGGGTGAGTTGAGGTTCTGGTTCGCCTCAAAACTAATGCCAATGGGCTCAAGGGCAAAGGTATAGACACTGTCGGGGTCGAGCAGCAAGACCACCTTTCGATCACCCGGGCAGCGCGACGTACGAACCGGCTCGGCATCGAGGACGACGTTGCCGTACTCGTCGATTTGTACGTTGACGGTGCAGGCGGCTTGTAGCTTGATCTTGACCGGATCGAAGCCGTCCTTAGGCGTTCCGTCCGGTTGCGTCAAAGCGCAGGCCCCTACGCTGGCCGCCAAAGCCACAGTGGCCCAAAGTTGGTGGTGCATGGTCTCTCCTCGGTTGCGAGGCCGTTTATAGCCATCGTGGCCACGCTTGGCAATACGAAATCGACATCAATCCTGATGACGCAACGCTGGCCATTACCCCAAATGCCGCTCCAAGCCCCCCAACACCTCATACCCAGCCAACACCCGCGCCACACTCGAATTCGGCTCCCGACCCTCACGTATCGCCGCAAAAAACTCGCGGTCTTGCAGCTCAATGCCGTTCATCGACACCGCCACCTTCGAAACATCGATCTTCTCTTCCTTGCCGCTATAGAGATCGTCATAACGCGCAATGTACGTCGCGTTGTCGCCGATGTAGCGAAACACCGTCCCCAGTGGCCCGTCGTTGTTGAACGACAGCGACAGCGTGCAGATCGCGCCATTGGCCGCCTTCAGCTGAATCGACATGTCCATGGCGATGCCCAGCGTCGGGTGAATGGGGCCTTGCAGCGCATTGGCCACCACCACCGGGCTGCCGGCCTGGTAGGCGAAGAGGTCGACCGTGTGCGCCGCGTGGTGCCACAGCAGGTGGTCGGTCCAGCTGCGCGCCTGGCCCAGCGCGTTCATGTTGCTGCGGCGGAAAAAGTAGGTCTGCACATCCATCTGCTGGATGTTGAACTCGCCGCGCGCAATGCGCTGATGCACGTACTGGTGGCTGGGGTTGAAGCGCCGCGTGTGGCCGGCCATCGCCACCAGGCCGGTTTCCTTTTGCTTGACCACCAGCGCCTGCGCGTCGCGCCAGCGGTCGGCCATCGGGATCTCCACCTGCACGTGTTTGCCGGCGTCAAGACAAGCTAACGTTTGAGAGGCGTGCATCTGCGTGGGTGTGCACAAGATGACGGCGTCGACCTCCTTGATGGCCAGGCTGTCGGCCAGCTCGGTGCTGACATGCTTGATGCCGTACTTGGCCGCCACCTCCTGTGTCTTGGCCAGCTCGCGGCCGACGAGCGAGATGACTTCCACGCCGTCGATGAGCTTGATGCCGTCGAGGTGTTTGATGCCGAAGGCGCCAGCGCCGGCCAGCGCCACTTTGATGGTCATGGGTTGTTCTCCAGGATGAGATGGCCCACCGCCGTGTTCGACGCTGGCACGTGATAGAAACGATGCACCACCTTCGGCGCGTGTGCACTTTGCTCCAGCATGGCGCCGCGCGCGATGAGCCACATCACCAGCTCGATGCCTTCGCTGCCGGCTTCACGCACGTAGTCAATGTGCGGCACGGCGGCTTGGGCCTCGGGGTCGCTGATCAAGCGGTCAAGAAAGGCCTGGTCAAACTCGCGGTTGATGAGCCCGGCACGCGGGCCCTGCAGCTGGTGGCTCATGCCGCCCGTGCCCCAGATCTGCACGTTCAGCGGCTGGTCGTACGAGGCAATGGCGCGGCCAATGGCGCGGCCCAGGTTCAGGCAGCGCTGGCCCGAAGGCACGGGGTACTGCACGACGTTCACCGCGAAGGGAATCACGGGGAAGGGCCACGCGAATGCGTCGGCCGCAGGCTGCCCGCACATCAAGCTCAACGGCACGGTCAGGCCGTGGTCGACATCCATCTTGTTGACGATGGTCAGGTCGAAGTCGTCTTGGATCACGCTGTGCGCAATGTGCGCGGCAAGCTCAGGGTGGCCGATCACACGCGGCACCGGGCGCGGGCCCCAGCCTTCGTCGGCGACTTCATACAAAGCCGCCGTGCCGATGGCAAAGGTCGGAATCATGTCCAGGCTGAAGGCGGTCGCGTGGTCGTTGAAGACGAGAAACACGACGTCGGGCGTGTTCGCTTTCAGCCACTGCTTGCTGAACTCGTAGCCCTTGAAGAGCGGCTGCCAATAGGGCTCGTGCGTCTTGCCCAAGTCGAGTGCCGCGCCTATGGCCGGCACGTGCGAGGTGAAGACCCCGGCGCTGATGTGGGCCATCAAGCCTTCTCCCCAACATAACGATTACCTTGCACGGAGCGCCCGCCGCTGATCATCATGGCGCGGTACGCGTCTTCACTCATGCCCGTCATGCTGCCGGCCATTTGCTGAAAGCTCTTGCCATGCGTGGCGCCGAGCTTGGCCAGGAAGTAGATGTTGCCGCCGAGCGCAATGCAACGATTCAGGTCCATCGCCAGCGCCGCTTGTTTTTGGTCTTCGCTCATCGGCCATTCGTCGATGTAGCTGCGCTGGTCGGCCAAGAAGCGCTTGCGGTTCTGTGCCTTCATGAGCGACATGCAGAACTGGTTGAGGTGGTAGCCCTTGCGGGACTGCTCGGCGTCGAAGACCGTCGTGCCGGGCACGTCCAAATAGGGTTTGTTAAGTGCCATGTCACGCCTCCTCGGGCCAGTACAAGCGCATCGGGTTGTCGACCAGCAGCTTGCGCTGCAAGGCCGGCGTGGCGGCGATGTGCGGGATGAAGTCAACCAAGAGCCCGTCGTCGGGCATGTGGTCTTTCAAATTCGGGTGTGGCCAGTCGGTGCCCCAGAGCACACGTTCGGGGAAGGTCTCGACGATGCGCCGGGCGAAGGGCACAACGTCGCGATAAGCCGCGCGCTCTCCGGCCAAGGCCTTGGGGCCGTTGACGGACAGCCGCTCGGGGCAGCTCACCTTGCTCCAGACATTGGTGTGCTCGTGCATGAAGCGCTCGAAGAGGGCGAACTGCGGGCCGTCCACGGGCAAGCTCACGTCGGGGCGGCCCATGTGGTCGACGACGATGGTGGTGGCGAGTTGGTCATGGACGGCAGTGAAGAACTCCCAGAGCTCGGGCAGGTCCACCGCCTCGAAATAGATCACGACATGCCAGCCAAGCTGCTTGATGCGCTTGGCGATTTCCAGCAGCTCGTCTTTGGGCGTGAAGTCCACCAGGCGCTTGACGAAGTTGAAGCGCACGCCGCGCACGCCGGCTGCGTGCATGGCTTCAAGCTCAGCGTCGCTAACACTGCGCTTGACGGTGGCCACGCCGCGCGCCTTGCCGCCGCTGGCGCGGCAGGCGTCGAGCATGGCGCGGTTGTCGGCGCCATGGCAGGTGGCTTGCACGACGACGTTGCGCGCAAAGCCCAGGTGGTCGCGCAGCGCGAAGAGCTGCTGCTTGGAAGCGTCGCAGGGCGTGTACTTTCGTTCGGTGGCATAGGGGAATTCGGCGCCGGGGCCGAAGACGTGGCAATGCGCGTCGACGCTGCCTGCCGGCAACTGAAAGTGCGGCTTGCTCGGGCCGGCGTACCAGCCCAGCCAGCCGGGGGTTTTTTCAAAGCTCATGTGGCGTCTTGAGGTGGGTGAGCAGACGGTCGGCTTCGATGCGCCAGTCGGCGCTGCGTGCAAAGCCGGCGCTGCCGCGCGCGCCGAAGACTTGCACGTCGGCGAGATCGGCGATGAAGGCTTGGCGCTGTGCCGTGCCTGCTGCGGAGAAGGGTTCCAGGCCGGCCTCGCGCACGGTGACGGCGACCTCGCGCACTTCTTCAGCGCGGCGTCGGCCGTGTTCGATGACGCGCTGGAATAAGTAGGCGCCTTGCTTTTCCCAATCGATGGTGGGGAAGGTCTCTTGCAAGGAGGCGATCACCGCGTCTTCCACGCCGTAGTGGCGCGCGGTGGTGAAACTCTCAATCACCATGGCCTCTAGGCCTTTGATCATCACGCTGCGGCACATCTTGGTGGCCGAGGCCACGCCGAGTTGGGTGCTGGCGACCTTGGCGACGAAGCCGAGTGTATGCAGCAGCGGCAGCAGCGCCATCGCATGCGCGCCACCCAAGAGCAGCGGCACCTTGATGCGCGGCGGCGGGATCGAGTTCATCACCGCCGCTTCGACATAGCGCGCACCGGTGGCGTCGATCAACGCGGCGGCGGCGATCTTCGCGCCGGGTGAGGCCGAGTTGAAGTCGAGGTAGAAGCTGCCGGGCTTCATCGTTTGCGCGCAGGCTTGTGCCGCCGCTAACGTTTGACTGGCGGTGACGGCACAGATGGTGAGATCGGCCGCACGCACGGCGTCGGCGTGCGTTGCCGCGAGGGCCACACCGTGTTGCGCAGCGTGTGCGCGCAGGCCAGGGGCCGCATCGCCGCCGAGTTTCAGGTCAAACGCCGTCACGGCATGCTCTGCCGCGCGCAGGTCTTCGGCCAGGATGCGGCCGACCTCGCCGTAGCCAATGAGGGTGATGTTCATCGCTTGCGCATCAGTCGATGTAGCGCAGCCCGGCCTTGGCCAGGGGCTCGCGCATGTTGTACATGTCCAGCCCGAGCACGCCCGCAGCCAGCTTGGCGCGCTTGTCGGCTTCCAGCGCTTCGCGTGCGGCGGCAGCGTCGGCGGTCTTCTGTGCGAACGCTGCAGGTACCACCACCACGCCGTCATCGTCGGCCACGATCACGTCGCCTGGGTTGACCAGCATGCCGGCGCACACCACAGGGATGTTCACCGAGCCGATCGTTGACTTGATGGTGCCTTTGGCGCTGATGGCCTTGCTCCAGACGGGGAAGCCCATGGCAGTCAAGTCTTTGACATCGCGGCAGCCGCCGTCGATGACCAGGCCGCACGCACCGCGTGCGCGAAAGCTCGTGGCCAGCAGGTCGCCGAAGTAGCCGTCGGTGCAGTCGGCGGTGATGGCCGCCACCACCACATCGCCTTCACGGATCTGCTCGGCCACGACATGCATCATCCAGTTGTCACCCGGGTGCAGCAGCACCGTGACGGCGGTGCCTGCCATGTGCGCGCCGCTGTAAATGGGCCGCATATACGGCTTCATCAATCCGACGCGGCCCATGGCTTCGTGCACGGTGGCGGCACCGAAGCCGGCGAGATGGTCGACCGCCACGCGCTCGGCGCGGGTGATGCTGCGTTTGACGACGCCGAGTTCAAACATGCTCACAGCCCCTTCGCTTTTAGTTGCGCCTTGAGTTGTGCATCAAGCCGCGGATAGACACGCCGCGCGTTGCCCTCGAACACCAAATGCTTCTGCGCATCGCTGAGCTGCGTTGACGCATCGATATAGCGCTTGGTGTCGTCGTAAAACTGCCCCGTCTCGGGGTCGATGCCACGCACGGCGCCGATCATCTCGCTGGCGAAGAGGATGTTCTCCACCGGGATCACCTTGGTCAGCAAGTCGATGCCCGGCTGGTGGTACACGCAGGTGTCGAAGAAGATGTTCTTCAGCAGGTGCTCGGTGAGCAGCGGTTTTTTCAGCTCTTGCGCCAGGCCACGAAAGCGCCCCCAGTGGTAGGGCACAGCGCCGCCGCCGTGCGGAATGATGAAGCGCAGGGTGGGGAAGTCTTTGAACAAATCCGAAGTCAGGCACTGCATGAAAGCCGTGGTGTCGGCGTTGAGGTAATGCGCGCCGGTGGTGTGAAAGCAGGCGTTGCACGAGGTGCTGACATGCACCATCGCCGGTATGTCGTACTCCACCATCTTCTCGAAGATGGGGTACCAGTGACGGTCGCTAAGCGGCGGGCTGGTCCAGTGGCCGCCTGAAGGGTCGGGGTTCAAGTTGATGGCGACGTTGCCAAGCTCTTCGACGCACTTCACCAGCTCGGGAATGCAGCTCGCCGGGTCCACGCCCGGGCTTTGCGGCAGCATCGCCGCCGGCACAAAGCGGCCAGGGAAGAGTTGCGCCACGCGGTAGCAAAGCTCGTTGCAAATCGCCGCCCAGGTGCTGCTGACCTGGAAGTCGCCGATGTGGTGCGCCATGAAGCTGGCGCGTGGGCTGAAGATGGTGAGGTCGCTGCCGCGCGCATTCATAAGCCGGAGCTGGTTGGCTTCGATCGACTCACGCAGCTCGTCATCGCTGATCTTCAAGTCCGCCACGCGCGGCATCAGGCTTGGATCCTTGATGCCGGCGACTTGCGCGTTGCGCCAAGTCTCCAGCGCTTTGGGGGCCGTGGTGTAGTGGCCGTGGCAGTCGATGATCACTGGCTTGCTCCTGAGGTTGTGGCTTGCATGCCGTGGCGCAGCTTGACGCTGGCGGTGGCGCTTGAGGCGAGGTAGACGAGCAGCTTGTGTGCTTCATCGGGTTGGCTGCATGTGCGGCACACGGCCGCGCTGAAGGTGGTGATGATCTCTATGGGCGCAGGCATGGCGCCGATGACGCTGACGCCCTCAAGGTTCATCAATTCACTGAGCTGTTGGAAGGCGAGTGCAACCTCACCACGCGCCACGAGTGCGCCCACGGGCACGCCGGGTGGCGCCTGGATGAGGCGGTCCTTGATCTGGTCTCTGATGCCCCAACGGGCGAACAGCGCCAGCAGCGCCATGCCGCTGGGCCCGGTGGAGTAGCCGATGTTGCGCGCTGCCAGCACGGCGTGGCGCAGTGCGTCTTCATTGCCGATGTCGGGTGCCGCGGTGCCGGTACGCACGGCGATGGCCACAGCCGATGTCACGAGCGGGGTGGCGGTTTCGGCGAGCACCGCGCCGCTGGCGGCGAGCCTGGTGATGGCGTCGGCCGCGAGCACGACGACATCAAACACTTCGCCGGCAGCGACGCGCTTGGCCGCATCCACCCCGCCCATCGATTCGAAGGCCACCGCCACGCCGCTGTGCGCCTGATATGCCAGCGCCAGCTCGTTCAAAAGCAGGCGGGTGGCCATCGATGAAATGCCGCTGAGGGTGAGGCTCATGGCGCGATTCTTGTGCAATCCAAGCCATTCGCATACGCTATTGCCTGACTAGCTGTTAGGCCGCTTCGGCATACCATGGCGGGCATGGACTTCAAGCAACTTCAATACTTTGTGCAGGTGGCCGAGCTCGGCAGCTTTACGCGTGCCGCCATGGTGCTGAAGGTGGCGCAGCCGGCCTTGTCGCGCCAGGTGCGCTCGCTCGAAGTTGAGCTGCGGCAAAACGTCTTTGAGCGCAATGGCCGAGGTGTCACGCTCACCGACGCGGGCCAGCGTCTGCTTGCCCATGGCCGCGGCATCTTGCAGCAGGTGCAGCGCGCGGTGCTCGACCTTGAAGCGCAACGCGGCGCGCCGGTGGGGCGCCTGGCCCTGGGCGTGCCGCCGAGCGTGGGGCGCATGCTCACCGCGCCTTTGGTCCATCAATTCCGTGAGCGTTTTCCGAAAGCCACGCTGACGATGGTGGAGGGTTTGTCGACCTACGTGCTGGAGTGGCTGGTGCAAGGGCGCATCGACTGCGCCGTGGTCTACAACGCGGCGCCGTATACCTTGCTGGACATGGCGCCCGTGCTTGATGAGCGGCTGTACTTGGTGGGGGCACGAGCCAGGCGCGCCACGCGTGTGCTGGGCGCCAGTCTGAACGACGTGGCCACGCGCGAGTTGGTGATCCCAAGCCGGCCGCATTCGATTCGTATGCTGCTTGAGACCACGCTGGCCAGCGCCGGGCTGAAGCCACGCATCGGGTTGGAGATCGAAAGCGTGCCTGCCATTCTTGACTTGGTGGAGAGCGGCAGCTTGCACGCCGTGCTGACACGCAGCGCCTTGCGCGGGCGCGAGGCTCAGTTTCTTGCGCGGCCGATCCACATCGCCAAAGGCCAGCCACTCACGACGACGCTGTGGCTGGCGACCTCAGCGCAGCGCCCGCGTGGGCTGCTGTTGGAGCAGGGTAGTGAGCTGATTCGGCAGATGTTGCTGGGCTTGTGGAAGGCTTGATTTCTAGCTCCCTCCCCCTGCGAGGGGGAGGGCTGG
>JANOJR010000679.1:0-5642 GCA_031418855.1 Rubrivivax sp.
AGACGCGCGCGGACGCGAATCCGCACTGATGCGCTTCACGGGTGTGCGTCAATGACGCGCACGCACTGCCGTGCGCCAGGCGTGGCCCGCCAGCTTGCGCAGCTCACTCGTCCACAGCACCACGCTGGCCATCGCCGTGCATAGCAGCCACTGCTCCAGGCTCAAGGCCGTGGTGCCGAAAGCGATGTTGAGCCAGGGCAGATGCACCACAGCCACTTGCAGCAGTACGGCCAGCGCGATCGAACCCCACAGCCAGCGGTTGGCAAACAGGCCCACAAACGCGCTGCGCTTGTCCGAGCGCGCGTTGAAGCAGTTGAACAACTGCGCCAGCACCAGCACCGTGAAACCCGCCGTGCGCGCGTTGTCCAGCGTTTGCGTGCCTTCGATCAGGCCGCCGGGCAGGTACAGATCGATCGTTAGCAGCGTCACCAGCGCCATCACCGCGCCGGTCTGCATCACGCCCCACCACATGCGCGCGTCGATCACGCGTGCGTTGCGCTTTCGCGGTGCGCGCGCCATCACGTCGCCACTGGCGGGGTCGACACCCATCGCCAGTGCGGGGCCGGAGTCGGTGACGAGGTTGATCCACAAAATCTGCGTGGCCAGCAGCGGCAGCACGACGGCGTGGGCAGCGCTGGCATCACTTCCACTCAGACCCAGCACGCCCGCGCCGACCACGCCGAAGAACACCGTCAACACCTCGCCCATGTTCGACGACAGCAGGTAGCGCAAGAACTTGCGGATGTTGTCGAAGATGGCGCGGCCCTCACGCACGGCCTGCACGATGGTGGCGAAGTTGTCGTCGGCGAGGATCATCTTGGCCGCCTCTTTGGTGACCTCGGTGCCGGTGATGCCCATGGCCACGCCGATGTCGGCGGCCTTGAGCGCGGGTGCGTCGTTGACACCGTCGCCGGTCATCGCCACGACCTCGCCGTCGGCCTGCAGCGCGGCCACGATGCGCAGCTTGTGAGCCGGCGCGACGCGGGCGAAGACCGAGGTCTTTTGCACGGCGTCCTTGAACGCGGCCGCGTCCAGCGCATCGAGCTCGCTGCCGCTGAGTGCCGCAGCCCCCGCGTCGACGATGCCCAGATCGGCGGCGATGCGCGCGGCCGTGCGCGGGTGGTCGCCGGTGATCATGATGACGCGGATGCCGGCGCCGCGCGCTTCTTTGATGGCCAGCGCCGCTTCGGGCCGTGGCGGGTCGATGATGCCCACCGTGCCGACGAAGATCAGCTCACGCTCCATATCGTTGTTAGCGTTTGCCTCCTCGCCCGCGTCGAGCGGACGGTAGGCCACGGCCAGGGTGCGCAGCGCGGCGTCGGTCAGCGTGTCGACATCGGCCAGGATGCGCGCACGCAGGGTCTCGTCCAGGGCCACCACGTCCATGCCCACGCGAGCCCGTGTGCAGCGCTGCAAGAGCATGTCGGGCGCGCCTTTGGTGACGATCACCAGCGCGTCGCCCTGTTCATGGTCACGCTCGATGCTCGACATCATCATGCGCTCTGACGTGAACGGGATTTCGGCCACACGCTCGAAACGTTGCTGGCGTCGCTCGCTCACACCGAGCTTGCGCTCGGCGACCAAAAAGGCAGCTTCGGTCGGGTCACCGTGGATCTCCCAGCCGCCGCCAGCGGCCTGGCGCAGATCGGCATTGCCGGCCAGGCTGCCGCCACTGAGCACGACCACCTGCTCGGTGTGCAGTGGCCCGCTCTCCAACGCGGCGCCTTCGTGCTCGACCTTGCCTTCGGGCGCGTAGCCGACACCCGTGACCGAGGTGGCGCCCGACAGCGTCATGACACGCTCGATGGTCATCTCCGAGCGCGTCAGCGTGCCGGTCTTGTCGGAGCAGATCACCGTGGCCGAGCCCAGCGTCTCCACCGACGACAGGTTCTTCACAACGGCCTGGTGCCGCGCCATGCGCTGCACGCCCAGCGCCAGCACCAACGAGAGGATGGCGGGCAAGCCCTCGGGCACCGCCGCCACCGCCAGCGACACGCCCAGCAGCAGCACGCGCGTGACGTCGCTGGCACTGCGGATGTCGGACACCAGGAACAGCGCGCCCATCACCACCACGGCGATGATCACCACCGCCACGCCGAGCATGCGGCCGATGCGCGCCACCTCCACGGCCAGCGGCGTCGGCTCATCCACAGTGGCTTCGAGCAACTTGGCGATCGCGCCCATCTCGGTGGCCATGGCAGTGGCGCTGACGACGGCACGCGCACTGCCTTGCGCGACGGCCGTGCCTTTGAAGACCATGTTCAAGCGGTCGCCCAGCGGCACGGCAGCGGGCAAGGTGGCGGCGTCTTTGAGCACCGCTTCGCTCTCGCCGGTGAGTGAAGCTTCCTGCACACGCAGCGAGCTCGCGTCGAGCAGCCGCGCGTCGGCGCCCACGGCGTCGCCCTCGCTCAGCAGCAGCACATCGCCACGCACGAGCTCGGCGCTGGGCACACGCAGCGGCTGGCCGTCGCGCATCACGGCCGAGGTGGCTTCGGTCATGCGCGCCAAGGCCGCCACCGCGTCGCGCGCTTTGGCTTCCTGCATGAAGCCGAGTGCACCATTGAGCAGCACCACGACGGCGATCACGATCGCGTCGACCGGCCAGCCGGCACGGCCTTCGATGGCCCAGGCCGCCAGCGCAATCGCGATCGCGGCCAGCAGCAGGTAAATCAGCGGGTCCTGGAAGTGCGCCAGCACGCGGCGCCACGTGGGCAGCGGCGGCACGCCGCGCAGTTCGTTGCGGCCCTGCTCGGCCAGACGCCGCGCGGCCTCAGTCGCAGTCAGGCCCTTGTCGGCATCCGCTTCCAGCGCTGCCACCACCGCGAGCGCGTCCATCAACGACGCATCGCCTATCGCGCCGGGGTTGCCGGCCGCTTTCACCGTCTCAGCAAGGCGCATCGCGCTTGCCGGCGCTGCCGCCGTCATACGTGCCAAGCCTCATGGTGGCGGGTGATGGCCCCGTCCGCAGGTGAGTCGAGCCCCAGGCAGCGCCTGCGCACCGAAGGGCAGAACATCTCGACGGCGCTTGGTCTGCGGCCATCAGCCGGCTTTGCCTTCATGGTTCGCTGCATGAACCCGAGGCAGGCGCCATCGCCGCATCCACCATGGTTTGCGCGTCTTGCAAGATGCGCTGAAGGTGCGCTGCGCCCTTGAAGCTTTCGGCGTAGATCTTGTAGATGTCTTCGGTGCCCGAGGGCCGCGCCGCAAACCAGCCGCTGGCGGCGATGACCTTGATGCCGCCGATCGGCGCACCGTTGCCGGGAGCCCGATCGAGGATGCTGACGATCGGCTCGCCGGCAAGTTGACCGGACGAAATCTGCCGTGGTGTCAACGCGGCCAATCGCTTCTTCTGTTCTGCGGTCGCGGGCGCCTGCACCCGGTCTGCCACCGGGGCGGCGAACTCGGCCGCCAAATTCTCATAAAGCGTGCCGAGGTCGTGGCCCGTGCGGGCGGTGATTTCGGCGGCAAGCAGTGCGGCGGTGATGCCGTCCTTGTCGGTGGTCCAGACGCTACCGTCGCGGCGCAGGAACGCCGCGCCCGCACTCTCTTCGCCACAGAAGCCGAGCGCGCCATCGTGCAGGCCACCGACGAACCATTTGAAGCCCACCGGCATGTCGTGCAGCGCGCGGCCGAGCCGGGCCGCCAGGCGGTCGATCAGCCTGCTGCTGACCACCGTCTTGCCGATGGCGACGTGCCGCGCCCACTGCGGCCGGTGCTGGAACAGGTAGTCGATGGCCACCGCCAGGTAGTGGTCCGGCGCCAGCAGGCCGGCACGGGGGGTGACGATGCCGTGGCGGTCGTGGTCGGTGTCGCAGGCGAAGGCGATGTCGAAGCGGTCCTTCATGCCCTGCAGCCGCTGCATCGCGTACGTTGATGACGGGTCCATGCGGATCTTGCCGTCCCAGTCAAGCGTCATGAAGCCGAAGGTCGGGTCCACCACGTCGCTGACCACCGTCAGGTCCAGCCGGTAGCGCTCGGCAATGGCGGCCCAGTAGTGCACGCCGGCGCCGCCCAGCGGATCAACACCCAGGCGCAGCTTGGCGTTGCGGATCACGTCGATGTCGATCACGCTGGCGAGGTCGCCGACATACGCGCTCAGGTAGTCGTGGCGGTGCGTGGTGGCGGCGTGCAGCGCCGGGGTGTGCGGCATGCGCTGCACGCCGTCAAGGTGCGTTTCGAGCAAGACGTTGGCTGCGGCTTCGATGCGGGCCGTGACATCGGCACCAGCGGGGCCGCCGTGCGGCGGGTTGTACTTGAAGCCGCCATCGCGCGGCGGGTTGTGCGACGGCGTCACGATGATGCCGTCGGCGAGCCTGTCATCGCGCCTGCGGTTGTGGGCCAGGATGGCATGCGAGACGGCCGGCGTCGGCGTGGTCTCATCGCCTGCGGCCAGCATCACATCGACGCCATGGGCCGCCAGCACTTCCAGCGCACTGGCACATGCCGGCCCCGAGAGTGCATGCGTATCGACACCCATGAACAGCGGCCCGGTGATGCCCTGAGCCCTGCGGTGGTTGCAGATGGCCTGCGTGATGGCCAGCACATGCCATTCGTTGAACGATCGGTCCAAGGCCGAGCCGCGGTGCCCTGACGTACCGAACGCCACGCGCTGCGCCGCCACGCTCGGGTCGGGCTGGTCGGCGTGGTAGGCGGCGACGAGCGCGGCTACATCGATGCGCATCGAGGCCGGCGCCGGCTGGCCGGCGAGTGGATGGATGCGGCTTGCCATACGCTGCCTAGGCGCCGCCCGCCTGCTCGAATTTGCGCTCGAATTTGCGTTCGAATTTGCGCTCGACTGTGCGCTCGAAGATGTCGACCCACTCGAGCAGCCGCCGCGCGATCTGCGCCACGGCTTGCGCGCGTGTCAGCGTCTGCGCGTGCCAGCCGGCCACCGCGTCCCAGAAGGTGCTGCGGCCGACCGCGAAGCCGATGAAGCCTTCGACCGCTGCGGCCGTTGCCAGCCAGTGCCGCACCTGCCTTTCATCGGCGCCGCGGCCGAGCACGATGGTGCCGACCGAGTCGCGCCCGTCGCCGCGCGCCGCCGCGACGATGCGCTGGCAGTCCTCGCGCCGGGCCGGGCCCTCGACCTTCCAGACTGCGGGCTCGACGCCGGCGGCTTGCAGTTGGCGTATCGCTGCGGCCATCAGCATCGGGCGCAGTTTGCGGTCGTAGGTGTCCTGGTCGCCGCCCACACGCTGGAGTTGCCCTTCAGTGGCAGGGACCAGCAGCTCGAACATGAAGCGCCGCTGGCTTTGCCCGCAGTAGTCGGAGAGTTGCTTCAGCCGCGCGGCCTGGCGCTGATTCAGCGCCGCGTCGCCGTCCGGGTTGTAGCGCACCAGCGCCTTGGCAAAAGTGGGATCGAAGGCCTCGATGTGGCGCGCGAATGCAGTGCCGTATTCGAAGTCGAACTCCTCGGCGCCGCTCTTCTCGGTGGAGACTGCGGTGACGAAGCCGCGCCGTCGCGCGTCACGCAGGATGGGTGCCCCAAACTCTTCATCGACCAGGATGCCGGCCGCGTCGCGCGGCAGGCCGTTCGCGATGGCTTCAACGAAGCCTTCATAGATGAGCTGCTTGCTGTCTTTGATCTGCTCGATTTGCGGCGCCGACGACGGCGGCGTCAGGCCAAACAGGTTCTTCACGTA
>JANOJR010000680.1:0-4970 GCA_031418855.1 Rubrivivax sp.
GCGCTGAGGGCACTGCATGCAGTGATGAGAGCAATCAGGCTACGCATGTGCGGTCTCCAAGGCCATTGGCTGGGTCACAGCATGGCTCGCCATGGCGAGCCGGTCAAGGCCAGACTTGGCTCAGCGCCGACGCGCGCTGCAGCAGAAGTTCAGCGCCGAATAGACCCAGCAGGCGCTCAGCGCCTGCGGGCGCTGAAGGGCGGCTGGCCGCGCCAGTAGCGAATCATCAAGAACCCGCCGACCATGCCACCCAGGTGCGCAAAGTGCGCCACGCCGGTTTGACCCGTGACGCCCATCAGCAGCTCAAGCCCGCCGAAGACCATCACGAAGGTGCGCGCCTTCATCGGGATGGGCGGGAACAGCGGCATGATGATGCGGTTCGGAAAGAGCATGCCAAACGCCAGCAAGAGCGCAAAGAGCGCGCCCGAAGCACCCACGGTGGGCGTGCGTGAACCGGTGAGAAAGGTCACCAGCAGCTGCGCCAGCGCGGCGGCCAGCACACCGGCCAGCAGGAAGTGCACATAGCGCTTGGTGCCCCACAGCCGCTCGAGCTCGGTGCCGAACATCCACAGGCCCAGCATGTTGAAGAACAGGTGGAACATGCTGCCGTGCAGGAAGCCGTAGCTCAGCACCTGCCAGGGATAAAAACGCTGGCTCTGCGCTGGCCACAGCGCAAACCACAGGTCCAGCGGCACAAAGGCTTGCAGGCCGAACACCGCCGTGCAGATCAACATCAAGGCTTTGGTGAGAGGTGGGATCTGCGGCATGAGCTCGTGGGTGGAAGGTCAAACTGGGCGCTGAAGTGGAAATGCGCCTGGTGCCCGGGGCCGGACTCGAACCGGCACGCCTTGCGGCGAGGGATTTTGAGTCCCTTGCGTCTACCGATTTCGCCACCCGGGCTTTGGGGAGCTGCCTATGGCACGCATGTGGGCGCGGATTATTGCATGCACCCCCAGGGCGATTGCCTCTGGCGGCGACAATGCAGGCCCGCATCAGGAGTGAGCATGGCCGGCCCCGCACGACCCCATTACAAGAGCCTGGAAGAGACCATCGGCGCGACGCCCTTGGTGCGCTTGCAGCGTGTGCAAGGCGCCGCGATCGACGCGCGTGGCAACACCATCTTGGGCAAGTTAGAGGGCAACAACCCGGCCGGTTCAGTCAAAGACCGCCCGGCCATCAGCATGATCCGCCGCGCCGAAGAGCGAGGTGAGATCAAGCCCGGCGACACGCTGATCGAAGCCACCTCGGGCAACACCGGCATCGCGCTGGCCATGGCCGCCGCCATTCGCGGCTACCGCATGGTCTTGATCATGCCGGAGGACTTGTCGATCGAACGCGCGCAGACCATGAAGGCCTTCGGCGCCGAGTTGATCCTCACGCCACGCTCGGGCGGCATGGAGCACGCGCGCGACTTGGCCGAGCAGATGCAGCGCGACGGCAAAGGCCGCGTGCTCGACCAGTTCGCCAACGCCGACAACCCGCGTGTGCACTTCGAGACCACCGGCCCCGAGATCTGGGCCGACACCGCCGGCACCGTCACGCACTTTGTAAGCGCGATGGGCACCACGGGCACCATCACCGGGGTTTCGCGCTTCTTGAAGCAGCAAAACCAGTCGGTGCGCATCGTCGGTGCGCAGCCGGCGGAAGGCTCGCGCATCCCGGGCATCCGCAAGTGGCCCGAGGCTTATCTGCCGAAGATTTACGACCCGGCGGCGGTCGACGAGATCGTGCTCGTGAGCCAGGCGGACGCCGAAGACATGGTGCGCCGCCTGGCGCGCGAAGAAGGCATCTTCGCCGGCATCTCGGCGGCCGGCGCGTGCTGGGTCGCGCTGCAACTGGCGCAGAGGCTTGAGAACGCCACCATCGTGTTCATCGTCTGCGACCGGGGTGACCGTTATTTATCGACCGGCGTCTTCCCCGCATGAGCAGCGCAGCGCACCCGTTCCGCTTCTGCCCGAATTGCGCGACCGCCCTGTCGCTCATCACGCAAGAAGAAGACGGCGGCCCCAAAGCGCGGCTGCGCTGCGCCGCCTGCAACTTCACGCACTGGAACAACCCCACACCCGTGCTGGCGGCGGTGGTCGAGTGCGCCGACCGCGACGGCCAAATCTTGCTGGCCCGCAACGCCGCCTGGCCCGGGCGCATGTTCGCGTTGATCACTGGTTTTATGGAAGCCGGCGAGACACCTGAAGAGGGCATCACGCGCGAGGTGGGCGAGGAGACTTCACTCAAGGTCGACGCGCTCAAGCTCATCGGCGTCTACGACTTTCAGCGCATGAACCAGATCATCATCGCCTACCACGTGGTGGCGCGCGGCGAGGTCACGCTCTCGCCAGAGCTCGCCGAGTACAAGCTCTACGCGCCGCAAGACGTGCGCTGCTGGCGCGCCGGCACCGGCTACGCCATGGCCGACTTTCTGCGCTCACGCGGCCATGATCCGCAGTTCATCGACCTACCGCCACGCACTTAAACTTGACGCACCATGCAAGCCCACAAAGAACTCGACACGCGCGGCCTGAACTGCCCCTTGCCCATCTTGAAAGCCAAGAAGGCGCTGGCCGACATGACGTCCGGCCAGGTGCTGCGCGTGGTCTCCACCGACCCCGGCTCGGTGCGCGACTTTCAGGCGTTTGCCAGGCAGACCGGCAACGAACTGGTGGAGCAAAGCACCGGCGCGGGTGACTTCGTGCACCTGCTGCGGCGGCGTTGACCTACAGCGATAACGACTTCAAGTAGTCGCGAAAGCCCGGCCCCAACAGCGGGTGCGCCAACGCCAATTCAACATTGGCCTGCAAGAAGCCTTCCTTGCTGCCGCAGTCATAGCGCTTGCCCTCGTAGCGGTAGGCAAAGACCTTCTCGCGGCGCAGCAGCGAGGCGATGCCGTCGGTGAGCTGGATCTCGCCGCCCACGCCGCGTGGCTGGGCGGCGATCTCGTGGAAGACCCCGGGCGTGAGGATGTAGCGACCGGCCACACCCAGCCGTGAGGGCGCGTCTTCGGGTGCCGGCTTTTCCACGATGCGTTGCACGTCGACCATGCGCTCGTTGACCGCCGTGCCGGCCACGATGCCGTAGCGGCGTGTGTGTTCGGCAGGCACTTCTTGCACCGCCAGGATCGAGGTGCGCCACTCGGCGAACTGCTCGACCATCTGCTTGAGCACGGGCGTGCTGCCGACCATCAGGTCGTCGGCCAACAGCACCGCGAAGGGCTCCTGGCCGACCAGGCGCTGAGCGCACAAGACCGCGTGGCCCAGACCGAGTGCTTGAGCCTGGCGCACGTAAATGCATTCCATGTCGTCGGGCTTGACGCTGCGCACCACCGCCAGCAGCTCGTCTTTGCCGGCCTGCTCGAGCGCCACTTCAAGCTCGTAGGTCATGTCGAAATGGTCTTCGATCGGGCGCTTGTGGCGGCCGGTGACGAAGATCATCTCGCGCACGCCTGCGGCATAGGCTTCTTCGACGGCGTACTGGATCAGCGGCTTGTCCACCACCGGCAGCATCTCTTTGGGCTGCGCCTTGGTTGCCGGTAAAAAACGCGTGCCAAGGCCCGCAACCGGGAATATCGCCTTCTTGATCAACATGTGCTTACATAGAATGGTTTGGTTATTTCATTCTGGCACCGGGGCTTGTAGAGGGGCTGGCATTTCTGCCGCAAACGCATGGATGTGTTGATCGTCGAACCGCTGGACCCCGAGGTGCTGGACTGGCTCAGTTCACGGCACAAAGTTCGCTATGCGCCCGAGCTGGCCGACGACCCGATGCGTCTGCGCCAGGCGATGTACAGCGCGCGCGCGCTGGTGATCCCGCCTTCGGTAGCGTTGGACAGTTTCTCGATCCAGTCTTCACCCAATCTGCGCGCGGTGGGCCGGCTTTCCAGTGGCGCCGAGAACATCGACATCGAAGCCTGTTTGCGCGCCGGCGTTGAGGTCGTGCGCCCGCAAGACGCCAGCGCCGCGGCCGAGGCCGAGTTCGTCATCGGCGCCTTGCTGCAGCTCTTGCGCCGCGTACCCGTGGTCAGCGCCGAAGGCTCGCTGGTGGGGCGTGAACTTGGCGGCGCGACGATCGGCCTCTTGGGCGTGACGGCCGCAGCGCGGCCGCTGGTGCGTTTGCTGGGCGCGTTTGGCGCGCGTGTGGTCGGCTACGACCCGGCTCTGCACGCCAACGACCCCGCCTGGGCCCGCGCCGATGTTGAACCGCTGGGTTTGCGTGAGCTCTTCGCGCAGTGCGACGGTGTCTGTGTGCTGCTCGCTTACTTCACGCGTTATCGCGGCCTCTTGGGTGACCGCTATCTGGAGAGCTGCAAGCCCAACCAGGTGCTGGTGAGCATCGCGCATTCGAGTTTGTTCGACGAACAATCCCTGGCCTACGCGCTGGGCAGCGGGCGCATGGCCGCCGCCTGGTTCGACAGCATGGAGCCCGGCATGCTCGACCCCGGGCGGCCTTTGCACCGCTGCGAAATGCTGCAAGTCACGCCACGTGTGGCCGGCACCACGCTGGAGTCACGCATTCGCAGCGCCTGGGTCGTGGCGCGGCGTATCGACGTGATCCTGAGCACCAACGCTGGCGCCACTGCAAGCGCCAGCGGCCGCAGCGTCATGCAGCAGCTTGAAGGCGATCTCGCTGATCTTGCAGGCGACCCAGGTTCCGACTGAAGTCGACCAGGCGCGCCTGCTCTTGCGCCACCACGGCGGCGGGCGCACGCGCCACAAAACTCTCGTTCGCCAGCTTGGCCTGGGCCTTGACGATTTCACCTTGCAGGCGCGTGATCTCCTTGCCCAAACGCTCGTGCTCGGCCGCGACATCGATCTCGATGTGAAAGGCCAGGCGCACCTCGCCTGACACCACCACGGGCGCGGCCTGGGTGGCCGCCGCAAACGCGGCGTCGCTGTCGATCACGCGCACCTCTGACAAGCGCGCCAGTGATTTCAAGAGCGCTGCCGCCTCATTGACAAAGTTAGCGTCACCCAGCGTCA
>JANOJR010000681.1:0-3371 GCA_031418855.1 Rubrivivax sp.
GATGTTGAGGTCACCACGCACGGTCACGCCATTGAGCGTGTTGTTGCCGTTGTTGGCGAACTGCAAGCCCGCGCCGCCGCCGAATTGCAAGGTGCCGCCGTTGACCGTGCCGGCGCTCAGGCGCATCGAGCCGGTGGCGGCCGAGAAGGTGAGCGTGCCACTGTTGTTGAGCGTGCCGGTGAGGTTCAGGAAGCCACCGGCGGCGTTGTCAAAGACACCCAAACCGGTACCAAAGAAGGTGCCACCGAGGTTGACCGTGCTGGTGTTGTCTGCGACCTTGATCAGCCCGCTGATGCTGTTGAAGAAGCCTGCGGGCGCAATCGTCAAGATGCCACCGCCCATGGCCTGCACCGTGCCGTCGTTGGTGAAATTGCCGTTATTGCCGATGCTCAGCACTTGCCCGTTGACGTTGGCGCTGATGAGGCCCGTGTTGCCGAGGTGGCTGGTGCCTCCGACGAGCTGCTCGCCAATGGTGCCGCGGCCCTGCACGATGGTGCCGACCGCCAGTGACAAGGTGCCGTTGCCGTCCATGGGCATACGCCCGCTGCTGCTGGCGCTGCCCAAATTGACGGTGGCGCTGAGGCCTGGCGCCGTGCCGGAGAAGGAGAGGATGCTGCCGCTGCTGGCGGCGGTGGTGCCGACGTTGATGACGCCTGGCGCGACGCCGGCTTCAGTCAATACCGTGAGGCCGCCGTTGACGTTGACACGGCCGACGCTGCCACCGCTGGCGGTGATGTTCAAGTCGCCACGCACGGTGACGTTGTTCAGCAAGTTACTGCCATTGTTGGCAAAGCTCAGCCGGTTAGCCCCCGACTGCTGCACCGTGCCACCGGCCAGGGTACCGCCGGCGAAACGAACGGCACCTGTGAGGGTGAGCGTGTCAAGCAAGTTGGACGTGCCACCGTTGAAATTCATGGCGCCGGAATTGCCGCTGGTGACGTTCAGGACTCCGCCGCTGACGGTGACGACCCCGGCGTTGTTCAAGACACCGGCCGACAGCGTGCCGGCGCTGACCAGCAAGGTATTGCTGGCGCTGCCGATCGTCAGCGTATTAAGGCTGACGACGCCGCCGTTGTAGGTGACGGTGAGCGTTTCAGCGCGATTGATGGTGACGTCGTCAGTGTTGACCGGCAGTTGCGCTGGCAGCCAATTGCCCGCCGTAAACCAGTTGCCACTGACCCCGACGTTCCAGGCGATCGGTATCGCCTGCGCCGGCTGCATGAGCAGCAGTGCGGCGGCGGCCGCAGCGGCCAGCGGGTTGAGACGAAAACGCCTGGGCTTGACGGACATCATGGTCACCTGTGGGTTCATTGCCGCGTGCGCCGTGTGCCGTCTCCGGCGCTGTCAAGGTTCAAGCCAGCAAGCCCGAACCAAGGTCAATTCGCACGCTAGGTTCTGCCTTGCAAGAATCAAGCCGTGCGACATATCACGGCTAGTGCCTTGATGTTGCAGGCATTTTTTTTAAACAGCCAAACCCGGGCTGGGCCGCTGTAAAGAACTCCGACGGATTAACTCTTGCCAAGGGCGCTGATTTCTTCGTCGGTAAACCCCGCTCGCCGACGCGCCTCGACATTAAACGGCCCGCGCAGCCGCGGTGCCTGAAACCGCTGCGCCAGCGCGTCGTAAGTCGCCACGGGTTCCAGCCCACGCTCGGCACACAGCACGCGGTACCAGCGGTTGCCGATGGCGACATGGCCAACCTCATCGCGCAGGATGATGTCGAGGATCTGCGCGGCCGCCAGGTCACCCACTTGCGCGAGCTTGGCGCGCATGGGCGGCGCAGCGTCCAGGCCGCGTGCTTCGAGCGTGCGCGGCACCAGCGCCATGCGCGCCAGCACGTCGGCTTTGGTGCGCTCGACCATCTCCCACAGGCCGTTGTGCGCGGGCAGCTCGCCGTAGTCGTGGCCCAGGCTTACCAGGTGCGCGCGCAGCAGCTGGAAGTGCAGCGCTTCTTCGCGCGCCACGAGCAGCCAGTCGGCGTAATAACGCTCAGGCAGAGCGGGGAAACGCCACAGCGCGTCGAGCGCCAGGTTGATGGCGTTGAACTCGATGTGGGCCACGGCGTGCAGCAAGGCCACACGGCCGGCGAGCGTGTGGACGGGCCTTGGTTTCAGCAGCGACGGCAGCACCAGTTCGGGCCGCTCAGGCCGGCCCGGCAGACCGGGAGGCTCGTCGAGCTGCTGCTCAGCGCCGCTGTCGCCGTTGGCGCTGTCGAGCGCGCGCACCGCTTCGGCCTTGGCTTGCGGGTCATGGATCAACAAACAGTGCAGCGCTTGCTCACGCCAACTCAGGCCCATGGCGGTCGCGCCGCGCTTGGCGGCCGGGTAGCTACTGGAATTGCGACAGCATACGGGTGAGCGCCATCGTGAAGGGCGCTTGCAGCGCCGGCAGTGTGACGAGCATGCCGAGCAAGCCCACGCCCAGCGTGATGGGGAAGCCCACGGCGAAGACGTTGATCTGCGGCGCCACGCGCGAAATGATGCCCAGCACCAGGTTCACCAGCATCAGCATGGCCACCAGCGGCAGCGCGATCCACAGCCCGGTGCGAAAGATCTCCGCGCCCCAGGTCTGCGGCTGGGTCGCGCGCAGAAAGGCGAATGGCTCGGGGCCGACGGGGAAGGTGGTGAAGCTCTGGATCAGCGCGCCGATGATCATCAAGTGGCCGTTCATGACGATGAAGAGCCACGCCACCAAGGTGCCGAAGAAGCGGCTGGTGGCGGTGGCCGTGCCCGCGCTCATGGGGTCGAAGAAGGCGGCGAAGTTCAGGCCCATCTGCAGGCCGATGACTTCACCGGCGAACTCGATAGCGCTGAAGATCACGCGCACGGCAAACCCGAGTGCCACGCCGATGAGCACCTGTTGCACCACCAACGTCACGGCCAGCGGTGAGTCGAGTGCCACCAGCGGCTGCACGGGCAGGCTGGGCTGCGCGGCGAAGGCGATGAAGGCTGCTAACGCCACACGCACGCGCATGGGCACGGTGCGTGTGCCCAGCACGGGCAGGGCGCTGAAGAGCGCCAGCGCGCGCAGGAAAGGCCACAGGATGGGGGTGAGCCAGCCCATCAACTGGGCTTCGCTGAAGTTGACCATGCGCGCGGTCTTTAGCGTCGTCCCTGGCGCGGCCCCGGGCGCAGTCTCGTCCGCGCTCAGCCCACCGCGCCGGGCAGCGCCTTGAGCGTGCGCTGGATGTACTCCACCAGCGTGGCCAGCATCCACGGTCCGGCAATCACCAGCACGGCCACTGCCGCCACGATCTTGGGTACGAAGGAGAGCGTGCTCTCGTTGATCTGCGTGGCGGCCTGGAAGATGCTGACGATGAGGCCGACGAGCAGCACCACGATGAGCAGCGGCGCCGAGACCATCAGCAGCAT
>JANOJR010000682.1:0-2284 GCA_031418855.1 Rubrivivax sp.
CCGTGCGCGACAAGCCCGCACCCTTCTGGGCCATGGAGTCCTTGCTGCGCGAGTACCCCATCTCAAGCGTCGAAGGCCTGGCCTTGATGCGCCTGGCCGAAGCCCTGCTGCGCGTGCCCGACGCCGAAACCGCCATCGCGCAGACGGCCGACCAGCTCGGCCGCGCCGACTTTGACGCTGGCGCCAGCGACGGCCCGCATCGCCTGTTCGCCAACCTCTCAAGCAGCGCGATCTCCTTGTCCAAACGCTTCCTGCCCGACGAAGAAAACCCGCCGGGCCTGATGCAGCGCCTGGGGGCCAAGACCGTGGTGGCCGCCACGGTACGTGCCATTCAACTGTTAGGCCGCCAGTTCGTGCTCGGCCGCAGCATCGCTGAAGCTATGCAAGAAGCCGACGCGCAGCGCAAGGTGCAAAGCGGCCTGCGTTTCAGCTACGACATGCTCGGTGAAGGCGCGCGCACCGAGCTCGACGCGCGGCGTTACCTCGCCTCGTACCTGCACGCCATCCAGGCCATCGCTGCCGGCCGCACAGCCGCGAGCCCGATGCAAGGCGACGGCATCTCGATCAAGCTCAGCGCCCTTTTCTCGCGCTATGAAGACGCCCAGCGTGAGCGCGTGATGGCCGAGCTGGTGCCGCGTGTGTGGAGCCTTATCGAGCCGGCCGCGCGCGCCAACCTGAACCTGACCATCGACGCCGAAGAGAGCGACCGACTGGAGCTATCGCTGGACGTGCTCGACGCGCTGGCCGCGCGTGTCGCGCAGGCCTTCCCGCGTTGGGCTGGCTTTGGCCTGGCGGTGCAGGCCTACCAGACGCGTTCGCTGGCGCTGGTTGACGAAGTGGCGCGCATCGCGCGGCAGCATGGCCTGCGCTTCATGGTGCGGCTGGTCAAGGGCGCCTACTGGGACGGCGAGATCAAGCGCGCGCAAGAAGCCGGGCTGCCGGGCTACCCGGTGTTCACGCACAAGCACCACACCGACATCGCCTACCTGGCCTGCGCGCGCGCGCTCATCGGCCACCATGAGGTGATCTACCCGCAGTTCGCCACGCACAACGCCGGCACCATCGCGGCCATCGTGCAGATGGCGCGCGGCGCAGGCGCAGCGTTTGAGTTGCAGCGCCTGCACGGCATGGGCGAGAGCGTGTACCGCGAGGTACTCAAGGACGGTGCGATTCCCTGCCGCGTCTACGCCCCCGTGGGCGAGCACCGCGAGCTGCTGGCCTACCTCGTGCGCCGGCTGCTGGAGAACGGCGCCAATTCGTCGTTTGTGCATCAGCTGGCCGACGAAGCGGTCAGTGCCGATAGCTTGTTAGCGTCACCGCTGCAAGCCAGCGCGCAGGACACGCTGCCGCTGCCTGTGGACTTGTACGGCGGCGGCCGCGCCAACTCAGCGGGTGCCGACCTCGCCTGCCTGGCGATGCGCCAACCCTTCGAGGCCGCGTTGGCGGCATCGCACGTCGAGTCCGTGACTATCCGCTCGCTGGCTGACGTCGGCGCCACGATGGCGCGCCTGCATGCCGGCTTCAACGCCTGGAGCGCGCGCCCGCTGGCCGAGCGCGCGGCCGCCTTGCGCCGCGCCGGTGATTTGCTTGAAGCGCGCATGCCCGAGTACTGCGCACTGCTCGTGCACGAGGCCGCCAAAACGTTGGGCGACGCCATCTCTGAAGTACGCGAAGCCGTGGACTTCTGTCGTTATTACGCCGACCAGGCCGAGCTGCGACTAGGCGATCAAACCCTGCCCGGCCCCACCGGTGAAAGCAACGTCTTGCGCCTGCATGGCCGTGGCGTGTTCGTCTGCATCAGCCCGTGGAACTTCCCGCTGGCGATCTTCGCCGGCCAGGTCGTCGCGGCCTTGGTGGCCGGCAACACGGTGGCGGCCAAGCCGGCCGAACAAACGCCGGTGGTGGCTCGCCGTTTTGTGTCGCTGCTGCACGAAGTCGGCGTGCCGGCCGACGCACTGGCCTGGCTGCACGGCGCAGGTGAAACGGTGGGCGCCGCACTCGTGGCCGACGCACGCACGGCCGGTGTGTGCTTCACCGGCAGCACGCAGGTGGCGCGCATCATCAACCGCACGCTGGCGATGAAGGACGGCGCGATCGTGCCGCTCATCGCCGAGACCGGCGGCTTGAACGCCATGATCGTCGACAGCAGCGCATTGCCCGAGCAGGTGGTCGACGCCGTCGTGCAAAGCGCCTTTCGCTCGGCCGGCCAGCGCTGCTCGGCGCTGCGCCTGCTGTGCGTGCATGAAGGCATTGCCGACGCGCTGATCGCGATGCTGCGCGGCGC
>JANOJR010000683.1:0-2529 GCA_031418855.1 Rubrivivax sp.
GATCGCGGTCACCCGCGAGGCGCCCGGCCCCTGGGCCGAGCACCACGCGCAGCTGCTGCGCACCTTTGCCGACCAGGCCGTGATCGCCATCGAAAACGTGCGGCTGTTCAACGAGACGCGCGAGGCGCTGCAACGCCAGACCGCCACGTCCGAGGTGCTGGCCGTCATCAGCAGCTCGGTGGCCGACGCCGCGCCGGTGTTCGAGAAGATCATCCAGAGCTGCGAGCTGCTCTTCAAGGTCGACTACGCCAACGTGGTGCTGCTGGGCGACGACGGCCTGATGCATCTGATGCAGGACACCAGCAACACCGCCAACGACCTGGCCAGCGGCTTCAAGGACATGCTGCGTGCGCAGTTCCCGCGGCCGGCACGTGACTCGATTCACGGCTATGCGCTGCACAAGCGCGAGGTGCTGCACTACCCCGACGTGTCACATGGCCCGGGCGTGCCAGACGGACTGCGTGCGTACTCGAAACAGTTCAACGGGCCCAGCAGCTCGGCCTTGTTCGTGCCGATGTTCTGGGAGGGCAAGCCCATCGGCACGCTGGCGGCACATCGCACGCCACCGGCACCCTTCAGCGCGCAAGAAATAGGCCTGCTCAAGACCTTCGCCGACCAGGCGGTGATCGCGATCCAGAACGCGCGGCTGTTCCGCGAGACCAAAGAAGCGCTGGAGCAGCAGACCGCGACGACGGAAGTGTTGGAGGTCATCAACGCCTCGCCCGGCGACATCACGCCGGTGTTCGACGCCATTGCGCGCAAGGCCAACCAGCTGTGCGATGCGCAGGTGGGCGCGCTGTGGCTCGTGGAGGGCGACATGGCCGTCATGCGCGGCTTCTACAACCTGGCCGAATCCTTGCCGCCGCAGGTGATCAGCCGCCCCGTAAAGGTCAAGCACATCTACGGCTCCGCCGCGGGCGGGCCGGCCTTTCTGCACTTGCATGACCTGCGGGAAACGAAGGCCTACGAGAAGCGGCTGCCGACCATCGTCGAGATCGTTGAGCAGGCAGGCGTGCGCACCAGCCTGATGGTGCCTCTGCGCGACGGCGACAAGCTCGTCGGCCTGTTCGCACTCAACCGGCGCGAGGTCAGGCCCTTCACCGACAAGCAGATCGCGCTGGTGCAGGCCTTTGCCGCACAGGCGCAGATCGCCATGAAGAACGCGCGGCTGATGAACGAGACGCGCGAGGCGCTGGAGCAGCAGAAGGCTTCGGCCGAGGTGCTGAGCGTCATCAGCAGTTCGGTGGCCGATTCCAGCCCGGTGTTCACGAAGATCCTGGACAGTTGCCAGGCCTTGTTCGACGCCAACCAGATGGGCGTGATGCTGCTGGGCGATGACGGGCAACTTTCGTTCGGCGAGGCGCGGGGCATCGCGCGCGATTCGGAATTGGCCGCGATGCCGGCGCCGGCCGAACGCACACCGTTTGGCGCCGCCATTCGCGACCGCCAGGTCTTGCACCTGACGAGCGCGCTGGCACCCGGCGCACCTGGCGGCCTGCGCAAGATGGCGGAGCGGGCAGGCGCGGACTTCTCGCTGGCGTTCGCGCCCATGCTGTGGCAGGGCCGTGGCATCGGCGGTGTGGCCGTCGGCCGCGTGCCGCCGCGCGCCTTCACCGAGAAGGAGCTGGCGCTGCTGCAGACCTTCGCCGACCAGGCGGTGATCGCGATCCAGAACGCGAAAATGTTCAATGAGACGCAAGAGGCGCTCGAGCGGCAGACCGCCACGGCAGGGGTGCTGGCCGTCATCAGCAACTCGATGGCCGACGCACAGCCGGTGTTCGACAAGATTGCGCAGAGTTGCAGGCACCTCTTCGACGGCCATCACGTCGGACTGTTTGCGCTCGGCGACGACGGCTTGCTGCACTTGAAATCCACCGTCGGCTACACGCCGGAGCAAGTCGAGTTCTTCCGTCAGCACTTCCCGGCGCCGGTACGCAAGACGATTCAGGGCAAGGCGATGCACCGCCGTGCGGTGGTTCACTACCCCGACCTGCGCCACGGGCCGGGCGTGCCCGAGAGCGTGCGCGCCATGGTGAACCAGAGCGAGAACCTGTCCGTGCTGATGGCGCCGATGCTCTGGGAAGGCCAGGCACTGGGCACCATCGATGTGGCACGCACGCAGCGGCCGTTCTCCGACAAGGAGATCGCCCTGCTCAAGACGTTTGCCGACCAGGCGGTGATCGCCATTCAGAACGCACGGCTGTTCAAGGAAGCGCAGCAAGCGCGCGCCGCCGCCGAAGCCGCCAACGAAGCCAAGAGCAGCTTCCTGGCGACCATGAGCCACGAGATCCGCACGCCGATGAACGGCATCATCGGCATGAGCGGGTTACTGCTGGACACACCGCTCGACGAGGAGCAGCGCGACTTCGCACGCACCGTGCGCGACAGCGGTGAATCGCTGCTGACCATCATCAACGACATCCTCGACTTCTCGAAGATCGAGGCCGGCAAGCTCGATGTGGAGAGCGCGCCCTTCGTGCTGCGCGAGTGCGTGGGCTCGGCGGTGGAGCTGGTGCGGCACAAGGCGAC
>JANOJR010000684.1:0-6416 GCA_031418855.1 Rubrivivax sp.
CGCCGCGCGCGCCCGCGCCGATGTCGGTGGGCGCGCCGATGAGGCTGATGTTTCGGTTCATGGCGCGGGATTGTGCAGGCCTTGCGGCCGAGCTTTCTGCGGACTTGCGGGGCTTGCGCTGGACAAAGCTGCGAGCATTCAATGCTCGTGTCAACGCTGAAGCACCTATGTCCCCATCTGTCTGGAACGACGCCATCGCCTTCGCCAACGCGCATGAGGTCAACTGGCCGCGCGACCCGTTTGCTGCGCTGCTGCCAAGTCAAGTCCCCTTCGGCGTGCATCAGGGCGACCCCGCGCCCTACAACCGGCTGCGTGGCCCCGTGCATGCGCGTGGTGGCGTCAGCGGTGTGGTCCTGCAGCGTGGCCGCGAAGTCGCGGCCTGGGGTGAGCCGGATCGCGCCGACTTGACCTTCAGCGTGGCCAAAACGTACCTCGGCCTGCTCGCCGGCGTGGCGCACGCTCGCGGCCTGCTGCTTGATGTGGACGAGCCCGTGGTGGCGCGGCTGCCGGGCATCGGGTTTGATTCGCCGCATAACGCCCAAGTGACGTGGCGTCAGCTGTTCGAGCAAACCAGCGAGTGGGAAGGTAGCTGCTTTGGCCTGCCCGACACGGTAGACCGCTGGCGCAAGGTCTCGCACGACCCGCGGCCTGCGGGCGGGCCCAAGGGTGGCGCGCGGCCGCTGCACCAGCCTGGCAGCTACTGGGAATACAACGATGTGCGCATCAACCAGCTGTCGCTGGCGCTGCTGCACCTGTTTGGGCGGCCGTTGCCCGAGGTTTTTCGTGACGCCGTCATGCAGCCGCTGGGCGCCAGCGACACCTGGCGCTGGCTGCACTATGACGATGCGTGGGCCGAGATCGGCGGGGTGCGTATGCCCTCGGTGCCCGGCGGCACGCATTGGGGTGCGGGCGTGTCCATCAGCGCACGTGACCAGGCGTTGGTGGGCCAGCTGCTGCTGAATGACGGCAAGGTGGGTGGCCAGCAAGTCATCCCAGCGCACTGGGTACACGCCATGCGCCAGCCCTGTGCTCTGGCACCGTTTTATGGCTGGCTGATGTGGCTCAACCCCGAGGGTCACAACTTCCCCGGCGCTTCGGCGCAAGCCAGCTTCATGGTGGGTGCAGGCGGGCACACCATCTGGATCGAGCCCGAATGGGATGCCGTGGTGGTGGTGCGCTGGCTCGACAGCGACGCCGCAGCCGGCTTCATGCAGCGCGCGCGCGTGGCGCTGCGCGGCTAAGGCAGCCTACTCTTCGGCGAACTTGCCGGTCTCGGTCTCAGGTGCGTCAAAACCGTAGTGGTCGGCCAGCATCTGCCAGGCCTCTTCGGCGGTCTCCACGAAGCGAAAGAGTTGCAGGTCGGCCGCGCCGATCATGCCGGTGTCGACGAGGTGCTGGAAGTCGAGCAGCTTCTCCCAGAAGGCGCGGCCGAAAAGCAGGATCGGGCGCTTGCGGCTCTTGCCGTTCTGGATGAGCGTTAGCGTCTCGAAGAGTTCGTCCAGCGTGCCAAATCCGCCGGGGAAACACACCAGGCCGATGCTGCGCATCACGAAGTGCATCTTGCGCAGCGCAAAGTAGTGGAACTGGAAACACAGCTCGGGCGTGATGTAGGGGTTGGGTGCTTGCTCGTGGGGCAACACGATGTTCAGCCCGATGCTTTTGCCGCCCACCTCATAGGCGCCGCGGTTGCCCGCTTCCATGATGCCGGGGCCACCGCCGGTGACGACGAAGATGGGCGTTTCGAGCTCGCGCGAACGCGTGGTGACGATGTTGGCAAAGCGGCGCGCTTCGTCGTAGTAACGGCTCATGTCGACGGCGTTGGCGGCCCGCGCAATAGCTTGTGCGTCGCCGCTTGCCGTGGCCTTGGCCATGGCTGCCGCCGCCGCGTCGGGCTCCAGGATGCGCGCGCTGCCGAAGACGACGATGGTCGACTCGACGCCTTGTTCTTGTTGCACCAGCTCGGGCTTGAGCAGCTCGAGTTGCATGCGCACGGGGCGCAGGTCGTCGCGCAACAGAAACTCGGTGTCGGTGAAGGCCAGCTTGTAGGCGCTCTTGGCGCCGGCGTAGCGGCCAACGGGCTGCTCCGCGGCGGCTTCTTCTTGGGCGCTGGGGAAGTTGCGGGCGGTGAGGTCGGGGTGGGCTGGGGTCATGCGCAAGGCGGGCGGTGCGGTTGGGGCGGCGAGCTTACGCCGAACGCCCGCCGCAGACCGTGCAGCCTGGCGCACGCGGCAGCGCGATGCGGTCCCATTGCATGGTGCGCGCGTCAAGCATCCACAGCTGGCCGGCGAGCGAGCTGCCGGCCCCCGCATTCATGGCCACGAGCTTCAAGGCTTCGGCCGCCTGCATGCTGCCGATGATGCCCACCAGCGGCGCAAAGACGCCCATCGTCGCGCAGGCGGCATCGATGGAGGTGGCCTCGGGCGGGAAGACGCAGGCATAACAAGGCGCCCGAGGGTCGCGTGTGTCGTAGACGGAGATCTGGCCGTCGAAGCCGATGGCCGCACCCGACACCAGCGGCTTGGCGTGATTCACGCAGGCCGCGTTGACGGCGTGGCGCGTGCGGAAGTTGTCGCAGCAGTCGATCACCACGTCGTGCTGCGGCACGAGCGCATCGAGCAAGGCCGCGTCGGCACGCTGCACCACCGCGCGCACCACCACGTCGGGGTTGATGGCACCAACGGTGTGGCGCACCGACTCGGCTTTGGCCAGGCCCACGCGCGACAGGTTGTGGGCGATCTGGCGCTGCAGGTTGGTCAGCTCAACATGGTCGTTATCAACCACCGTGATGTGCCCCACGCCCGCCGTCCCCAGGTACAGCGCCACCGGCGAGCCCAGGCCACCGGCGCCGATGATGAGCATGCGCGCGCCGAGCAGCCGCTGCTGGCCTTCGATGCCGATCTCGTCGAGCAGGATGTGGCGCGAGTAGCGCAGCAGTTGGTCGTCGGTCATGTTCGTGATGGCGCAGCCGTCATGTTGCAGCCTGAAGAAGAAAGCCCGCCAGGGTGTCCGTGGCGGGCTTGTCGGTCAGCGCACTTTGCACCTTAGGGCTTGGTGTCGGCCTCGGCCTTGCGCTCGCTTACCGTCTTGCTGACCATGACGGGCTGGCCCCGCAGCTGGTTCAGCGCCTGCATCAGCGGAAAGTCCTCAGCGCTGCCGAATTCGGGCAAGGGCTTGATGGGTTCGCGAGTCTTGGCCAGTTGTTCTTCGAGCTTGGTGCGCGCTTCTTCGCGCGCCTTTTCCCGCGCGCTGTCCTTCTTCTCGTCGGCGCCTTGCAGGTGCTTTTCAAGATCGGCTTCGCGCGTGCGCAGCGCGGCGAAGACGTTGCCTTCGGCGGTTTCGTCCAGCCAGATGTCGGGCACGATGCCCTTGGCCTGAATGCTGCGCCCCGACGGCGTGTAGTAGCGTGACGTGGTGATCTTCAGCGCCGTCTCGGCCGAGAGCGGGCGCACGGTTTGCACCGAGCCTTTGCCGAAGGTCTGCGCGCCCATGATGGTGGCGCGTTTGTAGTCTTGCAGCGCGCCGGCCACGATCTCGCTGGCGCTGGCCGAGCCTTCATTGACCAACACCACGAGTGGAATTTTCTTCAGCGCGGCGGGCAGGCGCTTGAGCGGGTCACCCCCACGGCGCGCGTAGAACTCAGGCGACGCTTTGAAGGTGGCGCGCGACTCGGCGACCTGGCCGTTGGTGGTGACCACCACCACATCGGGCGGCAAGAACGCCGCCGACAAGGCCACCGCGCCGTCAAGCAAGCCGCCGGGGTCGTTGCGCAGGTCCAGCACCAGGCCTTTGAGGGCCGGGTCTTGTTTGTAGAGCTCCTCGATCTTGCGCACGAAGTCTTCGACCGTGCGCTCTTGGAACTGGCTCACGCGCAGCCAGCCGTAGCCGGGCTCGATGAGGCGCGCGCGCACGGTTTGCGTGCGGATCTCTTCACGGATGATGGTGACGGGAAAGCTGCGGTTTTCAAGCTTGCGAAAGACCGTCAACACGACTTTGGTGTTGGGGTCGCCGCGCATGCGCTTGACGGCCTGGTCGCTGGTCATGCCTTTGACGGGCGTGTCGTCGATGCGGGTGATGAGGTCGCCTGACTTCAAGCCGACACGGAAGGCGGGCGAGCCTTCGATCGGCGAGACGACCTTGACCAAGCCGTCTTCCATGGCCATCTCGATGCCGATGCCGATGAACTTGCCGCTCGAGCCTTCGCGGAATTCCTTCCACGATTTTTTGTCGAAGTATTGCGAATGCGGGTCCAGCCCCGAGACCATGCCCGAGATGGCGTCGCCGATGAGCTTTTTCTCGTCGACCGGCTCGACGTATTCGCTCTTGACCATGCCGAACACGGCGGCGAGCTGTTGCAGCTCTTCCAGCGGCAGCGGCGACAAGGCACTGCGCGCCACAGCGCTGATCTGCATCGTGGCGAGCGCCCCGGCGACGGCGCCGACCATCAACAAACCGGCAACTTTCAGCTTCGCGCCCATCGTGTTTAAGCCCTTCAAAGAGGTTGGCCAGTATAGGTCTGGCCCGCGCTTGGAGGGGGTACGACGGCATTAGTTGCACCCCCGGGTTGAAGGATTTGCTGCGCCCTCACCGCGCCTCGCGTGCGAACGTCACGACATGGTCCATCGCCGCGCGGATGCCTATCCACTCGCCGACCGCATGGTCGTGGTGCGAAGGCACATGCGCCAGCACGCGCTCGCCGCTTTGCAGGCGCAGCGTGAGCAAGAACTCCGAGCCGCGGAAGGCTTTGCGCTCGATCTGCGCTTTGATGGCGCTGGCGTCGTCGTGAATGATGTCGTCGGCGCGCAAGAGCACGTCGCATTCGCCACCGGGGAAGGCGCTGGGCAAGGGGCACTCGTCCATGTCGGTCAGTTCACCAAGCGGCGTCTGCACACGCGGGCCGCCTTCGTGCGCGACGATGCGCCCCGGCGTGAAGACGCCATGCCCGATGAACTGCGCGACAAAGCGGCTCGCCGGGCGGTGGTAGAGCGTGTAGGCGTCGTCCCATTGCTCAAGCCGACCCTTATGCATGACGCCGATGACGTCGCCCAGCGCGAAGGCTTCGAGCTGGTCGTGGGTCACAAAAAGTGCGGTGGTGGCCGACTCTTTCAGGATCACCCGCACCTCTTGGGCCAGGCGCTCGCGCAAGTCGACGTCCAGACTGGAAAAGGGCTCGTCCAGCAGCAGCAATTGCGGCTGCGGCGCCAGCGCACGCGCCAGCGCGATGCGCTGTTGTTGGCCGCCCGAGAGCTGGTGCGGCGCGCGTTTGGCAGCGTGCCCCAGGCCCACCAGGTCGAGCATTTGCTGCACGCGCGCACGGCGCTCGGCGCGCGGCAAGTGGTGCACGCCAAAGGCGACGTTCTGCGCCACGCTCAGGTGCGGAAAGAGCGCGTAGTCCTGAAACACCATGCCAATGCGCCGGGTTTCGGGCGGCAAATGCGTGCGGCTCTGCGGCTCCGACAAGACCTGGCCGTCCATCACGATGCGGCCTTCGCTGCACGGCTCCAGGCCAGCGACCGCCCGCAAGAGGGAGGTCTTGCCGCAGCCCGAAGGCCCCACCAGCACGCCGATCTGCCCGCGCGCGAGCGCCAGCGTGGCGCCCTCCACCGCAGCGTGAGCGCTTTGCGAGCGCGCGTAGCGCACGCTGACCGATTCGAGGCTCAAGAACATGGGTGGCGTTCATAATAGCGCCATCGCGAATGCGGATAGTTCGCATTTGTCATTGAATTGAGGAGATTCAGGTTTGATACAGCGTGGGCTGCTGCCCGCTTTGCTCACTGTCGTGTGCCTGCTGCTGGCCATGCCCGTGCTTGGCGTGCTGGGATCGTGGCTCGCCACCGACGCCGCAGCGCTGGCCACCTTGCGCCACCAGGCGCAGACGGTACTGCCGGGCTACGCGGGCCAGTCGCTGCTGCTGGCGCTAGGCGTCGGCCTGGGCGTGGTCGTGCTCGGCGCGGCCACCGCCGCAGCGGTGACGCTCTTTGACTTCCCCGGCCGGCGGCACTTTGAGTGGGCTTTGCTGCTGCCGCTGGCCATGCCGGCTTACGTGCTGGCCTACGCCTGGACCGACGCGCTGCAGTTCGCCAGCCCCTTACACCAGGCCCTGCGCGCGCTGCTCGGCGCGCAGGGCGCTTTGTGGCCCGACGTTCGCAGCCTCGGTGGTGCGGTGCTGCTCTTCATCCTGTGCCTCTACCCCTACGTCTACCTGCTCACGCGTGCGGCGCTGGGCGAGCGCGCCGTGCAGCTGATGGAAGCGGCGCGGCTGCTTGGTGCTGGCATGCGCCGGCGTGTGTTTGAAGTTGCCTTGCCCCTGGCGCGCCCGGCGGTGGCGGCCGGCCTGGCACTGGCCTTGATGGAGACGCTGGCCGACTACGGCGTGGGCTCGTACTTTGGCCTGGCCACCTTCAGCACCGGCATCTTCA
>JANOJR010000685.1:0-7743 GCA_031418855.1 Rubrivivax sp.
AGGTTCTTGCCTACGGTGTAGCAAAAGGCGCGCGCCGCTTGCAGCACGGTGTACATGTTGGCGAGCAGCTCGTCGAGTTCGTCGCTCACATTGTCTCCGCGAACAGCTCGCGCCCGATCAGCATCCTTCGGATCTCCGATGTGCCGGCACCGATCTCGTACAGCTTCGCGTCGCGCCACAGGCGCCCCAGCGGGTAGTCGTTGATGTAGCCATTGCCGCCGAAGATCTGGATGCCTTCGCCGGCCATCCACGTCGCTTTCTCGGCGCACCACAAGATCACACTGGCGCAGTCTTTGCGCACCGCGCGCACATGCCCTGCACCCAGCATGTCGAGGTTCTTGCCTACGGTGTAGCAAAAGGCGCGCGCCGCTTGCAGCACGGTGTACATGTCGGCGAGCTTGCCCTGGATGAGCTGGAATTCGCCGATGCTCTGGCCGAACTGCTTGCGCTCGTGGCTGTAGGGCACGACGTTGTCCATCACCGCCTGCATGATGCCGATGGGCCCAGCGGCGAGCACCGCGCGCTCGTAGTCCAGGCCGCTCATCAGCACCTTGGCGCCGCCGTTCAAGGTGCCCAGCACGTTCTCGGCAGGCACTTCAACATCGACGAACACCATCTCGCCGGTGTGGCTGCCACGCATGCCCAGCTTGTCGAGCTTTTGCGCGGTGCTGAAGCCCTTCATGCCTTTTTCGACGATGAAGGCGGTGACACCCCTGGCTCCCAGCTCGGGCTCGGTCTTGGCGTAGACGACCATGGTGTCGGCGTCGGGGCCGTTGGTGATCCACATCTTGCTGCCGTTGAGCACATAGCCGCCGCGGGTCTCCACCGCTTTGAGCTTCATGCTGATGACGTCGCTGCCCGCTCCCGGCTCGCTCATCGCGAGCGCGCCCACGTGTTCGCCGCTGATGAGCTTGGGCAGGTATTTGGCCTTTTGGGCGGCGCTGCCGTTGCGCTTTAACTGGTTGACGCACAGGTTGCTGTGCGCGCCGTAAGACAGGCCAATCGACGCGCTGGCGCGGCTGATCTCTTCCATCGCCACCATGTGCGCCAGATAGCCCATGCCCGCACCTCCTTCAGCTTCGGGCACGGTGATGCCGAGCACGCCCAGCTCGCCCATCTTGCGCCACAGATCCATGGGGAACTGGTCGCTCTTGTCGATGTCCTGCGCACGCGGCGCGATCTCGGCTTGGGCAAACGTGCGCACCGCGTCGCGCAGTGCGTCGATGTCTTCGCCGAGCTGAAAATCCAGGCCAGGCAGGTTCATGGTGGGTCCTTAGGTGATGACTGCAAGCCATCATAGCCACGCACCCTCGTTAGACTGCGCTGCCCGTTGACGCAGAGCTCAACGCCACCACGCGAGCGACTGCGAGACCATGGCCAACGCCCAAGAGAGCGCCCTGCATTACCGCTTCGGCGACACCCTGCCCGAGATCGGCGCCACGCTCGAAGTGGCAAGTGGCGTGCGCTGGCTGCGCATGAAGCTGCCCTTTGTGCTGGACCACATCAACCTGTGGCTACTGCGTGACGAACACCAGGGCAGGAGCGGCTGGACGGCGGTGGACTGCGGCATCGACAACCCCGACACACGCGCGGCCTGGCAGCAGGTGCTGGCCAGCCCCGAGCTGCAAGGGCTGCCGCTCTTGCGCGTGGTCGTGACGCACATGCACCCCGACCACATCGGCCTGGCGCATTGGCTGACCGAAGAGGCGAGCACGCCCACGCATGACTGCCGCTTGTGGATCAGCGCCACCGACTGGAACGTGGCCAGCATGGCCAGCCAGTCCTTGACTGCCGGTATGGGTGGCGACAGCGCGGCTGACTTTCTGGCCTTGCATGGCCTGGCAGACCTAGACCAGCTCAGCCAAGTCCGCGCGCGGCGCAACTACTTCCCGAGCCTGGTGCCCAAGGTGCCGCAACGCTTCCGGCGTTTGATGGACGCCATGGTGCTGAGCATCGGCGGGCATGCCTGGCAGTGCATCTCGGGCTATGGCCACGCGCCCGAGCACATGGCGCTGTACTGCGCCGAGCTCGGCGTGCTGATCTCGGGCGACATGGTGCTGCCGCGTATTTCCACCAACGTCAGCGTCATCGACATCGAGCCCGAAGCCGACCCGCTGCCGCTGTACCTGTCGTCGATCAAGCGCTTTCTGACGCTACCCGCCAGCACGCTGGTGCTGCCCTCGCATGGCAAACCGTTCACCGGCTTGCACGAGCGCATTGGCCAGCTGGTGCAGCACCACGACGAGCGCTTTGCCGAGGTCATCGAAGCCTGCGCGGCAGCGCCACAAAGTGCCGCCGCGCTGCTACCCGTGCTCTTCAAGCGCGCACTCGATGCGCACCAGATGACGTTTGCCATGGGCGAGTCGATCGCGCATCTGCATGCGTTGGCGTCGATGGGCAAGATCACTGGGCGCGTGCATGGCGACGGCGTGATGCGCTTTGCGCCGGTGGCGTAGGAGCCTGGGCAAGTTCGGCCGCACAAACAAGAACGGCGGTGGAACCTGGATTCCACCGCCGCTTGCGCTACTTATTTTCTTCACCCCTGAAGCCGTCGCTGACAGCGTCTGGCCCCAGTGTGCATGCGCGCGCCCTGCGGCGCATCCCCCAAAGGTGGGAACTGGGGTCAATCGAGCGCGGGCAAGACTTGGTCACGCAGCGTGCCCAGCGCCTGCTCGTAGTCAGGCAACACCGAGCGCACCACGCCCCAGAACGCGGCGCTGTGGTTCATCTCGCGCAGGTGTGCGAGTTCATGCGTGACGACGTAGTCGATCACCGGCAGCGCAAAGTGCACCAGTCGCCAGTTCAGGCGGATCGAGCCGTCGGCGCTGGCGCTGCCCCAGCGTGTGGCCGCCGAGCTCAGGCTCAGGCGTTTGATGCGCACTTGGAGCTGCTGGGCGAAGTGGGCGCAGCGCTCCTCAAAAATGCGCCGCGCCTGACGCTGCAGCCAGCTCTGCACGGCCTCGCGAATCTGCGCCGGCTGCGCATGTTGCGGCAAGCCGATGTGCAGCGTGAGATGGGTGAGGCCGGGCAGCGTGTGGCTTGCCGTTTCGAGCACCGCGCCAGTGACGCGTGGGTCAAGCACGACGATGACCTGTTCGCCCAGGAAGGGGATGGTCGTGCCGTCGCGCCAATCCACACGCGCTGCGGCGATGCGGTGCGAGCGTTCACGCTGCTCTTGCAGCTTGCGCAAGATCCACGTCGACTTCTCGCGCAGCGCGGCTTCGATCTCGGCCACCCCCACCCAGCGCGGCGCGCTCACCGCCAGGCCTTCGGGGCCGACCACGAAGCCGATGCTGCGCCGACGCGCGCGGCGCAGGGCGTAGGGCACACGGTGTTCGCCCAGAGCGACTTCGCGCACGCCCGGCGCTGAGCCGGGCGGGGATTGCGGGGCTGCAGACGTGGGCGCCAGGGTCGCAGTGGCGGGTGCGACGTACGCAGGCAGGGGCGCCGGCTCATCGAACAGCGACATCTGCGCGGGTTCGAATCGCTGGGCGGCCAATCGCTTCAAAGGCATGGGCGCGGATTGTAGGAAGCCTGGTCTGCTGCCTTCATGTCGAGGGCGCGTTGACGTAGGCCTCGGGGTCGAGCCGGCGCATCTCGGCTTCGATCCACTGCTGCACGTCTTGCGTCAGCGATTCGGCGTCGCGGCCCACGGAAGCGATGGGCGGCCCGAGCGAGATGTCGATGGTGCCGGGACGGATCAAGAAGCTCTTGCGCGGCCAACATTTGGCCGAGGTCACGGCGATCGGCACGATGGGCACGCCCGCCGCGATGGCCAGGCGCGCGGCGCCACTCTTGTAGGTGCCTTGCTGGCCGCGCGGGATGCGCGTGCCTTCGGGAAACATGATGACCCACACACCTTGTGCGAAGAGCCGCTTGCCTTGTTCGGCCACCAGGTTCCAGGCCTGCGCGCGCTTGCTGCGGTCGATGTGGATCATGTCCATGCGCGACATCGCCCAGCCAAAAAATGGAATGTAGATCAGCTCGCGTTTGAATACGTAGGCCAGCGGGTGCGGCATCAGCGTGGGGAACAAAAAAGCTTCCAGCGTTGACTGGTGTTTGGGTGCCAGCAGCACCGCCGCGCGGCCTTCAGCCGCCGTGGGCACATGCTGCATGCCGCTGACGCGCCAGCGCACGCCGCAAATCATCTGCACGCCCCACATCGCCACGCGCAGCCAGCCCACGCAGCCCCAGTACACCGGCGCGCCGCGCGTGAAGATGGAAAGCAACACCATCGCCGTGCCCCAGGGCACGACCGTCACCGCCAGGAAGATGACATAGAGCAGCGAGCGCAGGGCCCATATCGCTTTCATCGCGCTCTTCATCGTGGCAGCCCCCCGCTGGCGGAATCTGCAACATGGTCGCGCGTGAGCAAGAACTCGGCGAAGGCTTCAAGGTCGGCGTGAATATGCGCGTTCGGCACGGCCGCCAAGCCCTTCTTGAGCTCGTCTTCGGGCAAGGCCGCAGCACGGCCGGTGAGCACCAGGTGCGGCTCACAACCGGCGGCCGCTGCGGCGTGCAAGTCGCGCAAGGTGTCACCCACCATAGGAACGTTAGCCAGTGCAATGCCGTAGCGCCGGCCAATGTCTTGCATCATGCCGGGCAAGGGCTTGCGGCAAGTGCACTGGTCTTCGGGCGTGTGCGGGCAGAAGAACACCGCGTCAAGGCGCCCGCCCTGCGCTTGCAGCTTGCGGTTCATCTCCACATGCACGGCGTTGACGCTGGCCATGTCGATCATGCCGCGGCCAATGCCGGCCTGGTTCGTGGCCACCACCGTGTGCCAACCGGCGTGGTTAAGGCGCGAGACGGCTTCAAGCGCGCCCGCCAGCGGCTCCCATTCGTCGGGCGCCTTGACGTGGTCGTCGCGATAGCGATTCAAGGTGCCGTCGCGGCCCAGGATGACGAGCTTGGTGTGGTGCATGTCAATTGGCCAGTCTTGAAAGATCGGCCACGCGATTCATGGCGCGGTGCAGGGTGGCCAAGAGCGCCAGGCGGTTGGCGCGCAGGGCGGGGTCTTCGGCGTTGACCATCACCTGCTCGAAGAAGGCGTCGACGGGCGCCTTGAGCGCGGCCAGCGCTTGCAGCGAGGCGTTGTAGTCGCCGGCTTCAAACGCGGCGTCGGCTTGTGGTGCGATGTTGGCCAGGGCTGCGGACAAGGTTTGCTCTGCGCTTTGCGTCAACAGCGCGGGGTCAACCGTCCCGGCCATCGTGCCCTCGGCCTTCTTCAAGATGTTGGCCACGCGCTTGTTGGCCGAGGCCAGCGCTTGCGCTTCGGGCAGCACCGAGAAGGCACGCACGGCCGCCAGCCGCTGGGGGATCTCGCCCCAGCGCGGCGGGCGCAGCGTGATGACGGCGTCGACCTCTTGCGCGCTGTAGCCCTGCTCGCGCATGGAGCCCACGAGCCGGTCGTAGAGGAAGGTGCTGAGCTCGTCGGTGGCGCGGCCGTGGCCGGCGGGGAAAACATCAAACGCCATCGCCACGAGCTGTGGCACGGCCAGCGCCAAGTCGCGCTCGATCAGCATGCGAATAACACCCAACGCGTGGCGGCGCAGCGCAAACGGGTCTTTGTCGCCTGTGGGCAACTGGCCGATACCAAAGAGGCCCGCCAGCGTTTCCAGTTTGTCGGCCAACGCCACCACCACGCCGGCCTCGCCGCGTGGCAGTGCGTCGCCGGCAAAGCGCGGCTTGTAATGGTCCTCGACGGCGAAGGCCACCGCCTCGCTCTCGCCGTCGTGGCGCGCGTAGTAGCCGCCCATCACGCCTTGCAGCTCGGGGAATTCGCCCACCATGTCGGTCAGCAAATCGGCCTTGGCCAGCAGCGCGGCGCGGTCGGCCTGTGCGGCGAGTGCGGCGCCGCCGAGCTGCGTGCCGAGCTTGCGTGCAAGGTCGCGCACCCGCTCGACACGCTGGCCCTGGCTGCCAAGCTTGCCGTGGTAGACGACCTTGTCGAGCAGCGGAATGCGCGATTCAAGCGTCTTTTTGCGGTCCTGGTCGAAGAAGAATTTGGCATCGGCCAAGCGCGGGCGCACCACGCGCTCGTTGCCTTCGACGACGCGGCTGGCGTCTTCGGGATTGATGTTGCTGACGACGAGAAAGCGCTCGGTGAGCTGGCCTTGCACGCCCAGCAGCGGGAAGTACTTCTGGTTGGCCTTCATGGTCAGGATCAGGCACTCGGGCGGCACCGCCAGAAAGGCTTTCTCGAAGCGGCACAGCTGCACCTTGGGGCGCTCGACCAACGCGGTCACTTCATCGAGCAATGCCTCGTCGTCGACGGGCCTGGCGCCTTCGCGCAGCGCCACTTCACCCAGCTGGCGCTGGATCTCGGCGCGGCGCTGCGTGAAGCTGGCGATCACCGCGCCTTGCTCAAGCAGCTGGGCCTCATACGTGTCGGCATGTTCGATGTCGATGAACGGCAGCGCAGCCTCAAAACGATGGCCCTGCGTGCGCCGACCGCTTTGCAAGCCCAGCACCGTGGCAGGCACCACGTCCGCACCATGCAGCGCCACCAGGCCATGCGCCGGGCGCACGAAGTTGACGCCACTCCAGCCGTCCGTTAGCTGGTAGGTCATGACCTTGGGGATGGGCAGCTTGGTGACGGCTTCATGCAGCGCTTGTTGCAAGCCCACGGCCAGCAGCACACCGGGCATCAAGCGGTCGAGGAACAAGGCGTCGGCCTTGCCGTCGAGCGCGCGGCGCAGGGTGGGCACGTCGGCCGCGCTGGCCCCCAGCGCTTCGAGCTTCTTCAGCAGCGCGGGCGTGGCCTGGCCTTGGGCGCCGAGCGCCACGGCCACGGGCATCAGCTTTTGCTGCACGGCCTTGTCGGCGGCCTTTGCAGCGACCGCGTGCACATGCACGGCAAGGCGGCGCGGCGTGGCAAACGCTGTGTGTGCCGCGTCGGCAGCCGCCAGGCCCTGTGCTTTCAGGTTGTCGGTTAGCAAGCGCGCGAATTCGTCGCCCAGTCGCTTCAACGCCTTGGGCGGCAACTCTTCGACGAAGAGTTCGACCAGCAGGTTTTGCGTGGCCATCGTCACGCCGCCTTCTTCAGCAATTGCGCCGTGACTTCATCCGCCCAAGACCGCGGCGCCATCGGGAAGCCCAGCCGCGCGCGGCTGTCGAGATAACTCTGCGCCACCGCACGCGCCAGGTTGCGAATGCGGCCGATGTAGCCGGCGCGCTCCGTCACGCTGATGGCGCCGCGCGCGTCGAGCAAGTTGAAGCTGTGGCCGGCCTTGAGCAGCTGCTCGTAAGCTGGCAGCGCGAGCTGCTGCGACATTAAATGCTGGCTCTGCTTTTCATGCGCGGCAAAGGCCGTGAGCAGGAATTCGACGTCGCTGTGCTCAAAGTTGTAGGTGCTCTGCTCGACCTCGTTTTGCTTGTACACGTCGCCATACAAAAGCTTACCCCCACGCTCACCCACTGCGTGTGGATCGCTGCCCCCCGAGGGGGCTGGGCCTGCTTGGGAGCGGCCCGGCGCTGGCCCGGCTTGCGTCCACACCAGGTTGTAGACGTTGTCCACGCCCTGCAAGTACATCGCCAGGCGCTCCAGGCCGTAGGTGATTTCGCCGGTGATCGGCCTGCAATCAATACCGCCGACTTGCTGGAAATAAGTGAACTGGGTCACTTCCATGACGTTGAGCCAGACCTCCCAGCCCAGGCCCCAGCAGCCCAGCGTGGGGTTTTCCCAATCGTCTTCGACGAAGCGGATGTCGTTGGCCTTGAGGTCGAAGCCCACCGCTTCCAGTG
>JANOJR010000686.1:0-5797 GCA_031418855.1 Rubrivivax sp.
GGCAAGGTCGTGGCCTGGGTCGGCGACGGCAACAACATGGCCAACACCTGGCTGCAAGCGGCCGAAATCCTCGGCTTCACGGTGCACGTCAGCACGCCCAGCGGCTACGAGATCGACCCCGCGGTGGCCGGCATCCGCGACACGCGCTGCTTCAAGCTCTTCAACCACCCGCTCGAAGCCTGCGCCGGCGCGCACCTTGTCACCACCGACGTGTGGACGAGCATGGGCTACGAGGCTGAAAACGAAGAACGCCGCAAGGCCTTCGTCGACTGGTGCGTGGACGAGGAAATGATGGCCGTGGCGCAAGCCGACGCGCTCTTCATGCACTGCCTGCCCGCGCACCGTGGCGAAGAGGTCACCGCCGACGTCATCGACGGGCCGCATTCGGTGGTGTGGGACGAAGCCGAGAACCGGCTGCATGTGCAGAAGGCGTTGATGGAGTATTTGCTGTTGGGGCGGATTGGCTGAAGGCGACGATAGCCACGCACGCGGCGCCGGTGAACGCGTGTGGCAAGACGGTTACCGCTTGCGTATGGGGGGCGACTGGCGCGTGCTTTGCGACATCGATTCGGAGCGACCGGTCCCCCACCAGCTCGAAGCCCCGAGCTTTAAACCTTCTCGGCCGCACTCCTTGCCGACTGCCCATAGGCAGCCAGCAATGCGGCCTGATCCAGGTCGGCGTCGGTGGTTTCGGCGCGTGACTCGATGACCTCGGGCGCGGGCAGATTGGCCCGCGACACGCGCACGTCGATCTCTTCGCCGTCGCTCGCCGCTTCACGCTCGCGCAGCGTGACAGCCATCTTCGAGCGCAGCGTCGCCAATCCGGCGGGCGACCAGTTCACGACGGCGTTCTCTAGTTCGTCCAGACCCTGACGCAGCGGACTCAGTGCCATAGTCGCCAGGCGTGCCAGGCCTTGCTCCGTGAGCTCTTGTTCGACGTAGGCCAAATGGCACAAGGCGCGCCGCGAGCCGGGCACGCTGTCAAAAAGAATCGCGAGTTCGCGCTGGATGGGTGCAAGTTCAGCGCTGGCGGCCAACTGCCCCTTCGTTGCTTCCGGCACAAGCGTGCGCTTGGCGCTCGGCGTCGTGATGCTGCGTTTCAAGCCCAGACTCAGGCCGCGTGGGCCACGCTGCAAGTGCAACTCGTCGACGAAGATCGCGCGCAGGGCGCGCTGGAGCGGGGCGAACATCGTGGCGGCTTGGGTCGGTGCGTCAACAAAAAAGAGGGCCTGGCGCTGGCCGTGCTGCACGTAGGCATGCAAGGGCACAAGCCTCATCGCCTTATCGGCGCGCCTGCGCAGGAACTTGAGTCGGGCCGCGCACGCTGCGCAGCTCAAACGCCGCAGGTGCGGTTCTTGCCCGTGCGCTTGGCCTCGTACAGCCCCTGGTCGACGCGCTCGAGCGCGGCTTCGAGCGTCTCGCCGGGCCGCCAGGCCGTGACACCGGACGAGAAGGTGACCAGAACTTCCTGACCGCCGTGCATGAAGAGTGCGGCGCTAAGACTGCGCTGCAAGCGCGTGAGCGCCTCGCAGGCCTCAGTGGCCGTGGTGGCGGGCAGCACCACGACGAACTCTTCACCACCAAAGCGCGCGAAGTGGTCGCCCGGGCGCAGCCGCTCGCGCACGGCGGCGGCCAGCCGCCGCAAGGCTTCGTCACCAGCGGCATGGCCCAGCGTGTCGTTGAGCTTTTTGAAGTTGTCGATGTCGATCAGCGCCAGCGACAACGCGGGTGCTGGCGTGCCTGCGGGGTGGCGAGCCAAGCGCGCGAGTTCATTGTCGAAGGCCAGCGTCAGCCCACGCCGGTTGGCGACTTGCGTCAGCGCATCCGTGGTGGCTTCGTCAGAGACCTTGCGCAACGCGTCTTCGAGCGCCGCCACACGCTGCTGCAACTCGAGCGCGCGCGCGTGCTCGTCGTGCAGCCGCGTGCGTGTCTGGCCCACCAGCTGCTGCACCTGGCGGCTGTGCGCCACCATGTCGCGTACGACGTCGGTCAGGTCTTCGAGTGAGTCCGCGCCCTGCACGGCCAGCGCATGTTGGCCCAGGGCTTGCTGAAAATTGTCGGTCTGCGCGCCCAGGCTTTCCAGCTCTTGCAGCATGAGCTGGATCATCGACTTGAGCGCGTCACGCGCAGCGTCGCGCTGGCCACGCAAGGCCTGCTGCTGTTCACGCGCCTGCGCTAGCACGGCGGCCACGGCGCGCACGCTGCGCAGGTTCACGCCCTCGGCCAAACGCGCGCGGATTTGTTCTCCCTGGCCGCGCGCCCAGCTCTGGTCTTCGGCAAGTTCGGTGACGCCATGGCCGAGCTCGCGGCAGAGTGCCGCGAGCTCGTCGACCAGGCGATGGCGATGCGCGAACACGCGCCGGGCCTGCACGCAGGCGACTTGTACGTCGGCCACCAGTGCGGCGTGGGCGCCTTCGGTAGTGATGCGCTGGCCAAGCACCGCCAGTTCCGCGGCCAGGGCTTGCGCCGTGCTGTCTTGTGCCGGCAACCCGAGCACGATGGTGTCGTTGAGGTCAGCGGCCAGATCGTTCCAATGGGTGTCAGGGCGTTGGCCGCTGGCTGGCGCGATTGCGGCTGTACCAGCGACCGGGGCCTCCAAGCCCGCAGCGGCCGAAGCGTCGCTGTCCCACGCAGTGACCAGCGACGCCAGGCGCTGCTGCAGGCGGTGCAGGTCACTGCGGCTGTTGTCCAGCACACGTTGCACGCCGTCGCGCCGGCGCCCAGCGGGCCACACCGTGGAGGGACGGTCCAGGCCCAGTACCAGGCGGCGCAAGGTCTCGGTGGTGGCCACCGCGAAGTCGCGACGTGCCTCCTGGCCCTGCGCGATCAGCTCGCGGGCCTGTGGCCACTGGCCCGCCAGCAGCATCGCCACCAGCTTGGCGCTCGCTTGGGGCTCGTCAAACAAACTCTCGCTGAGCTGCTGCACCAGTGCAGCGGCCGCCTCGGGCATGGCCGCAGCCGCAGCGCCGCCCTCTTCGGCATAGGCGCGAGCGTAGTTTTCCGGCGTGGGTTCGAGTTGCGCCACGGCGAGGCGGCGCAGTGCCCCTTTGGCCAGGGCGGCGGGGGTCGTGACGGGTGCAGCGCCCGTCGTCGCGCCTGAGGCCACCTAGGACCGCCGAGCGCTCGCGCCCTGGCCTTCCAGCGCCACGTCGTCAAGCCTCTGCGCCGGCGCGATCCAGCTCGCGGCGCGTGGGTGCACGGTTTCGCTGAGCCACTGCTCAAGCTGCAACGGCGGCACCGGGCGGCTGAAGAGGAAGCCCTGCATGGTGGTGCAACCGAGACGGTGCAGCACTTCCATTTGGCGCAATGTCTCCACGCCTTCGGCAATGACACGCAGGCCAAGTGACCGCGCCAGCGCAATGATGGCGGTGACCACCGCCGCGCTTTGTGGCGTAACGCCGAGGTCGCGCACGAAGCTTCGGTCGATCTTCAACTCAGAAATGGGCAGCGTGGTGAGGTAGGCCAATGAGGAGTAGCCGGTGCCGAAGTCATCGATGGCGATTTCGACGCCGATCTCGTTGAGCCGGTGCAGGGCCGGGATGACGTTTTGCAGGTCCTTCATCAGGTTGTCTTCGGTGATCTCCAGCATGATCACGCGGTGTGGCACGCCCTGGATCGTCACCGCCTGGTGAATGCTCTCGATGAGATCGCTGCGCTCGAAGAGCCGGCTCGGAAGGTTGACGGCGATGGAGTCGGCAAAGCCAAAACGTTGCTGCCACAAACGCGCCTGGAAGGCCGCCTCACGCAGGGCCCATTCCGACATCGGCACGATCAGGCCCGTCTCTTCGGCCAGTGAAATGAATTCGCCCGGCGGCACCAGGCGGTCGGCACGTTGCCAGCGCATCAAGGCTTCGGCGCCCACCATGCGCGCCGTGCGCACATCGATCTTGGGTTGGTAGTGCAGCACCAGCTCGTTGCGCTCGATCGCTTTGTGCAGCGCGCTCTCTAACTCGAGTTTTTCGCGCCCGCGCCCGGCCAGCTGCGGCCCATAGATCGCCGAGGCATTCTTGCCCTGGCCTTTGGCCGAGTACATGGCCACGTCGGAATTGCGCATGAGGTCGGCCACGCTGGTGCCGTCACGCGGGTACAGCGCCACGCCCACACTGGCGGTGACGAAACATTCCTGGCCACCCACGAAGATCGGCTCGCGCATGACTTCGAGTACGCGCTGCGCCACACGGTCGGCGTCACGCTCGTCCACCACCTCGGGCAGCAGCGCCACGAATTCGTCGCCACCCAGGCGCCCTACCGCTTCCAGCGAACGGTGCGAGCGTGTGCCGCCGTAGTCCAGGCCGTTGTCCATGACCTGCTCGCTGTGGCGCACGCAGCCGCGCAGGCGCCGCGCCACTTCCATCAGCAGCTCGTCACCGGCGGCATGGCCCAAGGTGTCGTTGATGATCTTGAAGCGGTCAAGGTCGATGAGCAGCAAGGCAAAGGGGTGCTCCAGTCGGCGCGCGTACTCGACGGCACGCTCGGCGCGCCAGATCAGCTGGCGCCGGTTAGGCAGGCCGGTGAGCGCATCGAAATTGGCCAGGTGGCGGATCTTGTCCTCGGCGACGCGTCGCTCGGTCACGTCCTGCACGATGCCGGTGTAGCCGCTGCTCTGGCCGTGCTCGTTGAACTCGGGCTCGGCCTCGATGTGGACGACACGCTGGCGGCCATCGGGCAAGGTGATGGGCACATCGGTGGCCAACACCGCGCTGCGGCGAAAGACGTCGCGAAAGAGTCGAAACAAAGCGCCGCGCGACTCGCCCGGCACCATGCGAAAGAGCTGGCGCAAACCCACGGTCTCTGCGGGGCTGCGGCCGAACACACGCAGCCCTTCGATCGACATCGCCAGGCTGCTGTCATGGCGCAGCCAGTCAAAGCTGCCCATGCGCGCCAGGTCTTGCGCACGCGCCAGCTTGGCTTTGCTGCTGGCCAGCTCGATGCGTGTGCGCGAGGCGCGCAAGAGGTAGCGCAGGCGCCCGGCGAGCAGGCCCCACTGCGTGGCCTTGACGAAGAAGTCGGTGGCACCGACTTCATAGGCGTGCGTGATGGAGGCGTCGTCGTCCAGGCCCGTCAGCATCAAGATCGGCAGGCTGTCGAAACCCGGCATGGCGCGAATGGCCTCGCAGGTGGCAAAGCCGTCGAGCCCCGGCATCATGGCGTCCATCACGATGATGTCGGGCGTCCAGCCTGCCAGCAGCTCCAGGGCCTGCTCGCCGCTGCCGGCCTCGGTGATCTCAAAGCCGCGGTCGCGCAAGGCCAGCGCCGTGAGCAAGAGGTTCACTTCGTCGTCGTCCACGAGCAGGATGCGCGCAGCTAGGTGCGCGGCATCGTCCGCCTGGGCCGTGATCAACTTCATCCGAGTCGTGGGCTTGTTTCTGAGCTTGCCAAATGGGTAGACACCGCCACTTGGGCTTGTGCACCTGCTGTGAGCAGTTGTACCAGCGCCGGGGCGATCTGCACGCTGTGTTGGTCACGTGCCAGCGTCTCCAAGCGTGCGCAAGCCGCAGAAAGCTCCATCGCGCCGATGCTGGCCGACGACGATTTCAGCGTGTGCGCCAGGCGGCGCAGCTCCGCGAGGTCGCACGGCTCGGCAGCCTGGCGCAGTGCGGCCAGGGTCTTCACCAGCGATTGATCAAAGGTGCGCAGGACACGTGGCAAAACGCCAGCGCGCCCGTCGGGATCGAGCTCGCGCAAGCGCGCCAGTGCCGCAGCGTCCAGCACAGTGGCAGGCGCGTCGAGCGAGGCTCGGGTCACAGAGGTGGTCATGGCGTGGTGGGCTACTCGACGCTGTTATCGGCCGCGTAGG
>JANOJR010000687.1:0-10940 GCA_031418855.1 Rubrivivax sp.
CTGTCGGTGAATGACGCGTTTGTGATGGGCGCCTGGGGCCGCGATCAGAAGACCGGCGGTAAGGTGCGCATGATGGCCGACGGCAGCGCCGCCTTCGCGCAAGCCACAGGCCTAACACTCGACCTGACGGCACGCGGCATGGGCCTTCGCTCGAACCGCTATTCGATGCTGGTGGTCGACGGTGTCGTCAAGTCGCTCAACGTCGAAGCCCCGGGCAAGTTCGAAGTGAGCGATGCGGGCACGATGCTCAAGCAGGCGCAAGAGCTGGTCTGATCGGCCGCGAGGACATCAGAGCGCATGAGCGCATGAGCGCAGTGCAAACGCCGAGGGCATGCAGCCCTCGGCGTTTTGCCTTCAGGCGAGCGAAGAGGCCCGGCCGCGTTGGCGCGACGACCGAATGGCCAGCGCTAGGGCAAGACCGGCTAGCGCAAGACCCGAAGGCTCGGGCACGGGACCGCCAGGGCCGGTCACATTGACGGTCGCGGAGAGCGCATTGCCGACTTCGTTGACGTTGAAGAAGATGTTGTCCAGATTCGAGTCCAGCAGCTGAAAGCTCGCGGCAGAAATCGTGGCCGTGCCTGCGAACATCGCCTGAAACGTGATGCTGGCTAGGATGCCGTCGCCAGTCACCCCAGTGAGGCCTGAAAAGGCGCTATAGATGCCGGTGATCGTGCCAGCGCCATTGTCAACAACGCCGGCACCATAGGTCTGCCCTGGACTGAGAAAGCCGCCGTCCGTTGGCGCTGTCGCATCAAGAATCCCGGCGAGCGCGAAATTGACATCGAATTGCCATGAATAGAGATCGACCGCGCCTTGGATGTTGACGTCCAGCGTGAATGAATTCCCGACTGTCAAATTGGTGAGTGACGGCGTCAACGTAATCGTCGGCGCCGCATGCGCCGTGAAGACGCCACAAGCCAGCAGAGCGACGGTGCTTAAGAGTTTGCGCAACATGATGTGGGTCCTGTTCTAGATGAGTTGATTAGCAGGAGGTGCCGGCAGGCAATTGCCGCGTCAGCATGGCCAGATCCCTGATGTTGATGACGTTGTCGCCATTCAAATCAGCCAGGCTGTTGAAGCCCACATCGCCGATCTTCTTGCCCATCGCGGCCTTGACGATGTTCACGTCAGCACAGCTCACCACAGCGTCGTTGTTGAGGTCGAAGTTCGACAGCACGAAGGCGCCACGGCCGTGGGTGAAGGCAAAGAGCTTGCCGCCGCGTGCGACCAGGTCGAACACCGGCACGTTGGGCATGCCGACACCTGGGCCCCAGTGCGCCCAGCTGGTGCCGGCGTCCGAAGACACCCAGACACCAAAGTCGCTGCCGGCGTAGATGCGGTTGGGCACGGCAGGGTCGAACACCACTGAGTTCACCGAGACATCCACGGGCACGCTGACGTTGGACCAAATTGGCGACGCAACGGTGTAATTGCTCGTGCAGAAGAGGTTCGCTGGCGTGCCACCCGAGAAGCCCGAGAGGCCGACGCAGACCTTGTTGGCATTGTTCGGGTCGAAGGCAATGCTCGCGATCGGGCGGTTCGGAACTTGGCCGCCGGGGTCGCGTTCGATGAAGTCCGCCGCAGTCAGCCCACCGCTGTTGCTGATGCGAATTTCGCCATTGCCGTGCCCTGCAGCGATGGTGTTGCAATTGCTGCCGAAGGCTATGGAACTGCCGGCCGTGGCGGGCGTGAAAATGAACCCCCCGTTGGTCCATAGCGTTGCAGCCGGGCCGCCATAGAAGTCGGTGGTCTTGTTGACCCGGCTACCGTTAAGGATCACGGTGCCTGGCGCACTGGGGCATTCGCGCATCTTGCCGATGAATGGCGCGGTGCCGCCGTAGTTGCCCCTCACACCGACGAAGCTGGCGCCGCCATTGAGGCTACGCACAACGTTCTGGTTCTGAGAAGAAACGCCGATGTTGGTCGCCGAGGAAGAGATGTTGCCGGCGCCGTCACCACCAAAAATCAAGGGCCACTGATTGGTGCTGCTGCGTAGATGCGTACCGTTGTCTTGCGAGCCGCCGATCAGGCGGCCGCCATCGGAAGTCGCCGAGCCTTCGTAGTACTGCACGGTGGCCAGCGTTGCGTTGTGTGTGGCCCAAGTGCCTGTGCCGTCCGTGGTGGTGCTCCAGACGCCACCGTCATTGCCCATGATCAGGCGCGAGCCGGCCCAGACCGACGCGTGTTGGTCGACGTGGATGCCGTTGTTGCGGTCGGCGGGAGACGCCGTCTGGCTGACCTCGACCCAGGTGTTGGTCGCCAGGGTGTAGCGCCAGACTGGAATGCCGCCGAAGAACAGCATGTTCTCGTCGGTGGGCTTGACCGTCAGCGTCATGTTGTACCAACACTGTGGCGACACCGAATTGAACGCCTTGTCGAACGCGCAAGGCCCGCGAGTGCCGCTTCCATCGTCGGTTGGCGCCAGGCTGATGGGGGTCCAGGTCGGTGACGGCGCCCAGGCGTTGGCGCTGGTCCACAGGCCGTGCATGCTGGCGGTTGCCGAGTTGCTCATCGCGACATACACCCGATCCGGATTCGACGGTGCCACGACCACTTCGGTGCGGTCAGTGTTGCCGGCTAGTGCAGTCCAGGGCCCTGGCACGGCGGCCCAGGTGGCGCCGCCATCCGTCGAACGCTGCACGGCATTGGGTGCGGCAGTACCGAAGCCCAGGCCGGCGAATTGTTGATTGAAGGCGCCAGGCCGGGGGGCAATGGAGATGCCGTCCAACGTCAGCGTTTGGGTCCAGTTCACGCCACCGTCGACCGAGCGCCAGAGGCCCCGCGACCCGAAGCCAGGCGGCCGCGCGGAGGGCCGCCCGAAGATACCGAGCGAAGTAGCCGCCACCAGGATGTTGGCGTTGGCCGGGTCGACATGCAGGCTTGAGAACGCCGTACCCTTGATAAACGTCGCCGTCGCCAACTGCTGCCAGTTCACGCCGCCGTCGACGGATTTCAAGACGCCTTCGCCACCGAACGACACGGCAGAGAACGTTGCCTCACCGGTGCCGAGATAGATGACATTCGGGTTGCTGGGCGCGTAGGCAATGGCGCCGATGGCCAGGGAAGGGGCGGCGTCGGTCAAGGCCACGAAGTTGACGCCGCCGTCCTTGGTTTCCCAAAGACCGCCACCGGCTGTGCCCACCAGCCAGCGGTTGTTGTTGGTCGGATGCACGGCAAGCGACGCGACTCGCCCGCTCATGGGGCGGTTCGTCAAGGTGTTGCCAATTTGGCCGCCGGTGATCGGCTGCGGACCCAGCGCCGTCCAGCGCGAGTTCAAGACGTAGGGGAATGCCGTGACGTTGCTCGTGGCCAGCGCGCTGAGCTGGGGCAAGAGGCGGGCGCCGGGGGCGTCTGGCAGCGTGCCGTCCGCGTTCGCTCGCATTCGGTAGTTATGCAGAAAGCGCTGCATCGATTTGCGGTTGAGCTCCTGCTCCGACAGGCCCTGGAGAAAGTCCGGAATCGGCGCGGAGGCTTCTTCCTGCTGAGCATGGACCGCGCCAGCAGCGAGGGCGCAGAACATCAGCGTGCAGATGGTTCTTGGGGTTTGTTTCACAGTGACCTCGCAATCGTTTGTCTGTTTGTCGGTCGAAAGAACCAACGCCTGAACGCCGCGCTGGAGAGATAGCTAAAGCAATACGCGTCGCACATCGGCGCGGCCGCTGAATGAGTCAATGGCCAAGGCAAGAAACCAACTCCGAAGCTGCCAAGCTCGGCGCGAAACCCATGGTGTCGTTCACAAGCAGTTTCCGGGCCAAAGCGCGGCGAGTCGGGTCTTTGCATTTGAAATCAACGGTGTGTCGATGCAAGCGGGTCGTCGCCCGACACCCATCGGTCGCTGACTTGTAAGCCCACCCGACACCTCGAGTTGGGGGGGTAGCAGAAGACTGACCGCCGTCAGCGCGTCGCGCTGTGGCCTGCCATCAAGGCCGTGAAAACTTGATGGTCATGGCCGAGCCGCTCTTGTCCGTCAGGGTCCCCGCCATGTGCTCGTCGTCCGTCGAAGTCGCGCGCAAGCGGACCACCTCGCCATGGTCATACCTCAAAGTCAGGTCTGCGCTGCGGCGCTGGTAGGTGCCGGTGACGGTCAGCGTTCCCGTCCGCATGGCGCCTACGCTGTAGGTCCCAGTGCCGGCGACGCTCGTGCGCTGACTCGTCAGAACCAAGGTCAGCGTGCTCCCCATGGCGTCCGATGTGGCCACCCAGGTGCCGTCAATCGATTCAGACATCGCGTGAAGTGGCGCGCCGCACGATGCGGCCCACAGAACGCAGATCGTCATCACGAGTGCCTTCATCATTCAAACCGTTAGAAGCGGCGAGCCGCAAAGCGCGCCAAGTCGTTGGTGTCGCGCAAGCATAGACCAGACAGCTACTCCAGCGCATACAAACGCCCATCGGCACTGCCCACAAAGACGACGACGCCGCCCACCACCAGCGGCGTCGAGTAGATCGACCCCACGCTGTCCTGCCGCGCGGCGCCTACGGCTGTGGCTTCGCGCCAACCCGAGGGGTAGAGCAAGGCGCTGTTGAGGCGGCCGTCAGCTGTCAGCGCCCAGCCACGGTTCGCCAGCGAGGCCTCGGTGCGAAAGCTTCATAGCAGCTCGCCGCTATGGAAGTCGCGCGCTTGCAGCGTGCCGTTGAGCACCCCGATCAAGACCACGTCACCGGCCACCGTGGGCGACGAAAACATGTAGGCCTTGTCTTGCTGCTTGACCAGCGACGCGCCGGACTTGGCGTCGAGCATGTGCAGCAGGCTCGAGTCCGAGGTGCCGAAGATGACACGCCCGCGGCTGACGGCGGGCGAGCTCACGACCCAGCTCATGCCGGTCGCGAACTGCCACAGCCCACGGCCCGTGCGCGCGTCGACGGCATGCAGCTTGGAGTCGCGCCCGCCGACATAGACCACGCCGTCGGCCACGGCGGCGGAGGACTGGAAGCCGACCTGGTTGTGCAGCAGTGGGTCGACGCCGGCCTGGTACTGCCAGAGCTCGCGGCCAGTGGCCGCGTCCACCGCGTAGAGCTTGGCGTCCCAGCTGCCGACGAAAAGCACACCGTCGGCGTAGGCCGGGGAGGCGTGCACGACGTCGCCGGTCTTGAACTTCCAGCGCTGCTCGCCGCTGGCGGCGTCCAGGGCGTAGAGGTGGCCGTCACCGCTGCCGAAAAACACGGCGCCTTGGGCCACGACGGGGCTGGAGAGGAACACGTCGTAGGGATCGGCGAAGGTTTGCTGCCTGGGCTGCATGCCGTGCAAACCTTTGGCTTCGAAACGCCGCTCGCCACCGGTGCTGAACTTCCACAGCAAGGCGCCTGTCTTGGCGTTGAAGGCGTAGAACTTGCCGTCATAACTGCCAACGTAAGCGCGCCCATCGGCCACCGCAGGTGTGGCCGCCACCGGGCCGCCGGTGGCTTGCATCCAGCGCTGCTGGCCGCTGGTGGCGTCGACGGCGTAGACGTTGCCGTCGTCGCTGCCGATGTAGACCAGGCCGTCGGCGTAGACGGGTGAGGCAACGATGCGGTCGCCCGTGGGGAAGCTCCATTTCACGCGCGGCAGCTGGCGCGGTGCGGCGCTGGTGGACACGCCGGCGTGGGCCGGGTCACCACGGAACATCGACTGGGCCATGGTGGGTGTGGCAAGCACGGCGGCGGTCACGCCGGCCACGACGAACATCAGCAGGGCTCTCATGGCTTGCTCCCGGTCTCGGGCTTTCGCAACAAGAAGTCGGCCTCGAAAGGGCCTTGCACGAACTGGCCGCGCAGGCTGTTGTCCGTCGCAAGCCAGCGCCCTTCGATGGTGATGCCGGTGGCGCTGGAGACGATCTGCACGAACTGCTCGCTTTGCGTGACACGGTCGACGGTGATGACGTTGCGCGCGCGGCCGATGATCAAAAGCTCGGCGTGGCCCACACCGTTGCGCTGGCTCAGCGTCAGCGTCACGTCACGCGGGTAGCCGCCTAGCTCATAGCCGCCGCGCCACACGCCTTCGAGTTCGCGGCTGATGGGCGTGCTGGCCAGCGGCAAGTCGACTTGCGCGTTGCCGCTGCGCTGCATGCGTAGCGCCGTTTGATGGCCGCCTTGGTGCAGCTCGCCAAGCAGTGCGCCGTCGCCCTGCACCCGCAGGCGTGCGCTGGCGTCGCCCAGGGCTGTGAGATTGAAGTTGAGCTGGCCTTGCGCGTCGAGGGCCAGCTCGCGCAGCGGCGCGCCCTTGACGCCGCGCCCCGGCAGGATGGCCGAGCCGACCCAGCCGGTGCCGGCAGGCGCGAGGTCGATCACCAGGCGCAGCGGCGTGCCAGCGAGCAGCACCTCGGCCTGCCAGCGGCCGGCAAGCGCCGGGTTGGCGTGGCTCGCGGCGACGGCCAGGCCTGCACACACCGCCAGTACAAGACGTCGGAAGACCATACGCACACCTCCTTTGTTATTCGTAAGCTAGCGCCTCACGCGCGCCCTGGCGCAACACGGCCAGCACCGACAGCGTGACCGTCAGCATCAGAAGCAGCCAGCCCACCCCCAATTCGACCAATCCTTGCAGCGAAAAGCGCAACGGCACTTCCACATGCAAGAGCTGCGTCGAGGCGCTGTGGTTCAAGGCCAGCGTGAAGGCCAGCGACAGACCCACCGCCACGAGCGCGCTGAGCAGCGCCACCGCGGCGGCCTCGGCCACAAAAATCAGCGCGATGGCGCGCGGTGTGGCGCCGATGGCCTGCAGCACGCCGATCTCGCGTGTGCGCTCCAGCACGTTCATGCTGCTGCTGGCGGCCAGCACGATGCCGCCCAGCAGCGCCACCGCCAGCGCCACCATTTGAATGACCTCGCCCACGACCTTGAAGTGCTCGTCCAGCGAGTCACGAAAGACATCGCGCGAGAGCATCTGCCCCGGCGTGTGGCGCGCGTCGATGAGCGCCTGGTCCAGGCTGCGCATCACGCCTTCGAGATCGGGACTCGCGGACTTGATGCGCAACAGCGTCGAGCTGTCGCCCAGCGCGGTGATGGCGTCGAAGGCTTCGAGCGTGGTGTAGACGCTGGGCTGCCCGATCTCTTCAACCAAGCCCACCACCTGCACCGTGGCGCTGCGGTCTTGAAAGCGCAGGGCCAGCGGCGCGCTGACACGAATGCTCGGGTCCAACTCAAGCATGGTGCGCGTGATCAGCACTTCATCCAGCGCGCCAGCGCGCGGCCTTGCAGCACGGGCAGCTTGAAGAGCTGCGTGGCTGTTGGGAAACCAGTCAATGCAAAGCGCTTGTCGGACGCGCTGGCCAGACCGGCGCCCACACGCCGCCAGGCTTCGGCCACCGCGACATCGCTCACGCCGCGCGCGATGCCTTCGAGCACACCCGCAGGCGCAGGCCGCTGCAAGATCACGTCGATGTCATGACCTTGCTGCGCCAGGCTGTCGTCGATGACGCCCATCAAACTCTTGTAGTTGCTGTGTGTGGTGAGCAGCAGCGCCCCAGCTGAACCAAGTGCCAGCACGATGAGCGTTAGTCGCCATGGCCGGCGAAAGCTGTTTCGCAGTGCCAGTGTGGACTGCAAGTGCCCGGGCCAGCGCACGAGTGCGGCGCTGCTACGCGCGAGCCAGCCCGCGCCGCCTTCACGCAAGCCCGGGTCTTGCATCGCCTCGCGCGGCGTGGTGCGGGCGGCGCGCCAGATGGGCAGCGCCATGGCCAAGAGCGGCAGCGCCACCAGCACAGCAGCTTCAAGCTGGCGCAACGCTGCGGGCACGGCCAGCGAGCTGATGTCGATGTTCAGCGTGGCCTGATGGCGCTGCACCAGCAGCTGCCCAAGCCATGCGCCCAGCGGCAGCGCCAGCACGCAGGCCAGCAACAGCAAAGGCAGCACCAGGGCGGCGTATTGCAGCGCGATCTGCGCGCCCGTGGCGCCCAGGGTCTTCAAGATGCCGACGATGCGCACTTCACGCTTCATCCACAACGAGACCATGTAGGCGGCCAGTGCGGCGGTGCAGGCGAAACCCATCGCCGCTAACACGCCAAGCACGCGCAAGGCGGCGGTCATCAGGGCGGCGTGTGGATGCGCCGCGTGCTGCACTTCGCTGCGCAGACTTGGGCGGCCGATCTTCTTGAGATAGGCCTGCAGCGCGTGGCTGAGCTCCATCGCGTCTTCGCGGGTCGTGCGCTGCCTCATCTTTACCAGCAGCTGGTCGGGTTCGGTCTGCGCGGTGATCAAGGCGGCCACGGCCGGCGTGGCGTAGGCGTAGAAGAGCCGCTCTTGCGTGCTGGGGGCGATGGCCGTGTCATGCACCCAGCCGGCCAGCGGCACGCTGACCTCGGCACCACCCGCGCCGCGCAGTCGCAGTGGCGTGCCTGGCGCCACGTTCAGCATGGGCGCGCCAGACTGTTCGATCCAAAGGCCGCTGTCGTCTGCCGCCACCTTGGCGCTGTGGCTGTGCACGCGGCCCACCGCCTGCGTGTGAATCGCCGGCACGATGAACAAGCGCATGCTGAGCCAGCTGCCGTCCGCCAGCGCCACGCGTGTGTGCGTACTGCGCCGCATAGCCACCGCAGCCACGACATCTTGCTTGGCCACAGCCGCCAGTAGCTCGGCGTCGATGCGCTCGAACCAGAGCACGATGTCGGGCGCGTTTGCGGCCTGGTAGCTCGTCAGAGTCTCACGCTTGAGCACCGTCTGCGCGTCAAGCGCGGCCACGATGCCCGCCGCGCCCAGCACGAGCACGAGTGCGATGAGTGCGAGCTGTGTGCGGTAGGCGCGCAAGTCGGCGCCGACCTTGCGCCAGCGCATGTTCACGTGGCGGCCCCCGAGTCGCTGAGCACGCAGCCGTCGCGCAGCTCGACCACACGCTGCGCACTTGCCGCAACACGCTGGTCGTGGCTGACGATGAGCAGCGTCTTGCCCTGCTGCGCCAGCTGCGCAAAGAGCGCGACCACGGCCTCGGCGGTGCTGCTATCGAGGTTGCCCGTAGGCTCGTCGGCCAGCAGCAGTGGTGGGTCGTTGGCCAGCGCGCGCGCGATGGCCGCACGCTGCTGCTGCCCGCCAGAGAGCATGGCCGGCAGCTTGTGCGCCTGGTCGGCAACGCCGACTTGCTCCAGCAACATCCATGCGCGACTGCGACGTTGGCCAGCGGCGATGTGCCCCACCAGGTCCATCGCCAGCACCACGTTCTCCAGCACGGTCAGCGTAGGCAGCAATTGGAAGAACTGGAACACGACACCGACATGGCGGCCACGCCAGAGTGCCAGCGCACTTTGGCCGAGCTTGGCCGGCTCGGTGCCCGCCACCTGCACCTGGCCGCTGCTGGGCGCATCGATGCCGGCGATGAGATTCAGCAGCGTGGACTTGCCACTGCCCGAGCGGCCGAGCACGGCCACATGTTCACCTGCAGCAATGTGCAGCGAGACCTCACGCAGGGCGGGCTGGGGCACACCACCGCGTGGCGCGAAATGTCGCGCCGTCTTGCTCAAGGTGATCATCCGTGGCCACCTACGCGCTGCACACGAAAGAGGTCGCTGCGCAGCAGCCGGCCAGCGGCGTCGAAGTGCAGGGTCTTCAAGTCCAGGCGCTCGTTGCTGAAGCGGAACTCGACTTTGGCGACGCGTTGCCCGTCTACGCTAACGATCGACTGGACGGTGATGGTTTCGGGCCCAGGCAGGCGGTCGATAGCTTGCAGGAAGACGTCGCTGGGCTTGGTCCCCGAGGGCAAATCGTCAACGCTGTACTGCGGCGACAAGCGCGCCAGCAGCGGCTTGCCCTCGCGGGCCTTGAGCCCGGCCGCGAGTTCACGCAGAAACGACTCGACTTGCGCGTCGACCGCGACGCCAGCGGCGGTGGTCACGAGTGCCAGTTGCTTGGGCGCGGCGGCTTTGACGTGGGGCGGCGGGTCGCCGTGCAGCCATTTGCCGAGCTGGGCGAACTGTTGCGGTGGGCCGACTGTTGCGCCGCTTGTTGTAACGCTTGTGGTGCCGCCTGGTGGGCCGGCCAGCGCCTCCAATGCCGGGCACACGCCAAGTGCAAGGCCGCAAGCCAGGGGCATCATGAAATTGGCCCACGCCATGGTCTGCTCCGTCAAGACGAGGCGCGAGCATGGGTGCGCGACGAGCCGCCTCAGGCGGCGCGCGACGAAGAGGTGAAAGGCGCGACGAACGCCCGCTTGCGCGGCACGGCGACCGGGCGCGACAAACGGCCTGCGCTACAAGCTGACTTCCCAAGCCCCCCGGCTGCGCGTGCCCACACGCAGCAGGCGCGCGCTCTCGTGCAGCACCAGGTCACCAGCAATCACGTTGGGCAGGCCGTTGTTGAACTCGGCCCAGCCTGTGCCCGAGTTCTTGCTGCGCCACACGCCGCGGTCGGTGGCCAGGTAGACGGTGCTGGTGGTCTTGGGGTCGACCACCAGTGCGCTGACGGCCAGGTCGGGCAGGTTGCTACTGCGGTTGCTGAAGGTCTTGCCGGCGTTGAGCGAGCGAAAGACATGGCCGCCGCCGAGCTGCGAGCACGTCACCCACAGTGTTTTGCCGGTGCTGCCTACGACGGCGATGTCGCTCACGAAACCACCGGCTAACGCCGCCAGTGCGCTGACGCTGGCGTTGGCCCAGGTACCGCTGCCACGTGCGACGCGCCAGAGCTGCCCACTTTGCGTGCCGGCAATCACCGTGTGGTCGCCCACGATGGCCAGCGCGGTGATGAGTTCAGCGCCGCCGGGCAAGGTGGCCTCGTCCCAATCGTTGCCATCGTTGGCCGAAATCCAGACGCTGACGCCGGCCTTGACGAGCACGCTGCCGCGCGCTTCCAGCGGTGGGTAGAACAGCGCTTCGTAACCGTCGGGCACGGGTGGCGTGACATCGCTCCAGCTGAAGGCGCTGGCGCCCAGCGCCGGCGCGCGCTCGATGGGCATGTCGTAGTAGCTGTGATAGACGATGGAGGCCGCGCCGCGGTCGACCGCCGCGCAGTCCCCACCGTCGCCCAGGGCGACTTGGTCC
>JANOJR010000688.1:0-8357 GCA_031418855.1 Rubrivivax sp.
TGCAAGCGCAGGGCGCGGTGCTGATGAGCGCGGCGCAAAAGGCGGCACTGCAAACGCTGATGTGGCCCGAAGGCAAGCTCTCGCCGGCGGTCATCGGCCAGAGTGCGGCTGTCGTCGCGCAGCGCGCGGGGCTGGCAGACGTGGCAGCGCGCCAGCCCAGCATGCTGCTCGTCGAAGAAGACAGCGTGGGCGACGCGCACCCGTTTTCAGGCGAGAAGCTGTGCCCCGTGTTGACGATCTACCGCGCCGCTGACTTCACCGCAGCCGCCGCGCGCGTGGCGCAGATTTACGCCTTCCAGGGCGCCGGGCACTCGGTGGGCTTGCACAGTGCTAACGCTCATCGTGCGCTGACGCTGGGGTTGACGCTGCCGGTGTGCCGCGTCATCACCGACCAGGCACATTGCATCGCCACCGGTGGCAGCTTTGACAACGGCTTGGCGTTCTCGTTGTCGATGGGCTGCGGCACCTGGGGCAAGAACAACTTCTCGGACAACATGAACTACCGCCACTACCTCAACATCACGCGCATCAGCCGGCCCATCGCGGAAGTGGTGCCCAGCGAGGCGCAAATTTTCGGCGCTTACTTCGGCAAGTACGGGCGGGCTTGATGGACGCGTCGCGCACGCCGTGCACGCTGGGCGAGGTGCTCGCGCACGGCGCGGCGCGCTGGGGCGATGCGCCTTACGCGCTGGCGGTGGATGGCAGCGCGGCGCCCATCAGCCACGGCGGTCTGTACCAAGAGGCGGCGGCCGTGGCCGCTCAGCTGCACGGCCTGGGCCTGCGCGCGGGCGACACCGTCTCGCTGGTGATGCCCAACGGCCTGTACACGCTGCGCTGGCTGCTTGGCGCGATGGCGGGTGGCTACATCGTCAACCCCGTGAACCTGCTCTCGCAGAGCGAGCAGATGCGCTACGTGCTGGGCCACAGCGACTGCAAGGCCGTGCTCACGTCGCCCGAGTGGGAAGCGCGTGTGCGTGAGCATCTGGCCACGCTGGGGCGTGAGGTCGTTTTGATCGTTAGCGATGCGGACGCGGCTGCACCCACGCCGCCGGCCGCGTTCGCATGGCCCGACATCGACCCGCAGTCGGTGGCGCTGCTGATGTACACCTCAGGCACCACCGGTCAGCCCAAGGGCGTGATGCTCAGCCACGCCAACCTGGTGGCCAATGCGCTGGCCATCGCGGCCGAGCACGCACTCACCGCGAATGACCGCGTGCTCGCCGTGCTGCCGCTCTTCCACATCAACGCCTTCGCCGTGACCATGCTGGCGCCGCTGGTGAGTGGCGGCAGCCTGGCTATGCCGCCGCGCTTTTCCAGCGGGCGTTTCTGGGAGCAGGCGGCGCAGTCGCAGTGCACTTGGATCAACCTCGTGCCGACGATGATTTCCTTCTTGCTCGAAGGCGCGGCGCCACCGCCCGAGGGCACCGCCGCACTGCGCTTTTGCCGCTCGGCCTCGGCGGCATTGCCGCCCGAGCACCTGCGTGCCTTCGAGCGCCGTTTCGGCGTCGGCGTGATTGAAACCATGGGCATGACGGAAACGGTGGCGCCGTGTTTTTCCAACCCGCTCGACCCCGCACATCGCAAGCTCGGCGCGGTCGGCCGTGCTTCAGGCAATGAAGCGCGCATCATCGACGCGGCGCTGCAAGAAGTGAGCGACGGCGTGACCGGCGAGCTGGCCATTCGGGGCCCCAACGTCATGCTCGGCTACTACAAGAACCCAGAGGCCACCGCCGCCACGTTCACGTCCGATGGCTGGCTGCGCAGCGGCGACCTCGGCCACCGCGACGCCGACGGTTTCTTCTTCGTCACCGGCCGCATCAAGGAGCTCATCATCAAAGGCGGCGAGAACATTGCGCCGCGCGAGATCGACGAAGCCCTGCTGGCCCACCCCGCCGTGCTGGACGCCGCCGCGACGGGCATGCCCGACCGCCACTACGGCCAGGAGATCCTCGCCTGCGTCGTGCTGCGTGATGGTTTCACGTGCAGCGAAGACGAGCTGCGAACGTTCAGCGAGGCCAAGCTCGGCCGCTACAAGACGCCCAAGCAATTCCGCTTCGTCAGCGACTTGCCACGTGGGCCCTCGGGCAAGGTGCAGCGGCTGAAGCTGTTGGACTGGCAGCCGCTGGCTTGACGCGCAAGCGGCCACGCGCGCGGTGAACCGGGCGTAGACCACAGTGCTATCGCCCATCTTCGTGGACGCGCATTTGCTCGTACTCGACAAACCCGCCGGCCTGCTCAGCGTGCCCGGGCGCGGCGCCGACAAGGCCGACTGCCTGTGGACACGCGCGCAGGCGCAGTGGAGCGACGCGCTGGTGGTGCATCGGCTGGACATGGCCACGTCGGGCCTGGTCTTGTTCGCCCGCGGCGCGGATATGCAACGCCGCATGAGCATGGCTTTCGCGGCGCGCGAGGTCGACAAACGTTATGTCGCCGTGGTCGAAGGCCTGCTGGCGCAGGCTGAGGGCGAGATCGATTTGCCACTGGCCGCCGACTGGCCGCGCCGGCCGCTGCAAGTCGTCGACCACGTGCACGGCAAAGCCTCGCTCACGCACTGGCGCGTGCTCGCGCGCGACCCGGTAGCCACACGCACGCGCGTGGAGCTGGTGCCCATCACCGGTCGCACGCATCAGCTGCGCGTGCACATGCATGCCATCGGCCACAGCATCGTGGGTGATGGTCTCTACGGCGAGCGGGCCCTGGCCGCCGCCGCGCAGCGCTTGCTGCTGCATGCGACATGGCTAGCCCACGCGCACCCTGAGAGCGGCCAACCCATGCATCATCAAAGCCCGCCGCCGTTCTGACGCGCGCCGCCACCACCCAACCCGATCGACACCATGACAAAGACCCAGCCCAGCCCCGTCACCATCATCACCGGCGCCTCGCGCGGCCTGGGCCTGGCCATGGCCTTGCAGCTCGCCAGCGAAGGCCACAAGGTCTTGAGCATCGCGCGCCAGCACAGCGACAAGCTGCCGCCTTCCGTGACCCAGTGGACCGAGCACAACCTGGCCGACCCCGGTGTCACGGTGCTTGAGTTGTTAGCCTGGATCCTGGCGCTGGATCAACGCCAGGTCTCGGCCATCAGCTTGATCAATAACGCCGGTGTCGTGGCCACCCCGGGGCCGCTGGGGCAGGGCGACTTTGCCGAGCTCGCCAACGCCATCCGCGTGGGCCTGGAAGCACCGCTGCTGTTGACAGCCGCTTTCCTGCGCGCCACGGCCGCATGGACGGTGCCGCGCAAGGTGCTGCTCGTCTCCTCGGGCCTGGGCCGCCGGGGCATGGCCGGCAGCAGCTCGTACTGCGCGGCCAAAGCCGGCCTGGACAACCTGGCACGCGCCTTGGCGCTGGAAGAGGCAGCGTGTGCCAACGGCGCACGGGTGGTGTCACTGGCGCCTGGTGTGATCGACACCGACATGCAGGTGCAGCTGCGTGGCGCCGACCCGCTGCGATTCCCCGAACGCAAGCTTTTTGCCGGCATGTTCGACGCCGGCCAGCTCGATAGCCCGGCTGCGGCAGCGACCAAGGTGCTGGCGTATCTGGCGCGCGCGGACTATGGCCGCGAGGCGGTGGCGAGTGTCAATGCACCTTGAGGGTTAGGCTCTGGCGCAGATGGCCGACGCACGCCCTCAAGCGACGTCGTGCGCGCCGTCGTTGAGGACCTCACGCAAGGTCTGCCACGCCGACGCCACCCCGGCCGTGTCGGCGCCGGCCAGGCCGGCAGCGACGATGGCGGCCTTCCACAGCGCCCAGGCGCGGCCGCGCTGCCAGGTGTTGTCGTCCGTCGCAAGCTGACGTTTGAACGCCTCGCGATGGGGTGAATGCAGCGTGGTCCAAGCGATGGCCAGGTCGCACGCAGGGTCGCCAACGCAGAGTTGGCCGAAGTCGATCAAGGCCGCAATCCGGCCACGGCGTAAGAGCAGATTGCCCGGCGCGATGTCGCCGTGCACCCAGACGGCGGGTCGTTCCCAGACAGTGGCAGCGGCGCGGTCCCATGCGCGTTGCATTGGGGCCGTGTCGATCTTGCCGTGCAAAGCGGCGAGCGCTTGTCGAAGCTGCGCGTCGTAGACCGATAGCGGCGCGCCGCGATGAAAGTTCTCAGGCCCGGGCTGGGGGCCGGCATCGGCAGGCGCCGCTTGAAGTTGCGTCAGGCCATGCGCAAGGTCGATCGCAAACCGTGCCCCGTTCAACGGCGCGTGGTCGGCCACGGCCTGGCCCGCAATCCAGCCGTACACCGACCAGGGCCAGGCGTACCCGCAGCCAGGCGTTCCCCGCGCCAGCGGCTCGGGGATGGCGAAGCTCAGGTGCTGGCGAAGAAACGGCAACCAGCGCTGCTCGCGATCAACCTGCGGGGCGTACGCGGCAGCGCTTGGCAAGCGAGCGAGCAGCTTGGGGCCAACGCGAAAGCTGCGGTTGTCCCAGCCGGGGCGCAGGACAGGCCGCACCGCCAAACGCCGCCACTGCGGGAACTGCTCGGCGATGAGGCTTTTGACGAGGCTCGCGTCGATGTCCATCATCAACTCAAGCCTCAACCAGCGCAGAGCGCTGTCAACCCACCCAAGCCCCCAAGTTCGCCTTCAACTGCGCCAGGTCAGCTTGCCGTGTGTACATCATGTGCCCGGCGTCGTAGTAGTGGTGTTCGATGCGCGCCAGCACCTCGGCGGGCGCATCCAGCTGCGCGAGCGACCAGTCGCTGGCGCTGTAGGGCGTGCCCAGGTCGTAGCGGCCGCTGGCGACGAACACGCGCAGGTGGGTGTTGCGGCGCATGGCGCGCGCGAGGTCGGGGCTGGTGCTGGTGTAGCCCATGCGGTCGACACGCGCTTCGCCGCCGCGCATCCAGTTCCAGCCGCGGTTGACTTCAAGCGCAAGCACCTCAAAACGCTGTTGCAGGGTGATGCCCAGCGTGGTGCTGAAGTAGTCGAGTGCGGCCATGGTGTAGGGGCCTTCGATGGCTTCGATGCCGGGGTCGAACTCCCAATCGCGTGTACGGCTGGCAGCCATCGGGCCGGTGGCACGCGCGTCAAGCCGGCCGACGATTCGGCCCTGGCTGCGCAGGGCTTCGAAGAAGAAAGTCTGCTCGCTGATGCGCAGGTTCTTCTCTTCGATCAGCGCCAGCGGCAGGCCCATCAGTTCACTCAGGCGCTTGGCCACGCGGGTGCGTTCGCGCGCACTGAGGCGCGCACCGGCGTGCAGGGCCGCCACGTACTCGCCGGCGAACTCTTCAGCCGCAGCGCGGGCGGCGGCGGGTGTCGCGGCGTTGGCACCTTTGAGCAAGCCGTGGTACTGCGCGACGTTGGCAAACGCCGGCATGAAGAGCGCGTAGGGCAAGTCATTCGCCGGCGCGAAGACGATGCTTTGCAAGTCCATCGCGCACGACACCAGGATCAAGCCGGTGAGCGGCGCGCCCATCTCGGCGAGCTTGTCGGCGAGTGCGGCGCCGCGCGTGGTGCCGTAGCTTTCTCCGGCCAGGTACAGCGGTGAGCCCCAGCGTTTGTGGCGCGTGAGCCAGCCGCGCATGACTTCGGCGAGTGCCGCCACGTCGCCGTCCACGCCGAGCATCTTCTTGCGCGCGGCTTCACTGGCGGTGAGTGACCAGCCGGTGTGCGGCGGGTCGATGAAGACGAGGTCGAAGTGTTCGAACCAGCTGTGCGGGTTGTCGCTCACGCCGTAGGGTGCACGCGGCATGCTGCCGTCGTCGGGTACGACCACGCGCTTGGGGCCCAGGGCGCCCAGGTGCAGCCAGATGGAGGCCGAGCCGGGGCCGCCGTTGAAGGCGAAACACACGGGGCGCGCGGCGGCCACGACGCCGCTCTTGAGGTAGGCCGTGGTCATCACCGCCGCTTGCGGCTCGCCGGTGGACGCCAGGCCTTCATCGGCGACGGGCAGGAAGGCGACGTCGGTGCTGTAGTCGATGCGCTGGCCACCGAGCATGGCCGAGCCCGTGGCGATAGCTGCCGGCATCGCCAGCAGCTTTTCCATGCGCTCGCGGGCTTTGCGGTCGGCTTCAGATTCGGTGGGCTTTTTCTTGTCGAGGTCTTCGGACATGGGGTCTCCTTGGTGGAAAGGGATGCTGGCTTACTAACGTTGATGAAGTGCTGACTCTGAACGCGGCTCAGGGGTCTTGGAAACCACCCCGGCGCAAGGTCAGCACCAGGGTGTCGCGATAGGCGCCCTGGCCCGAGCCCAGCGGTTGGATGGGTGTGCTTTCGTGCACCACACGTTCGTCGTCGAGCAGGAGCGTGGAGAACGGTTGCGTGAGTGTGAAGCGCACGCCTTGCGGGCCGCGGGCGTCGAAGACGCGGGTCTCGGCGCCTTTGATGCCCACACGCGCCATCAGCATGACGGCGACAAGGTCGACGCCGTCGCGGTGCGCGCCTTCGGGCGTGGGGCGGCCAATGCCGCCTTCGGTGTCGATGCGAAAGCTGTGCGCTTCCAAGTACCAGGTCTGCGGAGCGCGCAACGCGCTGGCGGTGCTGGCCAGGGCGCGCAGCAGGCGTGTCCACGCAGGGTCGGCCACCAGCGCAGCAGGCAAGGGCTCGAACCAGCGCTCGATGCCACCGTGCAAGGCGTTGTAGGAGACGCTTTGCCAATGCGCGCGGTGCGGTGCGATCTGCACCTTCTCACCTTCAATCACAAAACTACTGTGACGCCGACGCCGGTAACGGCCGCCGTCTTTGAGGTGCAGGTCCGGCGGCAAGTCGTGCCACAGCGGCAACCAGGCCTGCATCTGCGCGGCGGTGTTGCCGCTCAGGCGCAGCACGTCGTCGGCGTCGAGCACGGCATAGCCCGAGCCGGCGAGTTGGTGGCCCAAATCGGGCAACGCGGTCAAGGGGGGTGAAGGGGTCATCGGGCTCTTCAGGCAAACGCCACTAATTCATGCGCGGGGACAAGAGCCCTGTCAGCCCAAGGGCCATAGCTGCCGTTAACCAGGCCTGGGTCACTACCCTGCACACCATGAACACCATGTCCTTGCCCGCTGCGCCTGCGCTTGAACTGCTTGAGATCATCGACCTGAAGTGGCTGTTGGCGCACGCCGGGCACCGCGTGCACGTGGAGCAGCTGCAAAGCGACCCGGTGTACGCGCGCCGATGCCTGGCGCTCGGCCTGGCGTCCAGCGACAAGGCTTTGCAGGCCGTGGCGCGGCGCTTGTGCATACGGCTGGGCATCGACCCGAATCAACCCGCCGCTCACACCGCTTCATAGCGCCCCAGGCGCACTTGCGTATTGCCTGCGCGCAGGTGCGTCAGGCCCGGCATCACGAGTACCGTGTCGTCATAGGGTGCCACCCAGGTGTGGTCCCCATCTCGCGCGATCGGGGTGCCGGCGTTGGCCACCACCGACAAGCCCACCACCGGCACCAGGAAGTGAAAGTCGTTCGAGCGCGCGACCACCGCTTCGGTCACACGCACTAGGCGCTGCATGGGCGGTAACGACAGCGGCGTGCGCGCCAGCGCCCAGTCACGCGCCACCGCACCGGTGAGCGCCAGGAAGCGCATCAGCGTGTCGATGGCGACATCGGCCGTCGCGCGCTCCCAGTGTTGGCCACACTCGATGAGCAGCGCGCGCTTGGGGCTCTGCGCGTCGCCAAAACCGCCGCGGTCGATGAGGCGCAGGCCGGCGGGGTGGCCGGTGTCGATGAGCAAGTCCGCCGGCACACCGAGTTCGCGCGCGTAGGCCGCGTTTTTGTCGACCGTGCCGCACACCATCAGCGGGCGGCAGGCTTCGTGCATGGAGTGGATGTCGAGCAAGCAATCCGCCGCGTCGGCAAAGGGCACGAGCTGGCGCGCGCGGCGCAGCTCGGCGGAATCGCGCGGGCCTTGCAAGACCTCGTCAGCCCAGACGCGGTTCAAGTCTTCATCAACATAACGCGACAAGTGAGGGGCGGCAGTATCAAAGCGCGCAAACGCTTCGACGTTCGCGAAGGCCAAGGTGAGCTTGCCCTGGCGCAGCGGGATCGCCTCGCCCAGCAGCTTGACCATGGCGATGGCGCCGCAGATCTCGTTGCCATGCGTCAGCGCCTGCACCATCACGTTCGGCCCGGGCTGGCCCGTGTCGAAGACGTGCACGTAGTCCACACCGCTGGCGCTGTGCCGCCAGGGCGTGATGTCGGGGGCTTGCAGTTCGATGGGAATGACGGCTGTCGAGGCTTCAGGCATGGCGTGGCGGAAAGTGATGGCAGATGTCGTCCAGCAGCTGCATGAGTTGCTGCCGCAAGACGTGGAAGTGCGCGATGGGCTCGCGCGTGGCCTCGTTCATGTACAGGCGCTTGTTGATTTCAAGTTGCAGGCTGTGGCGGCCGCTCGCCGGGTGCGCGTAGGCACGCACCAGCTCCACGCCTTTGAAGGGATCGTTGACCTTGACCT
>JANOJR010000689.1:0-5622 GCA_031418855.1 Rubrivivax sp.
TGGCGCCGATGTGGGTGAGCAAGCTGCCCAAGAAAGAAGCCGAAGAGCGCGCCATGCTCAACTTGAAGCGCGTGCAGATCGCCGAGCAGGCCGAGAAGTACCCGCTGCAACTTTCAGGCGGCCAGCAGCAGCGTGTGGCGATTGCGCGGGCACTGTGCCTCACGCCCAAGATCATGCTGTTCGACGAGCCGACCTCGGCGCTCGACCCCGAGATGATCAAAGAGGTGCTGGACGTCATGACGGAGCTGGCCAACCAGGGCATCACGATGATTTGCGTGACGCACGAAATGGGCTTCGCCAAGGCCGTGGCCGACCGCGTGATCTTCATGGACCAGGGCCAGATCGTCGAAGAGAACACGCCGCACGAGTTCTTTAATAACCCCAAGAGTGAGCGGTCGAAAGACTTCTTGTCGAAGATCCTGGGGCATTGAATTGATTTACTCCCTCCCCCTGGTAGGGGGAGGGTTGGGGAGGGGGTTGACTGTCGCCGAGGCCGACGCCGAAGTGGTGGCGTGGCGCAACCTCTTACCCCCATCCCAACCTTCCCCCTGTCAGGGGGAAGGAGCAAACCCAAGCTTGCACGCGGTGGTCGACCCGCTCCAGTCCGTCAGCGTGCCATCCAGCGCTGCACCGCGATGCACCGCGGTCATCTCCGCGACGATCGAAAGCGCAATCTCGGGCGGCGTCAAACCACGCAGATTCAGGCCCACCGGCCCGCGAAGGGCGGCGACTTCCTCAGCGCTAACGTCGAACTCACGCAGACGCGCCCGTCGGGCATCGTTGTTGCGCATGGAGCCCAGCGCGCCGACGTAAAACGCCGGCGTCTTCAGCGCCTCCATCAAGGCCAGGTCGTCGAGCTTGGGGTCGTGGGTGACGGCGACCACGGCGCTGCGCGCGTCGAGGTTCATGGCCAGCACCAGGTCGTCGGGCATCTGCTTGGAAAGTGTCACGCCCTCCATGGCGTCCCAGCCTTCGTGGTACTCGCTGCGTGGGTCGCAGATGGTCACGCGGTAGTCGAGCATCACGGCCATGGCCGCCACATAACGCGAGAGTTGGCCGGCGCCGATGATGAGCAGGCGCAGGCGCGGGCCGTGCACGGTTTCCAGCGCGGCGCCGTCAAAGCGCACGGCATCGCCTTCCGTCATGCTGCGCAGGGCGACCAAGCCTGTGGCCATTTCCAGCCGCCGCGACACGACGCGGTGCTCTTCGATGCCCGACAAAAGCTCACGCAACATTGACTGCGCGCCCAGTGGCTCCAGCACGATCTGCACGCTGCCGCCGCAGGGCAGGCCAAAGCGCTGCGCTTCTTCGGCGCTGGCGCCATAGGTGGTGGCTTGCGGCAGGCGCAGGGCCAATTCACCGCGCTTGACGCGCTCGATCAAGTCGTCTTCGATGCAGCCGCCCGAGACCGATCCCGCCACCTGGCCGTCGTCGCGGATGACCATCAGCGAGCCTGGCGGCCGTGGCGACGAGCCCCAGGTGCGCACGACGGTGCCCATCACCACGCGGTGGCCACGGTTCATCCAGTCCATCGCGCTGCGGATGACTTCGACGTCGATGCTGTTCATGTTTGACGTGGCCCGGCCAAGAAGGGAGCGGCAGCATGCCACAAGCGTTGCGGCCCCAATGCCACCAGATGTTCAGATGGTTCAGATGGGTTTGAGCGGGCCCTTGAAGCGTTCCCGCAATGGCGGCTTGCTGAGCATGGGGAAGTCGAGGGTGGTTTCCAGCACGGGCCGCTCGGGAATGCGATCGAGCAGGTTGCGGATGAGCGCCAGGCGGCCACGGCGCTGGTCGTTGAAGTCCACCAGCGTCCAGGGCGCCGCCTTCTTGTGCGTGGCGTCGAGCATGGCCTGACGTGCGGCGGTGTAGTCGGCGTATTTCTCGCGCGCTTGCAGGTCGATGGGCGAGAGCTTCCAACGCTTGAGCGGCTCGTTCATGCGCTCGGCAAAACGGTCTTCCTGCTGCGCCTGGTCCACCGTCAGCCAGTACTTGAAGAGCAGGATGCCGTCGTCGACCAGCATCTTCTCGAACGGCGGCGCCTGCTTGAGGAAGGCGTCGGTCTCGGCGGGCGTGCAAAACCCCATCACCCGCTCGACACCGGCGCGGTTGTACCAACTGCGGTCGAGCAGCACCATCTCACCGGCCGCCGGCAGGTGCGCCACGTAGCGCTGGAAGTACCACTGCGTGCGCTCACGCTCGCTGGGTTTGCCCAGGGCCACCACATGGCATTGGCGCGGGTTGAGTGACTGCGACAAGGCCGCGATGACGCCGCCCTTGCCGGCAGTGTCGCGCCCCTCGATGAGCACCAGCAGGCGCTTGCCGGTGTGCTGCAACCAGCGCGCAACTTCATTCAGCTCGAGCTGCAATGCGCCCAGCTGTTCGAGGTAGTCGCGCTTGCCGAGCTTGTCGGTGGATTTGGCCATGGTGCAGAACTCCCAGTCAGTTGCGTGCGTTGCGGCCGAAGAGGCGAGCCAGCCAGGCCTTCAGCACCGTCCACATCAAGGCCAGCGCATTGAGCTCGGTGGCCTGGGCCACGGGCGGTGCCGCCGCTGCGGTGGCGCTACCCGCAGTCGACGTTTGGGCATTCGCCACGGCCGCCGCCGCCGCCGCAAAGTTGCCCGCAAATTGCTCCAGCATGGCGTCCGACACAGGCACCAAAAGCCGGCTGCCGAACTGCGCCAGCTTGCCGCTGACCGACACCGTGGCCTGGCCCACCAGCACCGAGGTGCTGACTGTGGCGCCAGCTTCGATGCGCGCCGTCAGGTCCATCGACGCCGACGAGCCACCACGATCGGCGCCTTTGCCTAACATTTGTAAGGTGCGGGTGGCGGCGTCGAGCTGCAGCACGTCAATGGTGCCGGCAAAGCTCATCACCGCCGGCCCGACCTTGCTCTTGACCTGGCCCTTGAAGTGCGTGGCGTCCAGCGTTTCGGTGATCGAGGCACCGGGCATGCAGGCGGCGACGGCGTGCACGTCGGCCAGTACCGTCCAGGCTTGCTCGGCTGAGGCGGCGAGCTCGAAACGCTTGTCAATCTTGATGTCCATGGTGCGAGCTTACGGGTTGATTTCTGAAACAACAAACCCGCCTGGCCTTGCGGCGCGGCGGGCTGTGTCGCGGTGTGGTGTCGCTTACTTCTTGCGCAGCTTCTGGATCGCCAAGAGCTGCGCGGCCATCGTCGCGAACTCGCTTGTGGCCGCCGCCAGATCGATGTCGCTCTTGGCGTTGCGCATGGCTTCTTCGGCCATCTTCTTGGCCTCAAGGGCTTTGGCTTCGTCGAGGTCGCGGCCGCGAATGGCGGTGTCGGCCAGCACGGTGACCTTGCCCGGCTGCACTTCGAGGATGCCGCCGGCGACGAAGACGAATTCTTCTTCTCCGTTGTCGGCGCGCTGGATGCGTACCGCGCCGGGTTTGATGCGGGTGATCAGCGGCGTGTGGCGCGGCAGGATGCCGAGCTCGCCGTTCTCACCGGGTAGTGCGACGAACTTGGCTTCGCCACTGAAGATGCTTTCTTCAGCCGAGACAACGTCAACGTGCAGAGTGGCCATGACGCGATCCTTAGTTGATCTTCTTGGCTTTCTCGAAAGCCTCGTCGATGGTCCCGACCATGTAGAAAGCCTGCTCGGGCAGGTGGTCGCATTCACCGGCGACGATCATCTTGAAGCCACGGATGGTGTCCTTCAGCGACACGTACTTGCCCGGGCTGCCGGTGAAGACTTCAGCCACGTGGAACGGCTGGCTCAAGAAGCGCTGGATCTTGCGCGCGCGCGCCACGGCCAGCTTGTCTTCCGGGCTCAACTCGTCCATGCCCAGGATGGCGATGATGTCGCGCAGCTCTTTGTAGCGCTGCAGCGTGGCTTGCACGGCGCGCGTGGTGCTGTAGTGCTCTTCGCCGACGACGTTGGGGTCGACCTGGCGCGAGTTCGAGTCCAGCGGGTCCACGGCCGGGTAGATGCCCAGCGAGGCGATGTCGCGCGAGAGCACGACCGTGGCGTCCAAGTGCGCGAAGGTGGTGGCGGGCGAGGGGTCGGTCAAGTCGTCGGCAGGCACGTAGACGGCCTGGATCGAGGTGATCGAGCCGACCTTGGTGCTGGTGATGCGCTCTTGCAAACGGCCCATCTCTTCGGCGAGTGTCGGCTGGTAGCCCACGGCCGAAGGCATGCGCCCCAGCAGCGCCGAGACCTCGGTGCCGGCCAGTGTGTAGCGGTAGATGTTGTCGACGAAGAAGAGCACGTCGCGGCCTTCGTCGCGGAAGCTCTCGGCGATCGTCAAGCCGGTGAGCGCGACACGCAGGCGGTTGCCCGGGGGCTCGTTCATCTGGCCGTAGACCATGGCGACCTTGCTCTCGCCCAGGTTCTCTAGGTTCACGACGCCCGAATCGGCCATCTCATGATAGAAATCGTTGCCCTCGCGCGTGCGCTCGCCGACGCCTGCAAACACGCTCAAGCCGCTGTGCGCTTTGGCGATGTTGTTGATGAGCTCCATCATGTTCACGGTCTTTCCGACACCGGCGCCGCCGAACAAGCCGACCTTGCCGCCCTTGGCAAACGGGCAGATCAAATCGATGACCTTGATGCCGGTTTCCAGCAGCTCTTGTGAGGGGCTGAGCTCGTCGTAGGCGGGAGCCTTGCGGTGGATCGACGCGGTGAGCGTCTGGTCCACCGGGCCGCGCTCGTCACTGGGCTGGCCCAGCACGTCCATGATGCGGCCCAGGGTGGCTTTGCCCACCGGCACGGTGATGGCCGCACCCGTGTTGCTGACCATCAAACCACGGCGCAGGCCGTCGCTGGAGCCCAGCGCGATGGTGCGCACGACGCCGTCACCGAGCTGCTGCTGCACTTCAAGCGTGAGCGCCGTGCCGTCGAGTTTGAGCGCGTCGTAAATGCGCGGCATGCTGTCGCGCGGGAATTCCACGTCGACGACGGCGCCGATGCACTGAACGATCTTGCCTTGAGCTTTTGCCATGTTCTTGGTCCTTCAATCCGAATGCTTGAAACAGCGGCTTTAGACAGCCGCCGCGCCGCCCACGATCTCACTCAATTCCTTGGTGATCGCGGCTTGGCGGGTTTTGTTGTAGATGAGCTTGAGTTCGCTGATGAGGCTGCCCGCGTTGTCGGTCGCGGCCTTCATCGCCACCATGCGCGCGCTTTGCTCGCTGGCCATGTTCTCGGCCACGGCCTGGAACACCAGCGCTTCGACGTAGCGCGTGAGCAGCTCGTTGATGACGGTGGGCGCGTCGGGCTCGTAGATGTAGTCCCAGCCGTACTGCGTCTTCTCGGCCGCACTTTGTTCGAGTCGCGACGCGGTGAGCGGCAGCAGCTGCTCGACCGTGGGTTCCTGCTTCATCGTGTTGATGAACTTGGTGAAGCAGACGTACACCGCGTCGAGCTTGCCCGCGACAAACGCGTCGATCATCACCTTCACCGGGCCGATGAGCTTTTCCAGCTGCGGCGCGTCGCCGAGCTGCACGGCATGGCTCATCACCGGCACGCCAAAGCGATTCAGGAAGCCCAGGCCTTTGTTGCCGATGGCCACAGCCTGCACCGTGCCGCCTGCAGCCTGCACGTCCTTCATCTTCTGCGTCACCGCACGCAAGATGTTGGTGTTCAAGCCGCCGCACA
>JANOJR010000690.1:0-2432 GCA_031418855.1 Rubrivivax sp.
GCCCAGGCCGACATCAAGCAGGGTTTGCAGCTTGCGCGCCAGGTTGGGCACGGCGCTGAAAAAAGCGTGCGCCTCTTCCACCGTCATGTGCAACACCTCGGCGATGTTCTTGCCCTTGTAGAAGACTTCCAGCGTTTCGCGGTTGTAGCGTTTGCCGTGGCAGGTGTCGCAGGGCACGTAGACGTCGGGTAGGAAATGCATCTCGACCTTGATCACGCCGTCGCCTTCGCAGGCTTCGCAGCGGCCGCCACCTGAGCTGGCGCTAACGTTGAAGCTGAACCGACCCGCGCCGTAGCCGCGCTCGCGTGCGGTGGGCACTTCGGCGAAGAGTTCGCGCATTGGCGTGAACAGGCCCGTGTAGGTGGCCGGGTTGCTGCGCGGCGTGCGGCCGATGGGGCTTTGGTCGACGTTGATGACCTTGTCGAAAAGCTCCAGGCCTTCCACACGGTCGTGCGGTGCCGGCTCGGCGTGGCTTTGGTAGAGCTTCCTGGCCACCGCCGCGTACAGCGTGTCATTTACCAACGTGCTCTTGCCCGAGCCCGAGACGCCGGTGACGCAGGTGAACAGTCCCACGGGGATATCGACATCCACGCCGCGCAGGTTGTTGCCGCGAGCGCCGGTGATACGCAGGCCGCGCGCATCCGCACCGGGCTGCGTTTCGAAGTCGGGCTGCGCGGCGCGCCGACGCTTGGGCACCTCGATGCGCAAGGTGTGCGCGAGGTAGCGCCCGGTGAGTGACTCGGTGCTCGCTTCCAGCTCAGCCGGCGTGCCTTGCGCCACGACATGGCCGCCGTGCACGCCCGCGCCCGGGCCCATGTCGACGACGTGGTCGGCAGCGCGGATCATGTCTTCATCGTGCTCCACCACCAGCACCGAGTTGCCAAGGTCGCGCAGGTGCTTGAGTGTGCCTATCAGTCGCTCGTTATCACGCTGGTGCAGCCCGATGCTGGGCTCGTCCAGCACGTACATCACGCCCGAGAGGCCGCTGCCGATCTGACTGGCCAGGCGGATGCGCTGGGCTTCGCCGCCGCTGAGCGTGTCGGCACCGCGGTCCAGGCTGAGGTAGGTGAGGCCGACGTCGTTCAGGAAGCGCAGCCGCGAGCGAATTTCGCGCACGATCTTGTCGGCAATGTCGGCCTTGTTGCCTTCGAGTTGCAAGGTCTCGAAGTAAGCCAGGCTGGCGGCCAAGGTGGCGTTTTCGACTTCATAGATCGCCTTGCCGCGTGGCGCGCTGGCGTCGGTGTTGGCGTCGGCACCCTGCGGCTGCAAGAAGACATGCCGCGCTTCACGGCGCAGGCGCGCACCGCCGCAGTCGGGGCAGGGCTTGATCGACTGGTAGCGTGCTAACTCTTCACGTACGGTGACGGAGTCGGTCTCACGGTAGCGCCGCTCCAGGTTGGGCAGGATGCCTTCAAACGCATGGCGGCGCTTGACGCTGCGTGTCTTGCCGCTCTTGCCCTCGGCGCTGTAGGTGAACTCGATCTCCACGCTGCCCGAGCCATGCAGCAGCACCTCGCGCGCTTGGTCGGGCAGCGCGTCAAACGCCGTCTCGATGTCGAATTGGTAGTGCTTGGCCACGCTCTCCAAGAGCGAGAAGGTGTAGGGGTTGCGCCGGTCCCAGCCCTTGATGGCGCCTGAGGCCAGGCTCAACGACGGGAAGGCCACCACACGCTCGGCGTCGATGGCGGCAGCCTGGCCCAGGCCGTCACAGGCCTGGCACGCACCCACGGGTGAGTTGAATGAGAAGAGCCGCGGCTCCAGCTCCGACAAGCTCCAGCTGCACACTTCCAGGGCTTCCCGTTCTTTGCTCCCGCGTTCGATCCCAAGTCGCAGTTCCGGATCCTGGCGGGACATCTGCTGCCCAGTCAGGGCGGGATCCGCACGGTGCTCGCGGGGCAAATGGCCGAGCCCAACTTTCCCGTGCCGCTCGAGATCATGCGCGGCAAGATCGCGTTCGAGGATTTCTCGGCTGGCGACAGCTTCGATCTGTACCCGGGCGTGAAGGTCAAGACGACCCCGCTCAACCACCCGAACGGGGCGACTGGCTATCGCATCGAGCACAAGGGGGCTTCGATCTGCTACGTGACCGACACCGAGCACGTGATCGGCAAGCCCGACCAGCGCATCCTCGGCCTGATCGACGGGGCCGACCTGCTGATCTACGACTCGACCTACTCGGACAAGGAGTTCCCCTCCAAGATCAACTGGGGGCACTCGACCTGGCAGGAGGCCGTGCGCCTGTGCAAATCCGCCGGCGTGAAGAAGCTGGTGGTGTTCCACCACGACCCCGACCACGACGACGACCGGCTGGATGCGATCGGCCGCGAGGTCGAGGCCGCCCTGCCCGGCGCCGTCATGGCGCGCGAAGGCATGGTACTAACGCCTTGAGACCCGGGCGATCACTTTGTCCAGTCTTCGATCTGCAATCCGGC
>JANOJR010000691.1:0-7358 GCA_031418855.1 Rubrivivax sp.
CGGCTCGGGCAGGGCCAGTGGCTCAACGTTTAGGCCGCCTTCTTCGCCGCTACTTTCCTTGGCGCAGCCTTCGTCGCGGCGGTCTTCGCCGCAGTCTTCGCCGGCGCCGCCGTCTTGCCCGCAGGCTTGGCCGCGCGCGGCTCAAACGCGAACATCACCTTGCCTTCCTTCTTGTCGAAAGCCAGGAAGGCCTTGAACTTGCGCCGCGTCTTGTTGGAGACGAAGTTCTCCAGCAGTGCCGTCTTGCCGCTTGTCAGCAAGAGCGTCATCTGCTCGCGCGCGACCGGCTGCTGCAGGATGATCTTGCCGCTCTTGAAGTCGCAGGTGACGGTGGCGCCCACGCTGTGCTCGCACACATACGACGTGCCATGCTCCAGCACACGGCCCTGGCATTTGGGGCAAGCGCCCAGCGACACCTGCTCGCCAAAGTCGACCGGCTCACCGTCGCCCTGGCCGTTCTTCGCGTCGTCGCCGAAATCGAATTCAAGCTTCCAGTTTTTGATCTCTTCGTCAAACGCGAGCTTGAGCTCGGCGGTGAAGGGCCAGCCGGCTTTGGAGCGAAAGCCTTCCAGCGGGCCGATCTTCTTGTCGCGCAAGAAGGCGTCGGCCTCGCGCACTTCGAAGGCTCGGCCGGCGGGGATCTTGGTCATCGAAAAGCCGCAGCCTTCGCTGCCGTCGGCCACCACCTTGCCCATGCACGTGAAGCGCCGGTAGTTCTCTTTCACCACACCGCCGCAGTTAGGGCACGGCGTGCTGAGCGTGGCGTAGTCACCGGGGATGGAGTCGCGGTCGTACTCTTTGGCTTTCTTGACGATGCGCTCGGCCATCTTGGCAATCTCGGCCATGAAGGTGTCGCGCTTCAGGCGGCCGTGCTCCATCTCGGCGAGCTGGTATTCCCAGTTGCCGGTGAGCTCGGGCTTGGTCAGGTCTTCAATCGCCAGCCCACGCAAGAGCGTCATCAGCTGGAAGGCCTTGGCCGTGGGCACGAGTTCGCGGCCGTCGCGGAACATGTACTTCTCAAAGATCAAACCTTCAATGGTTTGCGCGCGCGTCGCCGGCGTGCCCAGGCCTTTTTCGCGCATGGCTTCGCGCAGCTCTTCGTCTTCAATGAGCTTGCCCGCACCTTCCATCGCTGACAGCAGCGTGGCCTCGCTGTAGCGCGCTGGCGGCTTGGTGGCCAGCGCCTTCACGTCCACGCTCTCGGCGCGCACCAGCTCGCCGGGAGCCACCGGCACCAGGTTGGCGTCTTCGTCTTGCGCTTCTTTGCCGTACACCGCCAGCCAGCCGGGGTTGACCAGCACCTTGCCGTTGGTCTGGAAGCTGTGCTCGGTGCCGGGCAAGCTAACCTTGCTGATACGCGTGGTCACCATGAACTCGGCCGACGGGTAGAACACGGCGATGAAGCGCTTGACCACCATGTCGTAAATCTTCGCCTCGGCCTCGGTCAAGCTGCGCGGGGCTTGCAGCGTGGGGATGATGGCGAAGTGGTCCGACACCTTGGTGTTGTCGAACACGCGCTTGATGGGTTTGACGTAGCCTTCTTTCAAACCCTTCTTCGCATGCACCGCCAGCTCGCGCAGGGGCCCCGGCAGGTCCTCCGAGCCGATCATCTCGAAGGTGCTCTTGACGGTGGCCAGGTAGTCCTCGGGCAAGGCGCGTGAGTCGGTTCTGGGGTAGGTCAGCGCCTTGTGTTTTTCGTACAGCGCCTGCGCAATCGACAGCGTGGTCTTCGCCGAAAAACCAAAACGCCCATTGGCTTCACGCTGCAAGGTCGTCAGGTCGTACAGCAGCGGGCTGGCCTGCGTGCTGGGCTTGGCTTCTTCGTTCACCACCGCCGGCTGGCCCAGGCAGGCTTTGGCAATGGCCTCGGCGTCGGCGGCGTGCCACAGGCGGTCGGCGCGCTGCTCCACGTCGTCGGGGTTCTTCTTCCAGGTCGGGTTGAACCACTTGCCCTCGTACTGGCCGGCCTCGGCGTCGAAGTTGGCCTTGACCTCCCAGTAGTCGCGCGAGATGTGTTTGCGGATCTTCTCCTCACGCTCGACCACGATCGACAGCGTGGGCGTCTGTACACGCCCGACGGTCGTTAGAAAGAAGCCCCCGTCGCGCGAGTTGAAGGCCGTCATGGCGCGTGTGCCGTTGATGCCGATGAGCCAGTCGGCCTCGCTGCGGCTGCGGGCGGCGTCGGCCAGGCCGAGCATCTGCTCGTCACTTCGCAAATGCGAAAAGCCGTCGCGGATGGCCTGCGGCGTCATGCTTTGCAGCCACAGGCGCTGCACGGGTTTGCTGATGGGAGCCTTCTCGCCCGCCGCGAACTGCACGATCAGGCGAAAGATCAGCTCGCCTTCACGCCCGGCGTCGCAGGCGTTGATGAGTGCGCTCACATCCTTGCGCTTGACCAGCCGCACCACCGCGTTCAGCCGCGACTTGGCTTTGTCGATGGGTGCCAGGTCGAAGTGCGGCGGCACCACGGGCAGGTGCGCAAAGCTCCACTTGCCGCGCTTGACGTCGTAGGCCTCGGGCGCCTTGATCTCCACGAGGTGGCCTACGGCCGAGGTGACGACGAAGCTTTCGCTCTCGAAGTAGTCGTCGTGTTTGTCGAACTTGCCCGCGGTGGGGGTGAGCGCGCGCACGATGTCTTGCGCGACGCTGGGTTTTTCTGCGATGACGAGTGTCTTGCTCATGCTTCCTGTTCAGGCCCCGGCTCACGCCGAGGGCCATGCCTACAATGCCGACCCTTACGCGCACGCACACATGCGCGCGCGCCCATGATTTCAATGTACCGAATGAAGACGCCAGCGCAAGTGACCGTAAACAACAGCCCCGGCGCCACCGTTTCTGGCCGACGCATCCAGGTCCGCAAAAGCGGCGTGCATGGCAAGGGCGTTTACGCACTGCGCGAGATCCCCGCCGGCAGCGTGCTTATCGAGTACATCGGCGAAATCATCGACTGGAAAAAAGCGCTGCGCCGGCACCCGCACGACCCGTCGGACCCCAACCACACCTTCTACTTTCACATCGATGAGCAGCATGTCATCGACGCGAACGTGGGCGGCAACGCCTCGCGCTGGATCAACCATGCCTGCGAGCCTAACTGCGAAGCTGATGAGACTGACGGCCGCGTCTTCATCAAGGCGCTGCACGACCTGTCGCCCGGTGAAGAGCTGTTCTATGACTACGGTTTGGTCATCGACGAGCGGCTTACGCCCAAGCTGAAGAAGCAATACGAATGCCGCTGCGGCAGCCCCGTATGCCGGCGCACGATGCTGGCGCCCAAGCGGCGCGCGAAGCGTTGAACCCATGGCGCTGACGGCGCACGCCGAAGCGCTGTGGTTGCAGCTCGAGCCGCTGCTACCGGGGCTGAGCGTCGAGGTGCTGCCGCAGTGCGCGTCGACCAACACGACCTTGCTGGAACGCGCACGCGGCGGTGATACGGCGCCCTGCTTATTGGTCGCAGAAGCCCAAACCCAAGGCCGCGGCCGGCTCGGGCGCAGCTGGACCTCAAAGCCCGGCGCGTCGCTCACCTTTTCACTCGCCCTGCCCTACGCGCCGCTTGACTGGAGCGGCTTGTCGCTCGCCGTGGGCCTGTGTCTGGCCGACGCGCTGGACCCAAGCGGCCAGCGCATCGCGCTGAAGTGGCCCAACGACTTATGGCTGCGCAGCGGCCCCGGGCGCGGCCGCAAGCTCGGCGGCATCTTGATCGAGACGGTGGTGGCGGCGGGCCAGCGCGTCGCCGTCATCGGCATCGGCATCAACGTCCTGGCGCAGCCGGACGCGGGCTTGACGCACGGGCTGGCGGCCCTGCTTGAGCTCGACACCGGCGTCACCACCGCCAGCGCGTTAGTCGCGGTGGCGGCGCCGCTGCTGCACATGCTGCGCCGCTTCGAGAGCGAGGGCTTCGGCCCGCTGGCCGCGCGCTACGCCGTGCGCGACTTGCTGCGCGGCCAGCACGTGCTGACGACGCAGGCGGGCGTGCCCGAAGGTGTGGCCGAAGGTGTGGATGCGCAGGGCGCGCTGTTGGTGCGCGCTGGCGTTGGTGCAGACGTGGGCACAGGCAGCCTGCACCGCATCAGCAGCGGCGAGGTCAGCATCCGCCTGCAAGCCGCCACCGTGACTGCCGACTGATGCGCCGCGCCGTGCTCGTCGTGCTGGTAGGGGCCAACCTCATCTTCTTTGCCTGGGCGCGCGACTGGCTCGCGCCCATGTTTCCCGCGCCGCTGCACGGCGAGCGCGAGCCGGCACGGCTGGCCGCGCAGGTGCGGCCTGAGGCCATTGCCGTGCTGACACCCAAAGCCGCCAGCGCCGCCGTCTCCGCCGCGCGCGCTGCGAGCATGGCCGCAGGCGAGGCCGAGCTCTGCGTCGAAGCCGGGCCGTTGACGGGATCGGACGTCTCCGTGGCCGAAGGCGTGCTGGTGCAGGCCGGCGTGGCGCTTGAGACTTGGCAGCAGCGCAAGATGGAGGCCAACACCTGGTTGCGCATCGAGCGCGCCGGCGCGCCCCTGCGCGAGCAGCTGCGTGGCATCAAGCTGGGTAGCGGCGCGGCGACGTTTGACGCCTGCCGCTAACGCCCAAAGCTCCCTCCCCCTGCATGGGGGAGAGAGTCAAGTCCTCAGAACTCGTAGCGTGCCGTGATCTGCAGCGCCCAGGCGGCTTCGCCGCGGTTGTTCTTGTTGGTCACGGTGAAGGGGTCGTTGACGGCGTAGACCATCTTGCCGTCTTGCGTGCCGGCGTAATTGATCCACTTGCGCACCAAGCCGCCGGTGCCGTCCGAGAAGCCGATCTCTTCGATGCGGCCCCACTTCTTGTTCAGCAAGTTGCCAAAGTTCAGGATGTCCAGCGAGATCACGCCTTTGTGCTTGGCGGTGAAGCCGGGCACTTCCTGGCTCAGGCGCACGTCCCAGCTGTGCGAGATGGGCGAGGTGTCACCGTTGCGCGCCACCACGCCGCCACGCGAGCGAGTCAGCGACTTGTTGGCATCCACCACCGCCCAAAACGCGGCCTCGGCCGCAGCGCCTGACGCCGCCACCGTCTGGGTGGGCAGGCGGAACAGCACCTCGCCGGAACCAGGCGCTCGCGGGATGTACAGCAAGTCGTTACCGCCGACGCCGTCGCCGTTCATGTCGTTGTTGAACGACCAGCTGTACGGGCGCCCATCACGGCCTTCGTAAAACACACCCAGTGAGGTGCGATAGGTGCTGACGAAGGCGCGGCCCCAGCTGAAGCTGGCGTTGACGCGGTTGCGAATGAGCGAGCCAGAGTTGGCCGCCACCGCCTCGTTGGGGTTGTAGTTGGGGCGGTTGGCCCACTGCGAGAACGAGGTCGACGACGTCAGCGGGCTGACCTCGGTGGCCTCGGTGCGTGTCACCGCCACGCTCCAGTTGACGCCCATCGAGCGCAGGCTTTGCGACAACTGCAAGGTCACGGCATTGCCTTCGCCCTTGCCGGTGCTTTCGGTGACCAAGACGTCGGCGAAGTTGCGGTTGTTAAGGAAGCGTGTGGTCGGCCGCTGGTTGACGTTGGTGGCGCTGGTGGCGCAGACACCGGTGGTGGTGGGCGTCTCGGCACCGGTCCAGCATGCGGGGTTCAAGCCACCTGTGTTCCAAAACACTTGGCGGCCGTCAGGCGCTGTGCCCGTGGGGTTTCCCAAGTTGAGGTGACGATAGGCCAGGCCTTGCTTGACACTGGTGAAGAGCCACTCGGCGCCAAAGTTCAGGCCCATCGGCAGCTCGGTATCAAACGCCAGGTTGGCCTTCCACACCGCCGGCTGGTTCGTGCCGGGCGCCAGGAAGTCGACGTTGGACGTAGCCGCGCCGGGCACGATGGCGGGGCTGTTGGGGTTGGCCGTGAACAGGCCCGCCGGGCAGGCGGGCACCGTGGTGGCTGAGCACTGCGAGTCGTTCACGACCATGCCGGTGTTTTGGTAGGGGTTGGCCAACCACACCGAGGCCGCACTGCCCTGGAAGAGGCCTACGCCACCACGCAGCTGCGCGCGCCGGCCGTCCACCGGGTCGAAGCGGTAGTTGAAGCCGACCCGCGGCTGCACCAGCTGCTGGCCATCGATGGTGGCGCGGTTGTCATAGCCGAACGCTGCTTGTGCGGCGGCGTTGTAGATCGGCGCGGAACCGGTGTTGACCGTGTCGATGCGCAAGCCAGCCATCACTGACAAGCTCTTGTTGACATTCCAGGTGTCCTGCACGAACAGCCCGAGGTTGTCGAAGTTGATGTTTGCCGCCGCGTCATTGAGCGTGAAGCCCGCGCGCGGCACCTGCACACGGTAGGCCGTCGGGTTGTTGGCAATGAACAGCGCCACCGGGTCCGCGCCCTGGAAGGTGTACTGGCCTCTGGCACGGCGCACGAAGGCGTTGAAGATATCGTTTTGCTCGACGTCGGCGCCGAACTTCACCTCATGCGCGCCCAGCGTCCAGTTCCCCGCCATGTAGGCGTTGGTGGTCTTGGTCTCCAAACGGTTGAAGTGGCGTGTCTCTTCGGTACCAAAGCGCAGCGTGCGGTTGCCGGTCGCCGTGCCCTCGGGCGCCGTTGCGGTGTAAACAAGCTGGATCTCGGGCAGGTCCGAGTTGGTCAAGGGCACGCTCAAGTAGTCGCGCTTGGACAGCTTGAACTCGGTCGAGAAGCTTGGCGTCCAGTCTGAGAAGATCTGGCCCACCATCGACTCGATAGTCTTGGCGGTCGTGAAGTTGCGCGAACTCAGCGAAAAACTGTTGCCCGAAAAGCCCGGGAAGATCGGGTTGGCCTCTTCGGTCTTCGAGTAGCGCACGTTGGCACGGTGCGTGTCGCTGATGTTCCAGTCCAGCTTGAGCAGCGTGTCCTTCACGCTCAGGTCGCCCTGCGAGCTGAAGCTGCCGATGTCGAAGCCCTTGGCCTTCGCCGCCGCTTGCGCCGCAGCAATCTGCGCCTGCGTGATGCCGACGTCGGTCAAGCCCGCACCAATCGGCCCGAAGATAGGCGAGTTGCGGTTGCTCTTGAGCTCTTCGTAGCTGGCAAAGAAGAACAGCTTGTCCTTGATGATCGGGCCGCCCAGCGTGAAGCCGGTGGTGCTGTCTTCAAACACCGGCGGCGCCACATAGCGGTCGGGGCGGCGGAAGAAGCGGTCACCCGAGAGGCTGTCGTCGCGGTAGACGTAGTAGACGCTGCCCTTGAACTCGTTGGTGCCACTCTTGGTGACAGCGTTGATGTTGGCGCCGGTGTAGCCCTGCTGCGTGACGTCGTAGTTGGAGATGTTGACCTGCACCGCAGCGATGGCGTCGATCGAGATCGGCTGCTTGATGGTCGGCAGCCCGTTGGCTTCCAGGCCGAAGGAGTCGCTAACGCGTACGCCGTCGATGGTGATCGAGTTGTACTTG
>JANOJR010000692.1:0-10108 GCA_031418855.1 Rubrivivax sp.
CCCGCCAGGCGTACGCCGCGTCGCCGGCGCGTTGCACATCGGCTTCGGGCAAGGTCAGCACTTGCGCGCTGCCACTCTCGACACGGCCTTCGGCATACAGGCCGGCCACCTTGGGCGCGTCACCACTGAAAGCCACCAGCACTTCAAGCTGGCGTGTGGTGGCGTTGGCGGCGGCGTCGATGCGTTTGACGACACCGGCGAAGTCGACGCCGGGGTAGCCGTTGACGCGGAAGTTCACGCGCTGGCCGAGCTTGATCTCGCTCAAGCGGTCGGCCGAGACGAGGCCGTCAAAACGCATGCTGGCCGGGTCGATGACCTTGGCCAATTCCTTGCCCGGGCCGGCGGTGTCGCCTGCCGACACCTTGCGCTCGCTCACGATGCCGTCGAACGGTGCGCGCACTTCCGTGCGGGTGATTTGCTGGCGCGCGCTGGCGGCGCGGGCCTTCGCGGCAATCAGGTCACTTTGAGCGTTATTACGTCGCATCTCGGCGTCTTCCGACGCCTGGGTCGAGGTCATGCCCTGGGCTTGCAGGGTCTTCTGGCGTTGCAGCTGGCGCTCGGCCTGCTCGAAGGCCTGGCCCGCGACACGCGCCGACTCTTCGGCCGAGGCCAGGTTGTCGCGGATCGAAGCGTCGTCCAGGCGCACGATGAGCTCACCACGGCGTACCGCCTCGCCGTTGCCCTTCAAGACTTGCAGCACCACCGCCGAGATCTCGGCGCGCAAGTCGGCGCGGCGCTCAGGCTGAATCGAACCGGTGATGACGGGGCCGCTGGCGCGCGAACTGGCGGCGACCGTGCGCAAATCTTCGGGCGCGATCAGCAGTGCGGGCTGCGACGCCGCCGAGGCCACCTTGGCAGCTGCCGAGCCACCTTCACCACCACGGCCGCAGCCGGCAACCGTCAACACCGTCAGCAGCACCAGCACGCCCAAGGACACAGGAACCAACTTGCTCAACATGACGAAAACTCCAGCATTCAAATCAAGGGGCGGGACCTGAGGCCCACGCACAGGGTCGGCACCTTAAAGCAGGCGCGAGCGAGCGGCAAGCGCGCTGCGACCAAGCCAGGATGCCAGGCGACGAAGCGACGGCCTGCTGCCGCGAACCGTCAGCGGTCAAGCGTCAACGCTCGATGCGCAAGATCTGCCCGTCGGCGTTGTCCGTCAGCACATAGAGCCAGCCGTCGGGGCCTTGGCGCACGTCGCGGATGCGCTCTTTGCGTGATTCGAGCAAGCGCTCTTCGGCGACGATCTTGCGGCCGTCCAGCGTCAGGCGCACGAGCGCTTCGCCGCGCAGCGCACCGATGAAGAGGCTGCCTTTCCAGCCGGGGTAGCGCTCGCTGGTGAGGAAGGCCATGCCGCTGGGCGCGATCGACAAAGGCACCCAATGTTTGAGCGGCGACTCGAAGCCGGCCTTCGGGCCTTCTTCGCCAATGCGCGTGCCGGTGCCGTAGTTGCGCCCATACGTCACCAACGGCCAGCCGTAGTTTTTGCCGGCCTCGACAAGGTTGATTTCGTCGCCGCCCTGCGGGCCGTGTTCGCTGAACCAGGCTTCACCGGTCGTCGGGTGCAGCGCACCGCCCTGGATGTTGCGGTGGCCGAGGCTGAAGATCTCTGGCAGCGCGCCTGCGCGGCCAACGAAGGGGTTGTCTGCGGGTGCTTTGCCGTCCAGGTCAATGCGCACGACCTTGCCGAGGTGGTTGTCCAAAGTCTGCGCGTCGTCTTTGCGCGTGAAGCGGTCGCCCAGGCCGACGAGCAGCGTGCGGTCACGTGCCATCACGATGCGCGAGCCGCAATGCAGTTGGCTCGACACCTTCGGGCTTTGCCGAAAAATCGTGCGCACGTCGCTCAGGCGCTCGCCTTCCAGTCGTGCACGCGCCACCGCCGTACTGTTGCCTGAAGCACCCGCAGGCGCGGGTTCAGCGAAGCTGAAAAAGATCAGCCCGGTCTCGCTGAACTTGGGGTCGACCACCACGTCGAGCAGGCCGCATTGGCCGGTAGCGGCCACAGGCGGCAAGCCCGCCAGTGGCTCGCTGAGCTTGCCCTCGGCGGACACGATGCGCAGCCGCCCGGCGCGCTCGGTAACCAGCATGCGCCCGTCGGGCAGGAAGGCCAGCGCCCAGGGGTTGGCCAGGCCACGTGCCACTGTCACGGGTTTGAGTTCAAGCGCCGACGCGTGCAGCGCCGTCGCCATAAGTATTGCCAGGCAGAGTTTCTTCATCATGCGGCGATGTTAAGACGCGCAGAGTGACCGCAGGATGCGTGGGCAAGAATGACCACCCTTCGCAGCACAAAGCCTTGCTCATCAATGACCCGCACACTTCTGCTGTTAGTTGCCAGCCTGCCGCTGCTGATGAGCCCCGCGCTGCATGCGCAAACCGCTGAGCCTGTGGCGCAACGGCCACGCGTGGCGCTGGTGCTCTCTGGCGGTGGTGCGCGCGGCTTCGCGCATGTCGGCGTCCTGCGCGCGCTTCAGTACATGCGCGTGCCCGTCGACATCGTCGTCGGCGCCAGCATGGGCGCGGTGGTGGGCGGCGCGTTTGCCGCCGGGCGCTCGGTCGAAGAGCTGGAGCAGTTCGTGCGTGGCACCGACTGGGACAGCGTCGTCGCCGACCGCGTGCAGCGTGGTGACCTGAGCTTTCGGCGCAAAGAAGACGACCTCGACCTGCCCTCGCGGCTGGAGTTCGGTCTGGGCCGCAGCGGCCTGCGCCTGCCGCCTGCGGCCGCGAGCAACGCCGAGCTTGAAGTCGTGCTCACGCGGCTCTTGCCGGCCGACGCGATGGCCCGGCCCTTGAGCGCGCTTCCGCTGCCGTTTCGCGCCGTGGCCACCGACCTCTTGACCGGTGAATTGGTAGAGCTCGCCGAGACGCCGCTCTTTCAATCACTGCGCGCATCGATGGCCGTGCCCGGCGTGTTCGCGCCGCTGCGTCTTGTGGACGGCGAGACCTCGCGCCTGGTCGTTGACGGCGGCTTGGTGCGCAACTTGCCCGTGGACCTGGCGCGCGCCATGGGTGCCACTGTCATCATCGCCGTCAACGTCGGTACACCGTTGGCAGGGGCCGACGGCCTGACCAGCGGCCTGGGGGTGGCGCAGCAAATGCTCAACATCCTGACCGAGCAGAACGTGCAGCGCTCGATCAAGGAGCTGGGCGCGGACGACGTGCTGATCGCACCCGAGCTGCGTGGCATTGGCTTCCTCGACTTCAATGCCGCCGAGCGCGCCATGCGCGCGGGTGAGCGCGCCGCGTTGGCCATGGCGCCGCGCCTGGCCGCGCTGGTAACGCCTGAGGAGGTGTACGCGCTGCGTGAAGCCACCCGCCTGGCGCCGCGCCCGGACCGCGACCTGGCACGGCCGCTTGCCAAACTCGAGGTCAAAAGCACGGCCTTCGCCGACGGCCGCGCACTGGCGGCTGAAACGGGCTTGGAGATCGGCGAAGGCATCACCATGGCACGCGCCCAGCGCGCGGCAGCGCGGCTCTTCGGCCGTGGTGACTTCGAGCGTGTGGAGACGCGTATGGTGGATGGCGCGATGGGCCGCGAATTGATCATCACGCCCACCGAGGCCGAAGGCGCGCGCAGCCGCGTGCGCCTGGGGCTGGAGCTGTCGAGCGATTTCCGCGACGACCACCGCATCACGGTCAGTGCACTTCATTTGTTATCTTGGATCAACCCCTGGGGCGGCGAGCTGCGCACCATCGCGCGCATTGGCTCCTCGCGTGCCTTGAGCACGCAGTGGTGGCAGCCGCTGGGTGCGGGCTCGCCCTGGTTTGCGCAGGCCACCGCCGAGTACGACACCGAGCCGCTGGATCTCTTTGTGGACGGCCGGCGCACGGCGCGCGCGTCGGTCACCACGCAGTCCTTGTCAGCGTCGCTGGGCTACCAGTTTGGCAGCCGCGCCTCGCTGCACGCGGGCGTGCTGCGCACGCTGGGCCGCGGCCGCGTGCTGCTGCCCGAGACAGCCACAGACGTCAGCGATATCGCCGAGACCACGCGCTTCATCAGTCTGCGCTACGACACGCTGAACTCGCTGGCCTTCCCTACTGAGGGCTCGCTGTTCGTGGCCCAACTTCAGTCCACGCCGGCACCGGGCCGCAGCGTCACGACCTTGGCGCAAAGCTCGGTGCAAGGGCTGTCGGCCATCCGCCTGGGCGAATGGGGCGGGCATGTTTACGGCGAATGGGCCAAGAGCCGCAGCGGCTTTGCGCCGCTGCGCCTGGGCGGCTTCTTGCGGCTGACCGGTGCGCCGCGCGATTCGGTGACGGGTGCCACCGTGCTCTTCGGCCGCGTGGTGGTGGCGCGGCGCATCGGCCAGATGCCGCCCGGGCTGGGTGGCGCCATCCGCACGGGCATGTCGCTGGAGCTGGGCACGGGTTATGCCGAGAACGAGGCCATACGTGCGGCCAAGTTGCGCCCCGCCGCCAGCGCCTTCATCTCGGTCGACACGCGCTTTGGCCCGGCCTATCTGGGCATGGGGGCGACCAGTGCGCTGGGCAGCACGGTGTATGTGTTCTTGGGGCCGTACTGGTGAAGCATTAGCGCCGCATCGCCGTGAACGCCGCGAACTCCCACGAGCGCAAGCCCAGCAGCAGCGTGTAGCCGTCGCGCTCGTCTTCGCTCTTGCGCTGGTCGTCTTGATGCAGCCGCGCGAGCTCACTACCGAGCTGCTGCATGCGCTGCACCAGCTCCTGCGCGCTGGCGGACGACAAGCGGCCATGCACCACGTGCAGCGTTTCGCCGGCACCATCAAAGCGGCCGCCGAAGTAGTCGTGCACAACATGCTGGCGAAAGTACTGCTGCACTGGGCCGTCGGGCCGCCAGCGGAACGTGCGTGAAACACGCAGCCGGTAGCGGTTGCCCGGCTTGAGCTCGATCAAACCCAGACGGTCCAGGCGTGTGAGGCCACGCACAGCCTGCGCCAGCGTCAGCGTGTAGGTCTCAATGATCTGCGCGAGCGTCCACTGGCCCAGGCAGCAGATCGCCACCAGCAGCAACTGCGGGTCCGACATCAGCGAGCGCTCTTGCGCCAGCGTCAACGCTTCGGCGCGCGGCGCGGCGTCTGCGGCTTGGCGCAACACGTCTTCCATGGTGATGCCTGCGGCCTTGCACACCAGCGCCAGGCGCGACAGCGACATGTCGCCCTGGCTGAACATGCGCTTCATGCTCGACTCGCTCATGGCTATGCGTTCGGCCAAGCTGCGGTAGGTGATGCCCGCGGCGCGTAGCTCGGCGCGCAAGGCCTGCATCACGGCTTCAGGTGAGCTCATGGTGAAAGTTCCGGTGTGGGCAAGAGGTAGCGTATTTTGCTACCTTACGCCTCACTTTCCTGGTCTTCGTACAAGCTGCTGGCACCGTGGGGTCGAACTCATGAAACTGCGCCGCGTCGAACCACGGCCATCCCGGCCGCACCGCACGACGAGGACCCACCATGGAGTACGCCTTGAAGAGAACACTCACCAGCTTGCTTGTCACCACCGCCGTCTTGACCCTCAGCAATTTCAGCGCTCGCGCCGCCGAAGACAACTACGTCGGCGCCAGCATCGGCGCCGCCACCCACTACCGCCTGGACTGCACAGGCTCAGTCGCCTGCGATCGCAACGCCAAGGGCAGCGGGAAGATCTACTTCGGCAAGCAGCTCGACAAGACCTTCGGCGCCGAAGTCATGGGCTGGAAACTCGGTGACGCGCAAGGCAATGTGAAGAACGCTGCGGGTTCACTGGCTGCCGCCTCAGTGCACAGCCAGGGCGTGGCCGTCGTCGGTGTCGCTGGCACAAGTTTTGAAGCGGTCAGCGTGAAAGCGCGGCTGGGCGTGGGCTACGCACGCGGCTTCACCGACTACACATCAGGCAGCGGCGCCGCCAAGAGCGCCTTCGTGCCCGTGATGGGCGTGGGTGCGAGCTACGCGCTGGACAAGCAGTGGTCGCTCAACGCCGACCTCGACCGCCTGCCCGCGCGCGTGAACGGCAATACGCGCGTCAACGCCAACATGTTCTCGTTGGGTGCGTCGTACAAGTTCTGAAGGGATGCGCGACTAACGGTCTAAGGGTATGGCGGCAGCTGCGCCGACATTGCACCCGGTCCCCTACCCGCCCCTGCCCAGGGGGCGGGAGCCAACCGCTCAGCCGCGCACTTCACGCGGCGCCAGGAAGCTGGCTTCGATGTCCAGCGACGAGCGCTTGCCGACGTCACCACGGTGCTCGCGCAGCCAGCGCTCGGCCGCAGCCACACCCAGGGCGTGCAGCGCTTCAAGAAAGCTGAGCTCGGTGTTGAGCTTGCTCGACGGGTGCAGTGGCGCCAGGCCTTCTTCGTCGGCCACCATGTGCAGCCGCAGCTTCTTGTAATGGCCGGCTTCGATGTGGCCCTGGCTCACCAGCTTGCGCACGAACGCAATGGCGCGCATCTCGCTCACGAGGCCCGCGTTGAAGGTGATCTCGTTGACGCGGTCGGCGATCTCCATCGCGGTGTCGGGCAGATCAAGGCGGACGAGCGGGTTGATCTTCACCAGCATGATGTCCAGCGGCTTGGTGTTGTAGATGAGCGGCCACAGCGCCGGGTTGCCGCTGTAGCCGCCGTCCCAATAGGGCTCGCCGTCGATGATGACCGAGCGAAAGAGTTGCGGCAGGCAGGCCGAGGCCATCAGCGCGTCGACGCCAAGCTCGACGCCGCTGAAGACGCGCGCCTGCCCCGTACGTACGGCCGTGGCGGTGATGAAGAGCGCAAGCGGCCCGGTGCGCATGGCCGCTTCATCGACGTGGCGCTTGACCACGTCGCGCAGCAGGTTCAGGTCGTAGGGGTTGAACTGGTAAGGGCTGAAGGCGCGCACGAACTGGTTGAACCAGGCAAACATGGGGTGCTTGTCGAGCGAGAAGCCGGCCATGCCCGCCAGCGGCCAGGCGCCCCAAGGCACGCTGGGCGGCACTGGCATGCTGCCGAAGCAGCCGCCACCGGCGCCAGCAACATCGAGCCAGAAGGCATGCAGGGCCTGGCGTGCGCCTTCGCGGCCGCCTTGCGCGTAGCCGCTGGCCATAACGGCGGCGTTCAGCGCACCTGCGCTGGTGCCTGAGATGCCGTCGAAGGCGAGGCTCTCGTCTTGCAGCAAGCGGTCGAGCACGCCCCAGGTGAACGCACCGTGCGAGCCGCCGCCTTGCAGGGCAAGGTCGATGGCTGCGGGTGACGCGCGGCGGCGCTTGGTGGGCATGCTTGGGCTCCCTTGGCAGCGGTGGTGGTGGGCTGGCCACGAACGTCGTGATGATGCATCAGGCATGCGTGGTCATGCAGCGCTGCGTGGCGCTCGCGGGATACTCGCGTCATGGCTCCTTTGCCCACCCCCATGATGTCAACCGTAAGCCCAGCCATGACTTCAACCCCCAGCGGATTGAACTTCACCGAGCCCATGCCGCCGTGGCGCATCCTGCTCGACCCACGCGGGCGCATCGCGCGGCGCACCTTTTGGCTCTGGGGCGTGCTGGCACTCATTTGCGCCGGCGCGCTCATGCACGCGCTGCTGGGCATTGCACGTGTGCGCCGTGAGTACGCGGAACATGCCATCAACCTGCTGCTGCTGTGGCCCGCCATCGCTACATCGGCCAAGCGCTGGCATGACCGCGACAAGTCGGCGTGGTGGGTGCTGATGGCGCTTGTGCCCGTACTTGGCTGGTTATGGGCGCTGGTCGAGAACGGCTTCTTGCGCGGCACGCAGGGTGCCAACCGCTTTGGTGCGGAGCCCAGTGCCGATGACGGAACATAGCGGCGACGGATGCCACGACGTCAGTAACTGCCGGTGATGCCCGCCATGCGCAGGTAGATGCTGGCGCACCACGCGACCACGCCGCGTTGCAACAGGCCGCGCCAACCGCGCGTGACCGGTGCGCCCACGATCTCGGTGGACGCGGCCATTGCCGCATCAAGCGCCAGCACCAGCGAGCGCGTGAAGTCGGCGTCATCGACGACGACATTGGCCTCCAGGTTGAGCAGCAAGGACAAGGGGTCGATGTTGGAGCTGCCCACCGTGGCCCAGCGCTCGTCCACCACGGCCACCTTGGCGTGCAGGAAGGCGGGCGTGTACTCGAAGATGCGCATGCCATGGCCGCGCAGCTCGTCATAGAGCGCACGCGCGGCCATGCCGGCGATGCGGTAGTCGACCTTGCCTTGCAGCAGCAGCCGCACCGCCACGCCACGCTGCGCGGCATGGCGCAGAGCGCGGCGAAACGCGCGCCCGGGATAGAAATACGGCACGGCGATATCGATGCGCTCGCGCGCCGAGCGTATGGCCTCGATGTAGCTGCGCTCGATGGCGCGGCGCTGGCGAAAGTTGTCGCGAACCACAAATGCCGCGAGCATGGGCTGCGGCGCTTCAGGCGGCGGGGCGTTATCCGAGGCGCGCGTGCGCAAGAGGCGCAGCAGCTTCATGGTTTCGTCGACCGGAGCGGCACTGCGCGCGAGCGAACGCACTTCCTCACGCCAGCCGTGGCCCAGCTGCGCACGCACCCAGATCGCACGCGTGGCGCTTTGCACCGAGCTTGCCAAGGGCCCCGCAAGCTCCACCGCAAAATCCAGCCGCGGGGCTTCGCACACACCATGGTTTAGGTCGAAGCGGTCGTCGATGACGTTGATGCCGCCGACAAACGCCACTTGCGCATCCACGGCACACAGCTTCTGGTGCAAGCGGCGCAACTGGCCAGGCTGCAGCCAACTCCACCAGCGGTCTAGGGGGCGGAAGACCTCAAGCCGCACCGCTGTGCCCGCGAACCACTGGCGCAAGGTAGGCAAGTTCGCCTTGGTGCCGAAGCCGTCAACCACCACATACACCGCCACTCCGCGCTGCGCGGCGGCGACCAGCGCGTCTGCGACGCAGCGGCCGGCACCGTCTTGGTGAAAGATGTAGGTGGCCAGCCAGACCTCGTGCTGCGCTGCCGCGATGGCGCCGCACATGGCCGGGAAGAGTGCGTCACCGCCTTGCAGCAAGCGCACCTGATTGCCGCCGACGTAGCGCGGCGCGGGCGCAAAGGGCAAGACGTCGCTGTCGTCGCCGTTCATGACAAGTCCAGCTCGGCCACCAAGGGCAGGTGGTCCGACATGCGCGCCCAGCTCAGGCCGCGCGGCACCATGGTCGAGCGGCAATCCAGGCCGCGTAAGTAAAAGCGATCGAGTGAAAACACCGGCATCAGCGACGGGAAGGTCAGGCTGCGGTTGGCGCCGCCGGCTGCGGATGCAGCGCGTGTCAGGCCAATCTCCTGCATAGGAGCGTCGAGCTTTTCGCCCCAGTCGTTGAAGTCGCCTGCCACCACCAATAGCTCGTTAGGCGGCACCTCACGCGCGATGAACTCGGCCAGGCGCTGCACCTGGCGCACACGGCTGGCGTGCACCAGGCCCAGGTGCACCACCACCGTGTGCACGGTGACGCCGTTCCACTGCACCGGCACATGCAGGAAGCCACGCTGCTCGAAGCGGTGGTCGCTCACGTCATGGTGGCCCACGTCGCCCAGCGGCCAGCGCGCCAGCAAGGCATTGCCATGCTCGCCCCAGCGCGTGACGGCGTTGGTGCGGTACACGGCCTCATAACCTTCAGGCGCCAAAAATTTGGCTTGACCCTGTGCGGGCCAACCAAACGAGCTGCGGTCAAAGCGCGCGGCTTCGCGTGTGTGAAAAAGGCGCACCTCTTGCAGGAACACGATGTCGGCGTCCAGCGCTTCGATGGCCAGCCCGAGGTTGTGGATTTCCAGGCGTTTGCGCGGCCCGAAACCACGCACGCCTTTGTGGATGTTGTAGGTGGCCACGCGCAGCGAGCCCAGGCCGGTCATGGGCGGCACCAGCGAGCTTTGGCGGATGTGGCTGCGGCTCATGCAAGGCCTGTCAGAAAGTGGGGCAGTTGCAAAATGGCCTCGGCATTGCTGGGTGAAAAACAGCGGTCAGCGGCTTCACGCCACGGCCACCACGCGTGCTGCAGGTGTTCACGCGGCGAGAGCGTCACCGCCAGCTTACTTGGCAGCAAAAGGCCGAACACATGCTCGGTGTTTTGCGTCACGCCAGGCGCGTAGCGGTGGCGCTCTCGCCGCGTGAACACCTGCAGCACGCGTGGTGGCCGTGGCGTGAAGCCGCTGACCGCTGTTTTTC
>JANOJR010000693.1:0-5218 GCA_031418855.1 Rubrivivax sp.
GCGTCTTTACGAGTGAGCGGCGCGCAACCGCGCAGCGATAATCCGCGCCATGCGTTTGCGCTTCACCAAGATGCATGGGGCCGGCAACGACTTTGTCGTCATCGATGCCACCCGCGAGCCGCTGACGCTCAGCGATGCGCAGTTGCGCCAGCTCGGTGACCGCCGCCTGGGCGTGGGCGCCGACCAGATCCTCATCGTCGAGAAGACCACGACACCCGGCGTGGACTTTCGCTACCGCATCTTCAACCGCAGCGGTGACGAGGTTGAACACTGCGGCAACGGCGCCCGCTGCTTCCTCCGTTATGTGCGCGAGCACGGCCTGAGCGACAAGACGCGGCTGCGCGTGGAAACCGTCAACAACTTGATCGAGCTGCAACTGCAAAGCGACGGGCGCATCACCGTGGACATGAACCGACCCGTGTTCGAGTACGCGCGCCTGCCCTTTGACGCCAGCGGCCTGGTCTCGCGGCGCGAGGGCGACTTCGAGCTGTGGCCGCTGGCGCTAGCCGATGGCAGCACGGTCGACGCTGCCGTGCTCTCGATGGGCAACCCGCATGCGGTGATGCGCGTCGATGATGTCGATGCCGCGCCGGTGTTAACGCTGGGCCCGCAGTTGGAGCGCCACACGCGCTTCCCGCGCAAGGTCAACGTTGGCTTCATGCAAGTGCTGTCAACCAGCGAGATCAAGCTGCGTGTCTACGAGCGCGACGCTGGCGAAACCCTGGCCTGCGGCACCGGCGCCTGTGCGGCGGTGGTGGCGGGCATCCGCCTGGGATGGCTTGGCCAAGACGTGGAAGTCAACGCGCGCGGCGGGCGCTTGCGCATTGAGTGGGCTAACGCTCAAAGTACCGTGCTGATGAGCGGCCCGGCTGAAACTGTCTTTGAAGGGGAAATCACACTGTGACCACTGGATCATCAAGTACGCCTGCGGGCGTGCAGGGCATCACCGAAGGCGACATCGCCAACTACCTGGCCAACAACCCGGGCTTCTTTGAGCGCCACGCCGAGCTGCTGAGCGCCGTGCAGCTGACCAGCCCGCACGGCCACCGCGCCGTGTCGCTGCAAGAGCGGCAGATGGAGATGCTGCGCGAGCGCATCAAAGGCCTGGAGCTGAAGATCGTGGAGATGATCCGCCACGGCCAGGAAAACATGGCCATCAACGACCGCCTGCACCGCTGGACACGCGCGCTCTTGCTCACCGCCAACCCGGCGGCCTTGCCCGCGCGGCTGGTCGATGAACTGCGCCACGAGTTCATGATTCCGCAAGCGGCTATCCGGCTGTGGGGTGCCGACGCTGACTTTGCTGCGCTGCCCTTTGCGCAAGGCGTAAGCGACGACGCCAAGAGCTTTGTGGGCAGTCTCACGCTGCCCTACTGCGGCATCAACAACGGCTTCGAAGCGGCGGGCTGGCTCGACGACGCGGCCACCGTGATGTCGCTGGCCTTGATTCCCTTGCGCCACGGCGAGCGCGCTTTCGGGCTGCTCGTGCTGGGCTCGCCCGACCCGACACGTTATGGCGCCGAGATGGGCACCGAGTTCCTGATGCGCATCGGCGAAGTGGCCAGCGCGGCGTTGTCGCGTTTGTTGCCGGAAAATCTAACGCTTGAGTGAACGGGAAGCATTCGACCCCCACCCCAGCCCAGCTGCGCACCGCGCTCGGGCTTGCAAGCCCGAGCCGTTCGTCGGGCTCGCCGCATGCGGCTCGAAACCCCCGGCTCACCCCCCTGCCAGGGGGAGGGAGCAAGTCTCCGCTTGAACCCGAGCTCGAGCGCTTCCTTGAGCACCTGCGCGTCGAGCGCCGCTTGGCCACGCGCACGCTGGCGCTCTACCACCAGGCGTTGCGCAGATTGCACTCATTTGCCGCGTTAGACGGCGTCGCCCTTCAAGCTGCAAAGCCACACCACGTGCGCGGCTGGGTCGCCAAGCTGCGCCACCTGGGCCTGGCGCCACGCAGCATCGCGCTGGACCTGGCGGCCTGGCGTGGCCTGTACCGCTGGTGGGGCCGCGACGGCCTGGTGCGCGTCAACCCGGTGGCCGGCGTGCGCCCGCCCAGGGCCGCCAAGCCGTTGCCCAAGGCCTTGTCGGTGGACCAGGCCGTGGCGCTCGCCGTGCATGAAGAGCCAGGCGGCGACCCGGGCTTGCGCACGCGCGACCACGCCATTGCCGAGCTGCTCTACAGCTGCGGCCTGCGTGTGTCCGAGCTGCTGGGCCTGGACGCACAAGCGAGCGCCACCTCGCGTGGCTGGATCGACGCCGCCGACGCCGCCGCGCATGTGCTGGGCAAAGGCGCTAAGCGCCGCAGCGTGCCCATTGGCGCACCCGCGCTCGCGGCGCTGGCCGCATGGTGGCCTTACCGCGCCGCGATAGCGAAGGCCGACGAGCCCGCGCTTTTTGTGAGCCGGCGCGGCACACGGCTGACACCCAACCAGCTGCGATCAAGGCTCAAGCGTCAGGCCTTGCACGCCGGCCTGCCCACGCACGTGCACCCGCACATGCTGCGCCACAGTTTTGCCAGCCACCTGTTGCAAAGCAGTGGCGACCTGCGGGCCGTGCAAGAGCTGCTGGGCCACGCCAGCATCTCTACGACGCAGGTCTACACCAAGCTCGACTTTCAACATCTGGCCAAGGTGTACGACGCGGCGCATCCGCGTGCCAAGCGCAAGTGAGCTTGCGCCTAAGGCTTGGCGATGAAGTCCCGCAGCAGCGGGAACACTAGCTTCGGCACGTCGGGAGAAACACCGTGGCCGCAGTCGTCGAACTCGCGATACATCAACAGCGCAGCGGGTAGGGCTGCGGCGAGTTCCCGCTGCCATTCGATAGGCAGCATCGGGTCGAGCAGACCACCCATCACGAGCGTGGGGCATTGAATTTGCGTCAGTGTGCCTATTTCAGCCCATCGTGGACGGCGTTTCAGCGTGATCGTGGACGATGGGGGTCGTGCGCAAGTGATTTTCTGACCGGCCTCAGGCTCACCGCTTTTTTGCGGACTGAAAAGATGCCAACCAACAGAGTCACGATGCAACAAGCCCGAGAGACATTGCGCGTGCGCCTGCAGGCCAAGCTGAGCCACGCCGACGTTGACTGGGGCCTGGCCCAGAGCCTGAGCGACGCAGCCCTCGAGGCCCGGCTGTTCCGCCCGGCAGTGCCGCGTTCCAGCCACCAACTTGCCCCCGACTTCGGCCTCGTGCACCAGGAACTCAAGCGCGTCGGTGTCACCTCGATGCTGCTGTGGGAGGAGGTGTTGGCTCCATCATGTACCTGACCGGCACCGAACGCCGGTGCCGGTGCCGGTGCCGGTACCAGCGCGGGCGTTGGTACCGAGTGCTCAGAACGAGCGACCTACTGTATGTCCGCATTGCGACGCCAACTCGAACGGTATGACGAATGCCGCCCCGATGAGGACGCAGCGGACCGGTTTTCAGAACATCGCACAGGTGCCATCCGACGCGCTGCTGCGGGAGATTGCTCCGCCGCTTGTGCCCGGCGAAGACCCCCGGCGCAAGCTCTTGATGTTCTCCGGCAGCCGGCAGGATGCGGCACAGCTCGCCGTCGGAGTCGCCAAGTCACATTGGCTCGACGCTATCCGCCAGGGCGTGGTCGAAGCGACGACGGCGAGCACGGTCTCGGTGCTTGCCTATGAGCGTCAGGTGCAAAACGTTCCGCTCGCCGACGCGGAACGGACGCTCGCCGACCGGCTCGGCCCGACGCGAACGACGAGGGCTCAGGCACTCCAGGGAAGCGGTTGTTGAGACGATCTTTTCCGGCGCGCGGCGTGACCTTGAATCGCTGAAGTTGGGCGTGGTCACCTGCGACCCGGACCCGAATCACAACGCGGCCGTGGCCGTCCGTGAAGCTGCGGACGGCTGCATAAGGATGCTGGTCACGCGCGAGTGCGCACGCTGCGCGCGCATCCATCTTCACCGCAGCGGCGGAACTTGCAGCGGATGTCATGACCCGATTGGCGCGCCACAGGAGTTCGGCCGCGACGATGCCGTCCTGTTGATCAACCAGGCGAACGATAATGCGCGGCATGCATGCCAAGTCATCATTCCCGGTAGCGCTCTTCGGTTGGCGTTGGCGTAAGCCATCAGCCTAACCAGCCTATTGCGCCCGTCCCGGAGCGCCTCGGTCCCCCCACCCAGCACGTCGCGCCGGCCTCGCCAGCGACAGAAAAAGCGGGTATCAAAGCGGGCATAAAACTGGGTGAAGCCACCCAACGAATTTAATAGGGTAGAGCGCAGATGCTGCTCATGATCGACAACTACGACAGCTTCACCTTCAACCTGGTGCAGTACTTCGGCGAGCTTGGTGAAGACGTGCAGGTGGTGCGCAATGACGAGATCACGGTGGCGGGCATCGCGGCATTGAAGCCCACGCGCCTGGTGCTGTCGCCCGGGCCTTGTTCGCCGGCCGAGGCGGGCGTCTGCGTCGAGGCCATCCGGCAACTCCAGGGCAAGCTACCCATCCTGGGCGTGTGCCTGGGCCACCAGAGCATCGGCGCGGCGCTGGGCGGGCGCATCGTGCGCGCGGCCACGCAGATGCATGGCAAGGCCAGTGTGCTAACGACCGACGGGCTGGGCGTCTACCGTGGCCTCCCGGCGAACTTCAGCGTCGTGCGCTACCACTCGCTGGTGATCGACGCGGCGACCATGCCCACCGAGCTGGACGTGACATCACGCAGTGACGACGGCGAGATCATGGGCGTGCGCCACCGCGAGCTGGCGGCCACCGCCACACCGCTCGAAGGCGTGCAGTTCCACCCCGAATCCATCCTCAGCGAGCACGGCCACGCGATGCTGAAAAACTTTCTGGAGATGAGCCGATGATCGACCTGCGCAGCGACACGGTGACGCGCCCCACGCCGGCCATGCGCGCGGCCATGGCCGCGGCCGAGCTTGGTGACGACGTCTACGCCGACGACCCCAGCGTGAATGCCTTGCAGGAGCGCATTGCGTCGATGCTGGGCAAAGAAGCCGCGCTCTTTGTGCCCAGCGGCACGCAAAGCAACCTGTGCGGCTTGATGGCGCATTGCGAGCGCGGCGACGAATACCTGGTCGGCCAGATGGCGCACACCTACCGCATGGAAGGCGGCGGCGCGGCGGTGCTGGGCAGCATCCAGCCGCAACCCCTGGTGCAGCAGGCTGACGGCAGCATCGCGCTGGCCGACATCGAAGCCAACATCAAACCCGACGACGCCCACTTTGCACGCACTCGGCTG
>JANOJR010000694.1:0-2069 GCA_031418855.1 Rubrivivax sp.
CCGTGGCTGAAGTTCAAACGCACGCAGTCGACACCGGCGCGCAGCAGCCGCTCCAGCACGGCGGGGTCACTCGACGCGGGGCCGAGGGTGGCAACGATCTTGGTGGCACGCGGCATGGGGCGGGGCTCCGGTGGGGACAGGCAGGGACAGGTGGACAAGCAGGGCGCGCGATTATCGGCGCGCGCCGCAGTTACGGGCGGGTTACGGCACGACCGTTTTCGCGTGGTCGGCCCGGCGCCATCAACCCGCTGCGCGCCGGCTCAGGATCTCGAAGGCAGGCAGCGTTTTACCTTCCAGCACTTCAAGAAAAGCGCCACCGCCCGTGGAGATGTAGCCGATGTGTGCTTCGATGCCGTACTTGGCGATGGCTGCCAGCGTGTCGCCACCACCGGCGATGCTGAAGGCCGGGCTGGCAGCGATGGCGCGCGCAATCGTCTCCGTGCCGTGGGCAAAAGCGTCGAACTCGAACACGCCCACCGGGCCGTTCCACACGATGGTGCCGGCGGCCATGAGCTGCTCGGCCAGCAGGGCGGCAGTGCGTGGGCCGATGTCGAGAATGAGGTCGTCGTCGGCAACGTCCGCTGCCGCCTTCACCGTGGCCACAGCCTCGGCGCTGAAGGTCTTAGCCACCACCACATCCACAGGAATCGGCACCGCCGCACCGCGCGCCTGCATGGCCGCAATGACAGCGCGCGCGTCGTCCAGCAGCGAGGCTTCGGCCAGGCTCTTGCCGATGGGCAGGCCGGCAGCAAGCATGAAGGTGTTGGCAATGCCACCGCCCACGATGAGCTGGTCGACCTTGGCGGCCAGGCTCTTCAGAATCGTGAGTTTGGTCGAGACCTTGCTGCCCGCCACGATGGCCACCAGCGGGCGCTTGGGGCTCGCCAGGGCTTTCGTGACAGCGTCGATTTCAGCCGCCAGCAGCGGCCCAGCACATGCGATGGGCGCGTACTGTGCGATGCCGTAGGTGCTGGCCTCGGCCCGATGCGCGGTGCCGAAGGCGTCGTGTACGAAGATGTCGCACAGCGCGGCCATCTTGCGTGCCAGTTGCTCGTTATTTTTCTTCTCGCCGACGTTGACGCGGCAGTTCTCCAGCATCACCAGCTGGCCCGGGGCCACGCTCACGCCGTCGACCCAATTCGCCAGCAACGGCACCTCGCGCCCCAGCAGTTCGCCCAGGCGTGCGGCCACCGGCGCCAGTGAGTCTTCGGGCTTGAAGGCGCCCTCGGTGGGCCGGCCCAGGTGCGAGGTCACCATCACCGCCGCGCCGGCATCCAGCGCCATGCGGATGCAGGGCACGCTGGCGCGGATGCGCGTGTCTTCGGTGATGTGGCCGGCGTCGTCTTGCGGCACGTTGAGGTCGGCGCGGATGAAGACACGCTGGCCGGCGACCTGGCCGCGCTGGATGAGGTCGGTAAAACGGATGACGTTCATGGTGTGGGGCGAGTGCCAGCGAAGAGACGCAAAAGTGTATGCGCCGCTTTTCTCACCTCACGTACGCCTTGCATCAGGTCCACCCCAGCCCGAAGCGCAAGCTCCACATCACCACCATGCCCACGACGATGGTGCCCAGCATGTCGTGTCGCCATAAGTAGTAGGCAACGCCCGCCGCCGCCGCAAAGAGCCGCGGGTCTTGCCAGGTCTGCACGAGCTGCCCTTGGAACATCAAGACCTCGGGCGCCACCACGGCCATCAGCGCAGCCAGCGGCGCAAAGCGCAGGCCTTTGCGCAGCCACGCCGGCATGCTGATGTCGCGCGCGGGCAGCAAGAAGAAGCCGCGCGTGAGCACGCTGATCAACGCCAGGCCGATGACGATCAACAGCTGCTCGGTGTTGATGGCGCTCATGTCGGGTCGTCTGCCGGAACTGGGTCGCGCACGGTGTGATGATCAATCAAGAGCCCCACGGCAATGGCCGCAGCGATGGCCGCCACGATGTTGAGTCGCAGCGGCAGCTCGTAGGCCAGCAGTGCCGCCACCGCGGCGGCGATCGCTGCGCCCACGGTCGCGCGGTCGACCAACAAGGAGCAGGTGAAGCCCAGCAGTGCCAGCGCACCGGCGAAGCCGATGT
>JANOJR010000695.1:0-10300 GCA_031418855.1 Rubrivivax sp.
ACGCACGACGGTGACGGTGTTGCCGAAGGGCTGCACCTTGAGCACGTCGCGGTAGCTCACGCGCCCGGCCGGCAGCGAGTCGCGCACGCCGCCCGAATTCATCACCGCGAGGTCAGCCCCCGTGCGCTCCATCATCGTGCGCGCGATCAGCACGCCCAGGTTGGTGGGCATGGCGCGCACGCGCTCGCGTTCGCCGTCGAAGACACCGTCGGTGCTGCCGACTTCCAGTGTCAGCTTGGCCTGGCCGCTTTCCTGGAAGGGGCGCAGGAAGGCCTTGACGGCGTCATCCTCGGGGATGGTTTCGGTAAAAGTCTTGCGGCTGCCGTCGGCCGTCGCGCGCTGTTTCAGATTGACCGGCAGCAGTTGATAACGCAGCAGTTGCACGGAGCCGGCACGCACTTCAAAGTCAGCGCGGCCGACGTACTTGCCCCACTCGTGGGCTTGCACGATCCAGGTGCCGTTTTGGCGGTCGGGTGCGCAGGGCGTGCCGGGGACGTAGGCGTCGTTGCGGCCCTCGGCCAGCATGCACACGGGGTTCTGGCTGTGGCCGCCGATGATGAGGTCCAGCCCCTTGGTGGCGCGCGCCATCTCCACGTCGCCCGGCGCGTTGACGCCGCGTTTGCCCTCGCTGTAGTGGCCCATGTGGGTGGCGGCGATGACCATGTCGGCTTGCTTGCGCAGCTCGGGCAGCAGCTTGTTCGCCTCAGTCGCAGGCGGGCGGAACTCGACGCCGACGATGTTGGCCGGCAGCACCATGATGCGCGTGTCTTCGGTGGTCATGCCCATCACCGCGATCTTGTAGCCGCCGCGCTCGAAGATGGCGTAGGGCGCAAACATGCGCTTGCCGTCTTTGTAGATGTTGGCCGCCAGCAGCGGGAAGTTGGCCCAGCTGCGCTGGCGCGCCAGCACCGCGGGCGACTTGTCGAACTCGTGGTTGCCCACGGCCGAGGCGTCGTAGCCGATGAGGTTCATGCCCTTGAAGTCGGGCTCGGCGTCTTGCATGTCCGATTCGGGCACGCCGGTGTTGATGTCGCCGCCGTCGAGCAAGAGCACATGCCCGCCGTTGGCCTTGACCTCGGCGCGAATGCGGTCGACCAGCGTCTTGCGTGCGGCAATGCCGTATTCGCCGTCCGCGTTGGGCCAGAAGCGGCCGTGGTGGTCGTTGGTGTGCAGCACGGTGAGCTTGAGTGGCGCGCGCTCGGCCGTGGGCGTGGCGCAGGCGGTGAGTACCGCCAGCGTGGCGACGATGAGGGTGCGAAAACTAACAGGCAGAAGTTGGGTCAGGGGTTGGGTCATCGGTTGGGTCATCTCAAGGCTCCATGGCTTTGATCACGGCCTGCATCAAACGCACGGCTTTGGCGCTGCCGGTGCTCGCGGTGGCCAAGGTATGGGCGTGGCTCAGGGTCTGGTTGTCCATGCCGGCCGCCATGTTGGTCAACATCGACAGCGCCAGCACGCGCAAGCCCGCGTGGCGCGCCAGGATCGTCTCAGGCACGGTGCTCATGCCCACGGCGTGCGCGCCAAAGCCGCGCAGCATGCGGATCTCAGCCGGCGTCTCGAACTGCGGGCCCAGCACCCAGGCGTAGACACCCTGGTGCAGCGTGATGCCTTGCGAAGCGGCGGCTTGCAAGGCGAGGTCGCGCAGCGCGGGGTCGTAGGCCTGGGACATGTCGACGAAGCGGCGGTCGCCGCTCTCGTGCAAAAGCGGCGTGCGCTGCGTGACGTTGATGTGGTCGTCGATCAGCATCAGCTCGCCTGGGCTCATGGCCACGTCCATGCTGCCCGCGGCATTGGTCTGGATCAGCGTCGTGATGCCCAGCGCGGCCAGGGTGCGGATGGCGCCTTTCATGGCGTCGGCGTCACCCGTCTCGTAGGAATGTTTGCGCCCGGCGAGCACCGCCACCTCGCGCCCGGCGATGCGGCCCAGGCGCACGTTGCCAGCGTGCCCGCCCACGCCCAGCAGCGGGAAGGCAGGCAGCTCGCGATAGGGCACGTCCACGCCGTCTTGCACGAGATCGGCCACCGGGCCCCAGCCCGAGCCCAGCAGCACGGCGATCTTTGGCGCGAGTGCGCCGGCTTGGGTGCGCATGGTGGCGGCGCTGGCCGCAATGGCGTCGTCTAGATTCATGGTGTGTACGTCGGAACTAACTGCGCAAGTGATCGGGTCCAAAGCTGTGCGGCAGCAGTTCACCCAAGGTGAAGTGATGCAGCGCATCTTGCGTGTTAGCCACCAGCACTGGCGTGCTGGCACCGGCGAACTCGCGCAACTTCTGGCGGCAGCCACCGCAAGGCGTGACGGGCTCGCTCGCATCGGCCATCACCAGCACGGCGTGCACTTCACGGCCCCCCGCCAGCACCAGCGCCGAAAGCGCCCCGGCTTCAGCGCACACGCCTTGCGGGTAGGCGGCGTTTTCGACGTTGCAGCCGGCATGGATACGCCCTCGCTCGTCAAGCAAGGCCGCGCCGACCTTGAAGTTTGAGTAGGGCGCATGGGCCTGTTCGCGGGCGGCGCGGGCCGCGGTGAGCAGGCGTTGTCGAGTCTGTGGGTCCATGCCTAGATTCTCCACGCGTGCTTGCACGCTGCCCGACGCCCGCGAAGCCGACTGCGCCACTGTGCTCCGCTCATGTCCCCCGGGCCGGGAGTACCCGACCCTCCTCCTTTACTTCGCTACGCACAGCGCCACAGCCGGCTTCGCTGCAGTCACCAGTGGGGGCGCGCCTTCGTGCCCAGGGACGGTGGTGGCTGGCCGAGGGCGAAGGCTGACCGGTGGAGCGAAGTAAAGGAGGAGAAAGCGGCCGTTCAGGCCGGCTTCGGGGGAGCGAGCCCGGACACGAACAGTCCTGAGGACTGTTCGTGCCTGGCGAGCGCGTGGGCCTCTGGCCCATGCATGAGCGGAACCGGTCAGCCTTTGCCCTCGGCTCGTGCGGCAGGCGCCGAATTTGGCCGCTGAACCTGTGTCGGAACGCAAGACCACATCACCGCTCCTTGACATATGGCAGCCCCAGCGCCTTGGGCGCATACGCGCGGCCGATGAAGCCGGCCAGCAGCACCACGGTCATGACGTAAGGCAGCGCCTGGATAGCCTGCACGGGCACGGCGCCGATGAAGGGCAGCACGACACCTTGCAGCCGGATCGCCATGGCTTCGAGGAAACCAAAGAGCAGGCAAGCCAGCAGCGCGCCCACGGGGTGCCACTTGCCAAAGATCATCGCCGCCAGCGCCATGTAGCCGCGGCCTGCGGTCATGTTGGGGATGAAGGACGGCGTCAGCGCCAGCACGAGATAGGCACCCGACAAGGCCGCGAGCACGCCGTTGAGCAGCAACGCCTGGTAGCGCAGCCACAGCACCGAGACCCCGGCGGCGTCGACCATCGCCGGGTTCTCGCCGGTGGCGCGCAGGCGCAGGCCAAACGTCGTGCGATAGAGCAGCCACCACACGGCCGCCACTAACGCCAGCGTGGCGTAGACGAAGACGTTGTGGCCGAGCAGGCCGACGGCGAGCACCGTGCCGATCAACGGCCAGTCTTTGACGGCGGCCACGACAGTGGGCATGAATGCGCCCAGGCGCACCGCATCGGGCAGCGGCGGCGTCTGCCCACCTTGTTTGAACCAGGCAATGCCCAGTACGACGGTGAGGCCCGCGGCCGTCATCGTGATGGCCATGCCCAATACGACTTGGTCACCGCGGTGGCTGACGCAGGCATAGCCGTGCAAGAGAGACAAGGCCATGCCTACCGCGATGGCGGCGGCCAGCGCCAACCACAAGGAGCCGCTGGCCACGCCGACGCTGGCGGTGGTGAAGGCGGTGAGCAGCATCTTGCCTTCCAGGCCAAGATCGATGACGCCGGCGCGCTCGCTGATCAGGCCGGCCAAGGCGCACAGGATCAGCGGTGTGGCTACACGCAGGGTGCTGGCGAGCATCGATGCAATGGCGATGTCATCCATGCGCCGCCCGCGTGTTGAAGACACCATGCAGCCGCGCCAGCCCAGGTGCCGCCACCTGCGCCATGGCGCCGGCAAAAAGCACGATCAAACCTTGCAGCGTGAAGACCATATCGCGTGAGAAACCCTGGATCTCAAACGCCAGCTCGGCGCCACCTTGGTAGAGCGCCCCAAAGAGCAGCGAGGCCAGCACGATGCCCACCGGGTGGTTGCGCCCGATCAGCGCCACGGCGATGCCGGCAAAACCCGCGCCGGCCACGAACTCAGCGATGAGTCGGCCTTGCACGCCGGCGATTTCATTGATGCCCACGAGCCCGGCCAGCGCGCCCGACAACATCATCGAACGCATGATCTGCGCGCGCGGTGCGATGCCGGCATAACGTGCAGCCTCAGGGGAGAAACCGACCGCGCGCAAAGCGTACCCGGGCTGCGAGCGCCAGAGCGCAAAGTACACGCCGAAGGCCGCCACGATGGCCAGCAGCATCGAGAGATTCAACGGCGAACGCGGCCACGTGATGCCTAGCAGCGCCAGCGCTTCGTGCACGCCGGGCATGCGCGCCGAGGCGGCGAAGGCGCGGCTCTCGGGCGCCATGTTGCCGGGCTCTTTGAGCACCCCCACCAAGAGGTAGCCCATCAACGCGGCGGCGATGAAATTGAACATGATGGTGGTGATGACGATGTGGCTGCCGCGCCAGGCTTGCAGCGCGCCGGGCACCGCCGCCCAGGCCATGGCGAAGAGCATCGCGGCCAACACCATCAAGGGCAGCATCAATGCCCCCGGCAACCGATCGCCCAGCGCCAGCGCCGCCAGCGCGGCACCCAGCCCACCCATCATGGCCTGGCCTTCGCCACCGATGTTGAAGAGGCCACCATGAAACGCCACCGCCACCGCCAGCCCCGTGAAGACGAAGGTCGTGGCGTAGTACAGCGTGTAGCTCAGGCCGCTGCGGCTGCCGAAGGCGCCCTTGATGAGCAGCGTCAGCACCTGCACCGGATCTTGCCCGACGACTAACAGCACAAGTGCACTGACCAGCAAGGCCACGCCCAGGTTGATGGCCGGCAGCAGCACCAGGTCCATCCAGCGCGGCAGGTCGACCTGGTTGTTCACGCGTGCCCCGCCCCGCCCATTAAACGCCCGATCGAGCGTTCATCGCACTGCGCGATGGGCAATTCACCCGCGATGCGCCCGGCGTTCATGACGATCACGCGGTCGGCCAGCGCCAGGATTTCATCGAGCTCGCTCGATACCAACAACACCGCGCCGCCGGCGTCGCGCATAGCGCGCAAGCGGCCGTGGATGAACTCGATGGCGCCGATGTCCACGCCGCGTGTGGGCTGGCCCACCAGCAGCACGCGCGGCTCGGGCAGCGCTTCACGCGCCAGCACCAGCTTTTGTTGGTTGCCGCCCGAGAACTTCGACGAACGAAGCAAGGGGTTGCGTGGGCGCACGTCGTAGCGGTCCATCATCTGCGTGGTGTCGCTGCGCATGAGCTTGCGCCGCAACCAGCCGCGCAGGCTGTAGCGCGGCTGGCGCTGGTAGCCCAGCACGGCCGATTCCCAGGCCGGAAAAGGCAGCACCAGGCCGCGCTTGTGGCGGTCTTCGGGCACGTGGGCGATGTGCAGGCGGCGCGCTTGCTCCGGGCGCAACCAGCGCTTGGGCGCGAAGCGTTCGCCGCCAACTTGCAGCTCGCCCGCCATTGGCGCGGCCATGCCTGACAGGGCGTCGAGCAGTTCGCTCTGGCCGTTGCCGCTGACGCCGGCGATGCCGACGATTTCGCCCGCGCGCAGCGCCAGCGAGACGTCGCTCAGGCGCGGCACGCCCAGCGCGTCATGCAGCGTCAGGTGGCTGGCCTGCATCAGCACCTTGCCGGGGGCGGACGAGCGCGCGTTGGGGTCACGCTCAAGCTGCACGCGCCGCCCGACCATGGCCTCGGCCAGTCCGTCGACGCTGGTATCGCCGATGGCGCAATCAAGCACCACGCGGCCCTGGCGCATCACCGTCACCACATCGCACAAGGCCATGATCTCTTTGAGCTTGTGCGTGATCAAAAGCACCGTCGTGCCACGCGCGCGCAGGCCGCGCAAAGTGTCGAAGAGCTGGTCGGTCTCAGTCGGCGTCAGCACCGCAGTGGGCTCGTCGAGGATGAGCACACGCGCGCCGCGGTACAGGGCTTTGAGGATCTCCAGGCGCTGGCGTTCACCCACTGGCAAATCGGCCACCAGCGCGTCCAGGCGCACGACCAGGCCCGACTCGGCCATCAGCGCGTCGAGCTTGGCGCGCACGATGCTTCGCGCTTTGGTGAGCTGCCAATGCGGCTCGCTGCCGAGCATGATGTTGTCCAGTGCCGAGAGCGTGTCCACGAGCATGAAGTGCTGGTGCACCATGCCGATGCCCAGCGCGATGGCGTCGCGTGAATGCTGAATGCGCGCGGGCTGGCCGTTGACGGCGATGTCGCCTTCGTCGGCTTGGTAGAAGCCGTAGAGGATGGACATCAAGGTGCTTTTGCCAGCGCCGTTTTCGCCGACGATGCCGTGCACGGTGGCGGTGCGTACCGTCAGGTCGACTTGCTCGTTGGCTTTGACGGCACCGAAGTGTTTGCTGATGCCGCGCATGGCCACGGCGATGGGGGCGGCCGGGGTGCTCATGGATTCGACCCCCACCCTAACCCTCCCCCTTGCAGGGGGAGGGGACCATGCCTTCACTCCCTCCCCCTGCAAGGGGGAGGGCTGGGGTGGGGGTGCAATGTCTCAACTCCCCACCAGCACAACTACTTGCATTCGTTCTTCGCCATGTAGTCGATGACCGAAATCTTCCCCGCAATGATGTCCGCCTTCGCCGCGTCCACCTTACCCTTCATGTCCGCCGAGACCAGCTTGGCGTTGTGCTCGTCCATCGCGTAGTCCACGCCGCCTTCTTTCAGGCCGAGGGACGACACGCCCGGCTTCGTGCCTTTGAAGGCGCTGTTCACCGCCACGTCGACACGCTTGACCATCGACGTGAGCATGGTGCCGGGCTGCATGTGGTTCTGGTTGCTGTCGACGCCGATGGCCAGCTTGCCGCCGTCTTTGGCCGCTTGGTACACGCCCACGCCGGTGCCGCCAGCGGCGGCGAAGATCACGTCGGCCCCCTTGGCGAATTGCGCCTTGGCCAGCTCGGCGCCACGCGCCGGGTCGTTCCAGGCCGAAGGCGTGGTGCCTGTCATGTTGGCGAAGACTTCGGCCTTGGTATTGGCGAACTTGGCACCTTGCTCAAAGCCGCATTGGAACTTGCGGATGAGGGGGATGTCCATGCCGCCAATGAAGCCGACCTTGCCGGTCTTGCTGGCCATCGCCGCCATCATGCCCACGAGGAAGCTGCCCTCGTGCTCTTTGAACACGATCGACTGCACATTGGGCAAGGCCACCACCGAATCGATGATGGCGAAGTTGACATTGGGGAAGGCCTTGGCGACTTTCTCCAGCGCCGAAGCTTGCGAAAAGCCGATGCCCACGATCGGGTTGGCGCCGCGCTCGGCCATGCGCTGCAAGGCTTGTTCGCGCTGCGCAGGGTTGGAGATTTCAAACTCCAGGTAAGGCTTGCCGGTTTCCTTCTTCCAGCGCTCGGCGCCGTCGTAGCCGGCCTGGTTGAACGACTTGTCGAACTTGCCGCCCATGTCGTAGATGACGGCGGGTTGGGCGAGGGCGGTGCCTGCGAAGGTGGTGGCGGCGACGATGGCAGCGGTCTTGAAGTTGATCACGACAGCAGGCTCCTAGGGTGGTGGTTGAAGGTTGTGGCGGGCTTTCCCCGCGTGAGTGCAGGATAGCAAGACCAGCGCCCACATACCGTTGGGGGCTGCCCTGCCTTCGCCCTGCGGGCTGCCCTGCCTTAGCATGCCGGCGATGACCCCCGCCGACGCCGCATCCACGCTCGCCACAGCACGCCAGTTGCCCAAAGTCGTGCTGCACGACCACCTTGATGGCGGCCTGCGGCTAGTCACCCTCTTCGAGCTTCTTCAGCAGCGCGGCTTCACGCCGCCCGCCGCCAATGTGAGTGAGCTGCAAGCCTGGTTTGAGGCGCGCGCCCATGCCGGCAGCCTGGAGCAGTACCTGCAAGGCTTTGCGCTCACCGTGGCCGCGATGGCCACGCCCGAAGCGATGGCGCGCGTAGCCTTTGAAGCCGCTGAAGACGCGCAGCTGGACGGCGCGGTGCTGGCCGAATTCCGCATCGCGCCGCTGCTGTTTGAAGCCCATGGCGTCTCGGGCGAGGCCACGGTCGACGCCTTGCTCGAAGGCTTGTCGCGCTCGCCCCTGCCCACGGGCTTGATCGTCTGCGCCATGCGCCATCTGCCGGCTGATGAAACGCTGCGCGCCGCCAAACTGGCGCGGCACTTTCAGGGCCGTGGCGTGATCGGTTTTGATCTGGCCGGGCCAGAGTACGCCCACCCGCCTTCAGATCACATTCAGGCCCTGAACCTGCTGCGTGACGCCGGCATGCCGCTCACCCTGCATGCCGGCGAGGCCGACGCCGCCGAGCGTGTGCTCGAAGCCGCACGGCTAGGTGCCACGCGCATCGGCCACGGCGTGCGCCTGGTGGACGCCTTGAATGACCCGCGCCGCCGCGCGCTCGTCGACGAGGCAAAAGCGCTTGGCATCCACTTGGAAGTCTGCCCCACCAGCAACGTGCACACCGGTGCGGCCACGTCGATCGCCACGCACCCCATCACCGCACTGTGGCGTGCTGGCGTGAGCTTGTCGTACCACACCGACAACCGGCTGATGTCATGCATCACGCACAGCGGTGAGGCGGCGGCGCTGCTTGAGCACACAACGCTACAAGCCGCAGACCTCGTGGCCATGGGCTTGCAGGCGGTTGATCACTCGTTCCTGGGCGACGAGGTCAAGTGTCGGGCGCGTGCCGCAGTGATGAGGGGCGCTGTGCGCGAAGCGCCCGCGCCATGAAACCGGCGCGGGGCGAGCTGTGCTTACGGACAGACGGCAACTACGCTGCGCGCCCCCGGATGCCGATAGACGTTTGCGACTGGCGCAGAATGAAGCGATGCACTCCATCGAACGCCGCGCGCTGCTGGCCGGAGTCGGCGCGCTCCTGACAACGCCGTTTTTCGGCCACGCACAGCCCGCCGACAGACTGCGGCGGATCGGCTTTCTCTCATCGGAGACTGCCGATTCCGAGGGCGGCCAGCTGGCGCAGAAATTGATCCCCGAGGCGCTCAAGCAGCGCGGCTGGATCGAAGGTGCAAACCTCATCATTCAGTGGCGCTGGGCGAACGGGAAGACCGCCGATCTGCCTGGGCTTGCCGCGGACCTGGTCAGCGCCAAGGTCGAGATCATCGTCGCGCGGACGAACTTTCCCATTCAGGCCGCCATGAAGGCCACCCAAAACATTCCCATCGTGATGCTCAACGGGAATTTTCCGGTCGAAGCCGGACTGGTCCAGAGCCTCGCGCGCCCGGGCGGCAATGTCACCGGCACGTCCTACTGGGGCTCGACCGAAGTCTTTGCAAAGCACTTTCAGATCCTCAAGGAACTCGCGCCACGCACCGATCGAGTTACGTTGCTGCGCAACGCAAACAGCTTGGACAGCCCGCTAAATCTGGCCATCGCGGCGGTGCACAAGCGAGCCGCAGCCCAACTCGGCACGACGGTGCACTACTTCGACATGCGCCAGCCGCAGGACATCGGGCCTGCCTTGATCGCGATCGCAGCCAGCGGCATCAAGGCAATGTTCTATCAGGGTGACCCGATCATGCGTGTGCGCGCCGCGGAAATCATGGCGTTCCTGCGCGAGCATCGAATGGCTTCGATTGCCCCCATTCCCACCTTTGCCGAGGCCGGCGGATTGGCGCACTACGCGCCGGACGGTCGGGGTTTCTATGATCGAACCGCCGACTACGTCAGTCGAATACTGAAGGGCGCGCGGCCGGCAGACCTGCCTGTCGAAGAGCCCACGAGCTTCGAATTCGTCATCAATCTCAAAACCGCCAGGGCGATTGGACTGATGGTTCCGCAAAGTGCACTGCTGCGCGCGGACAGGGTGATCGATTAGCCGATGCCTCGCCGTCACCAGACCGCGCGCTCAGCGTCTTGTGCGCAACATTCGGGCACACGTTCGGCCCGCGACCCGCCGCTGTAGCGCGGTTGACGGCCGACGAGTTGCCCTTAAGACATGCCTTGTGACTGCACGCCAGACACTGCCGACATCAGAAGTTAGCCTTGAACAACACGCCGTAAGTGCGCGGCTCGTTGATGAAGCCGGTGAGGTTGTTGAAGTCGATTCCACCCACCACCACGATCTTGTTGGTGAGGTTGCGCACATAGGCGCTGGCCTCGTACTTGCCGGCATTCCAGCTGTAGCCCGCGC
>JANOJR010000696.1:0-2345 GCA_031418855.1 Rubrivivax sp.
TCGGCCATGTGCGACGCGGCCTCGACGTGGCGCGCCAGGATGTGGGCGATCGACTCGCGTTCGCGCAGTGCCGAATACAGCGGGTTGATCGCTGCACCGGGCACACCAAAGGCCTGGCTCACGCCTTCCTTTTCCATCACCAGCACAGCCGCCATGGCGGCTTTCATCTTGGTCATTGCTTGCTCCTTGGGCTTGCTGCCCCTGCGGCGCATCTTGCGCGCGGCACGGTCAAGCGGGAAGTGCAGGCTGGCGATACCTGCTATTCCGTGGCGGAATGGCCTGCACTACCATGCTGCCGATGGACCGCGTCACGGGCATTCATCTCTTCATCCGCGTCGTCGAAACTGGCAGCTTCAGCAAGGCCGCAGTGGGCCTGGGCATCACCCAGCCGACGGCCACGAAATACGTGGCGCTGCTGGAGAAGCGCCTGGGTGCGCGGCTCTTTCACCGCAGCACGCGTGGCGTGACGCCGACCGAGGTCGGCCACGCCTACTACGACAAGTGCAAGGCCATCGCGCAGGAGCTTGAGAGTGCCGACAACCTGGCCGCGCTGATGCAGTCGCGCGTGGCCGGCACCTTGCGTATCAGCACCTCGGTCGCCTTCGGCCGGCGCGTCTTGACGCCGCTGGTATTGCAGTTCATGCGCGAGCACCCGGGCCTGGCCATCGACCTGAGCTTTGAGGATCGATACGTCAACCTCGTCGAGCAGGGCATCGACATGGCCGTGCGCATGGGCCGACTGGCCGACTCGCAGCTCGGCGCGCGCTACCTCGGTCTCAACCCCTGGGTGCTGGCAGCCGCGCCGGCCTACCTCAAGGCCCACGGTGCACCTGGCAAGCCCGCCGACCTGACACGACACGCGGCGCTGATCTACAGCACGGCGCAGGGAGATGACCGCTGGCACTTCAGCGGCGCTAACGCCAAAAACGTACGCACCGAAAGTGTGGCCGTGAAGGGCCCCCTGCGCAGCAACAACCTGTCGGCCTTGTTGGCGGCCACGGTCGATGGCCTGGGCATCGCCGCGCTGCCCTGGTATGTGACGTATGAAGCGGTGCAAGCCGGCAGCATCACGCCGCTGCTGGAGGGCTGGCTGCTACCGCCGCAAGAAATGCACGCCGTCTTCCCCTCGCCCAAGCTGGTGCCGAACAAGGTGCGCGGCTTCTGCGACTTTCTGGCCCAACATCTGGGGCCGCGCTGGTGGGCCCGCTGAACCCGGCACGGCGAACGCGCGGGCCGCTGCGGTGCTAAGCTGTTCGCCTCGCGCGGCAAGCCATTCGTTGCTGCGCCAGACCCAAGGAGTTCCTATGCCCGGATTGCTGCCCCAAGTCGACCCCGACGGCTTGCTTGAGTTTTCAGTCGTCTATACCGACCGCGCGCTGAACCACATGTCGGCCAAATTCCAGGGCGTGATGCGCGACATCTCAGGCGTTCTCAAAGAGGTCTATCAAGCCCACTCGGCCGTGCTGGTGCCCGGCAGCGGCAGCTTCGGCATGGAAGCCGTGGCGCGCCAGTTTGCGGGCGGGCAGAAGTGCCTGGTTATTCGCAACGGCTGGTTCAGCTACCGCTGGAGCCAGATTCTGGAAATGGGCGGCATCGCCGCGTCGACCACCGTGCTCAAGGCGCGCCGCGCCAGCCCCGGCGCGCAAGTGGCGTTTGCGCCCTCACCGATCGACGACGTGGTGGCCACCATTCGCGCCGAGCGCCCGGCGGTGGTGTTTGCGCCGCACGTGGAAACCGCCGCCGGCATGATGCTGCCCGACGACTACCTGCGCACTGTGGCCGCCGCGACCCATGAAGTCGGCGGCCTCTTCGTGCTGGACTGCATCGCCTCAGGCGCGATGTGGGTGGACATGAAAGCACTCGGCGTGGACGTCATCGTCAGCGCGCCGCAAAAGGGCTGGAGTGGCTCACCGTGTTGCGCCTTCGTGATGCTCTCGGCGGCCGCGCGCGCGCGCATCGATGCCACCACCAGCAGCAGCTTCGCAATGGACTTGAAGAAGTGGCTGCAGATCATGGAGACCTATGAAGCGGGTGGCCATGCCTACCACGCGACGATGCCCACAGACGCGCTGACTCGCACACGCGACGTCATGCTGGAGACACGCGCCTACGGTTTCGCCAAGCTGCGCAGCGAACAGATGGAACTCGGACGGCGCGTACGTTCGCTGTTAGCGCGCTTTGGCTACACCAGTGTGGCCGCGGCCGGATTCGAAGCGCCCGGCGTGGTGGTGAGCTACACGCAGGATGCGGGCTTGCAAAGCAGCAAGACCTTCCTCGGCCTGGGCCTGCAGACCGCCGCAGGGGTGCCCTTGCAGTGCGACGAAGGCGCCGATTTCAAGACCTTC
>JANOJR010000697.1:0-2620 GCA_031418855.1 Rubrivivax sp.
GGGCTGAGCAGCACCACGTCACCACTGTGGGCCAGCGTGAAGCACCAGGCCACGGCGGCTTCGAGCGTGGCGTGGGTGGCGTGGGCCACGCCGGCTTCTGCGGCCACGCTGGCCAGTACGGCGGCGTCGCGGCCGATCAAGGCCACCGCGCGGGCATAACGCTGCAAAGGAGCGCACAGCGGCGTGAAATCCTGGCCTTTGCCGTCACCACCCAGGATGACGATCAAACGCGCGGGTGCTTTGTCGGCACCCAGGCCTTCGAGCGCGGCCACGGTAGCGCCGACGTTCGTGCCTTTGCTGTCGTCGATGGCGTCGACCTCACCCACGGCGCCGACCCACTGCAGGCGGTGCGGTTCACCACGGTATTCACGCAGGCCGTGCAGCATCGGTGCGAGCGGGCGGCCTATGGCCGTGGCCAGCGCCAGGGCCGCCAGCGCGTTGGCGGCGTTGTGGCGGCCACGCACCAAGAGCGCGTCGGCGGGCATTAGCCGCTGCAGGTGGATCTCGGGCGCTTCACCCTTGGCGTGCTTGATCGTGGGATCTTCGGGCACCGCGCGCACCAGCCAGTCCATGCCGTTTTCAGTGACCAGGCCGAAGTCACCCGGGTGCTGCGGCGCATGCAGGCCAAAGCGCAGCACGGTGCGCGGCGGCGGCAGCTTGGCGCGCGCTTGTTTGCTCAGAACCGCAGCCCGCGCGGCAGGCGCCATCGCCACGACGCGCGGGTCGTCGGCATTCAGCACCATCACGCCGCCTGCCGCCACGATGCGGGCTTTGGCCGCGACGTAGGCGTCCATGCTGCCGTGCCAGTCCAGGTGGTCCTGGCTGATATTGAGCACCGCGGCGGCGTCGGCAGCAAAGGGCGCGGCATCGTCGAGTTGGAAGCTCGACAGCTCCAGCACCCAGACCTCGGGCCAGGTGGTGACGTCAGTGTCACCCGTCAGCACCGACGTTAGCGTGTCCAGCAGCGTGGGGCCGATGTTGCCGGCAGCCACCGTACGCAGGCCGCTGCGTTCGATCAGCAGTGCGGCCATCGCGGTGGTGGTCGTCTTGCCGTTGGTGCCGGTGATCGTCAGCACGCGCGGTGCGTAGGCACACTCGGCTTTCAAGTCTTGCAGCGCGCGCGCAAAGAGGTCGAGCTCGCCCCATACCGCCAGGCCGGCGGCGCGGGCGGCCGCCAGCAACGGCGCGATGCGCGCATCGGCGGGTGCCAGGCCCGGGCTCTTCAGCACGAGCTGGCTGGGTGCAAGCATGTCGGGCGTTAGCTCGCCGTGCAGTTGCACCACACCGGGCAGCTCATCGGCCAGGGCTGCGGCGCCGGGGGGTGTTTCGCGCGAGTCCCACACGCGCACCTGGGCGCCGTGGCGCACGCACCAGCGCACGCAGGCCAGGCCCGAGTCGCCCAGGCCGAGCACCAAGACGTGGAGATCACGCAAGAAATTCATCGCAGCTTCAAGCTCGCGAGACCCACCAGGCACAGCAGCATGGTGATGATCCAGAAGCGCACGACGACCTGGCCTTCGGTCCAGCCCTTCTTCTCGAAGTGGTGGTGCAGTGGCGCCATCAAGAAGATGCGCCGGCCCGCGCCAAAGCGCTTCTTGGTGTACTTGAACCAGCCCACCTGCAGCATCACCGACAAGGTCTCGGCAACGAAGATGCCGCCCATGATGCCCAGTACGATTTCTTGCCGTGTGATGACCGCCACCGTGCCCAGCGCGCCGCCGAGCGAGAGCGCGCCGACGTCACCCATGAACACCTGCGCCGGGTTGGCGTTGAACCACAAAAAGGCCAGGCCCGCGCCGGCCATGGCCGAGCAAAACACCAGCAGTTCACCAGCGCCGGGGATGTGCGGGAAGAGCAGGTACTTAGAGAAGACGCTGTTGCCCACGATGTAGGCAAAGACGCCGAGCGCCGAGCCGACCATCACCACCGGCATGATGGCCAGGCCGTCCAGCCCGTCGGTGAAGTTCACGGCGTTGCTGGTGCCCACGATGACGAACCAGGTGACGGCAATAAAGCCGAACACACCCAGCGGGTAGCTCACGGTTTTGAAGAAAGGCACCATCAAGTCGGCGCGCGGCGGCAAGTTGGTCGAGAAGCCGCTGGTGACCCAACGCAGGAAGAGCTCCAAGACACGCAGGTTCGAGGTCTCGGCCACGCTGAACGCCAGGTAGAGCGCGGCGATGAGGCCGATCAAGCCTTGCCAGAAGAACTTCTCCAGCGAGCGCATGCCTTCGGGGTCTTTGTTGACGACCTTGCGCCAGTCGTCGATCCAGCCGATGGTGCCGAAGCCGAAGGTCACCAGCATCACGACCCACACGAAGCGGTTGCTCCAGTCGAACCACAAGAGCGTGGCCACACCGATGCCGATGAGCACGAGCACGCCGCCCATGGTGGGCGTGCCGCGTTTGTCCAGGTGCGAGGCCATGCCGTATTCGCGCACCGGCTGTCCAATCTTCATGGACGTTAGCTTGCGGATGACCCAGGGGCCGAAGGCCAGGCCGATGAGCAGCGCCGTCATCGCCGCCATCACCGCGCGGAAGGTGAGGTACTGGAAGACGCGCAGGAAGCCGAGCTCGGGGCTCAGGGTCATCAACCACTGCGACAGGCTAAGCAGCATCGG
>JANOJR010000698.1:0-3051 GCA_031418855.1 Rubrivivax sp.
CGCAGTGCCGGGAAACCCACCGCCACCGCCACGAGTGCGGCCACCAGCGCGCCCACCGGCAGCGCCAGCGCAATCGGCCAGCCGGCCATCGTGGTGGGCGGCGCCGAGAACCTGTTCCAGTATGTGCGCGGTGTGACCGAGCGCGACATCTACGTCATGCTGCTGCTCTTCGCCTTCTTGGTCTTCCGTCCGGGCGGCCTCTTTGCCGCGCCCGGCGGGCGCGACTGATGGCAAGGGGCTGGCGATGGACTTCTACCTAGGCTTGGCGCAAGTCATCGGCGTGCATTCGCTGCTCGGCCTTTCGGCCTGGTGCGTGCTGCACACCGGCCAGGTCTCGCTGGCGCAGGGTGGCTTTTTTGCCATCGGCGCTTACGCGGCTGGCATGCTCACCACGATGGCCGGCTGGCCGATTGCGCTGGCGCTGCCGGTGGGCGCGCTGGTGGCCGCACTCGTGGCGGTGGCGGTGGGTTTCCCGGCACTGCGTGTCAAAGGGCTGATGCTGGTGGTGGCGACCACGGCCTTCGCCGAGATCGTGCGCCTCGTGTTTTTCAACGTCAAATTCCGCGTCGACACGCCTGCCGGCCCGGTCGGCCCCGACGGCGGCCTGGGCTTTGGCGGCATCCGCTATTTCCAAGCTAACGCCTGGAATGCGTGGCAAGTATTGGCGCTGATCTGGGCGCTGGTGGCGCTGGTGATGTTGGCGCTGTGGTGGCTGGACCGCTCGCGCATCGGCACGCTGTGGCGCGCGGTGGGTGAAGACGAAGTCGCGGCACAAGGTGCGGGCATCGACCTCACCGCCGCCAAGGTCTCGGCCTTCGGCATCGGCGGCGCGATTGCTGGCCTCGCCGGCGGCCTCTTTGCGCACACCACCACGCACATCGAGCACAACAACTTCACCATTCTGCTGGCCACCTTCGCCATCGCCTACCCGATCCTCGGCGGGCTGGCCAGCCTGGCCGGCACGCTGCTGGCGGTGATCTTCATTCAAGGTTTCTTGATCGAGGGCCTGCGCTTTCTTGGCGACTGGCGCAGCCTGCTCTTTGGCGCGCTGATCCTGGTGGTGATGCTGGTGCGGCCTTCGGGGTTGCTCACACGCGCGCTGCGCCTGCCGCGCCGCCAACGCGCAGCGCCCCAGCCGAAAACCAAAGGAGCCGCGCGCCATGCTTGAAGCCAGGAACCTGAGCCGTCACTTCGGCGGCGTGAAGGCGGTCGACGGCCTGGACCTGACGGTGCGCAAAGGCGAGATCCTCGGCCTGATCGGCCCCAACGGCTCGGGCAAGAGCACCACCGTGAACTTGATCGCTGGCCTGTACGCGCCGACGACGGGAACGCTGGCCTTCGAGGGCCGCGACATCGGCGCGCTGGCGCCGCACCGCCGCGCCGAGCTGGGCATTGCGCGCACCTTCCAGAACATTCGCCTCTTTGCGCAGCTCACCGTGTGGCAAAACCTGTGGGCCGCCGAGATCGTGCGCGAGCGCGGCTGGTCCGGCTTCAAACGGCGCTGGCTCGCGGGTGCTAACGCCGCACGCGAGTCGGCTGAGGCCATGCTCGTTTTCAGCGGCCTGGCCGACAAGCGCGACATGCTCGCCGGCAACCTGGCGTTTGGCGAGCAGCGCCGGCTCGAGCTGGCACGCGCGGCTGCTTCAGGCGCGCCGCTGTTGCTGCTGGACGAGCCGGCGGCGGGCATGAACGCCGAAGAGATTGACGAGCTCGACGAGCGCATCCGCCGCCTGCGCGAACAGGGCCGCACGATTCTGCTGATCGAGCATCACATGGAGTTGGTGATGGAGGTCTGCGACCGCGTCGTGGTGCTCAACTTCGGCCGAAAAATTGCTGAGGGCACACCGGCCGAGGTGCAGGGCGATGCACAGGTGCGTGCGGCCTATCTGGGCAGCGACGAACCTGCGGCGCTTGCCGCCTGAACGGAACCGCCATGCTCGACATCCAAGACCTCGCCACCGCCTACGGCAAGATCGAAGCGCTGAAGGGCGTGAGCCTTTCTGCCAAGCCCGGCGAGGTGACCTGCCTGCTCGGCCCCAACGGTGCCGGCAAGACCACGTTGATGATGACGCTGGCCGGCATCCTGCGCCCGCAGCGTGGCTCGATCACGCTCGACGGTGAGCAACTGGTGGGCAAGAGCCCCGCCGAGATCGTGGCGCGTGGCCTGGCGCTGGTGCCAGAAAACCGGCTCGTGTTCCCGGCGCTGACGGTGCGCGAGAACCTGCAGGCCGGCGCCTTTCGCAGGCGCGACCGCGCTGGCATTCGTGACGACATCGAGAAGATGTTCCACCGCTTCCCACGCCTGCTGGAGCGCCAGGCGCAGCTCGCCGGCACGCTCTCGGGCGGCGAGCAGCAGATGCTGGCCGTGGCACGCGCCTTGATGTCGCGACCGCGCCTCTTGCTGATGGACGAGCCTTCGGTGGGCCTGGCGCCGCTGGTGGTGGCCGAGATCTTTTCGATCATTCGCCAGCTACACAGCGAGGGCGTGAGCATCTTCCTGGTCGAGCAAAACGCGCACATGGCGCTCAAGGTCGCGCAGCACTTCTACCTGATGGAGCAGGGCCGCGTCAGCTTCTCGGGCACGCCGGGGCAGCTGACTGAGGACGACGTGGTGCAGCGCGCTTATCTCGGCCAGCGCAAGGCCGCGTGAGTCCGGTTTGAGGCCCAGCGTGAGGACGACGTGAACGAGCTCCTGCAGACCACGCTGGACGGCCTGCTCGACGGCTCGGCGTATGCGCTCGTGGGCCTGGGCCTCGCGCTCTCGTTCGGCACGCTGCGCCGCTTGAACCTGGCCTACGGCGCGGGCGCGATGCTGGCGGCTTACGTTGGCGCGTGGCTGCACCACAAGCACGGCGCGCCCGTAGGTGTGGTGGCGCTGGCGGTTGTGGCCACGGCGGTGATGGTGGGCCTCTACGTCGAGCGCCTGTGTTTCGCCGAAGCCGCAGGCGCTGCGACCGACACGAACGTGGCACGCGCCGCACTGCCGGTGGCCGGGCACGACGGCCGCGAGGTCGTGGCGCTGGCGTCGACCTTCGCGATATGGATGCAGCT
>JANOJR010000699.1:0-2252 GCA_031418855.1 Rubrivivax sp.
AGCATCGCCGCCAGACAAGCGCGCACGAGCGGCGACAAAGAGGTGTTCGAAGCGGGTTTCATGCTCATCCGATGGTGAGGACCGACAGCGCGCCTTGGCGGCGGCCGATCACGTTCAACAGGTTGTTCAAAGCGCTCTCGGCACCAGCCTGGGCGCGTGCTTCGCCGCGAAATCGCAGGGCAGCCGCGCCCGACGCGCCGCCCCACTGCCCTTGGCCGCTAAGCAGCAGCGGGCCTTGCAGCGTGGCCAGGTTCAAGGCCGCGCTGCCACCGGCCTCGCGCTGGCCGTCGATGCTGAGCTTGTAGCTGCCCAGCGGGTCTTGTGTCGACAGCCTTGATGAGGCGGCTTCCAGCAGCAGCTCGGCGCGGCCCGAAAAGGCCAGGCGGCCTTGCGCGCTCTCCAGCGTCAGCCCCTGGCTTTGCAAGCGCAGCATGCCGCCGAGTTGCAGTGTGTTCCAGGGTGCACCCAAGCCGGCCAGCCAGGCGGCAGGCCAGGTGGCGGTGGCGCCCGTGGTGGGCGCCAGGCGCAGCGTCATGCGGCCCAGGCCGGGCTCGGCGCTGACGCGGAACTGCTCGTGCAGACAACAGGGCTGGGTGGCGCGCAGCTCAAGGCCGCGGCCGCGCCACGATAGGGTCCACGACAAGCGACCGGGCAAGGCCATCGCGCTGCGGCTGTCGGCGCCAGCGCTGAGCACGAGCACACCGCTGCCGCGCCAGACCGTGCCGCGTGCGTCGGCCAGTTGCAGGCGTTCACCGCTTTGGCTGGCCAGTGCACTGGCCAGCCAGGCGGCGGGCGCGAAACACACTGCCGCTACCAAGGCGCCGAGCACGCCACCAGCCGTAGCCCAACGCCAGCCCCCGCTCAAGGTGTGCCCCCGGTGGCCAGCGCGATGCTGCCGCTGAAGCCTGCGGGCCCGCGGGTGAGGTTGGCCTCCAGCGGCTTGGCGCGCGCGCTGCTGCGCGCTTCTTGCAACCACTCGCGCAGCGCGTTAGCACCTACGCCGTTGAGTGTGAGCACGGCGCGCTCGCCTTGCACTTGCAGTTTGGCCTTGTCGCCCAGGCGATCGCTCGCGGCCTTCAAGGCCACGCTGGCTTGCGCCGCGCTGATGGCCGGCGTGGCGCGCAGCTCGCGCGCTTCGCTGCTGAGTTTTTGCATCGTCAAGGCTTGCGCATCGAGCGTGGCAATGGCGGCTGGCGCAGCACGCAGGCTCCTGAGCGCGGGCTGCACCGCAATCAGCCACAGCGCGAGCAAGACCACGGCCGCCACGGCCGCACGCACCAGCCTGCGTTCGCGCGGCGCCAATGCGCCGGCGTAGTCGCGCAGCGCACGCAGCATGCTGCTGGCCTCCGTGCTCATCCTGGCCCCCCGCTGGCGCGTGAGAGCACGACGCGGCCTTCCAGCCACTGCGCTTGCAAGCCCAGTGCGCGCAGACGTTCCTGCATGGCGCCGGCATGTGCCGCCGTCAGCCCCGGAGCGACCAATGTGAGACGGCCGGACTCGAAGCGCAGTGTTTGCAGCGGCGCCACGCCCTCAGGCCAGGCCTGCGCAGCGGCGGCGAGCAGGGTTTCCATGTCGCCGTCGCCCGCGCGGCCTGCGGCGGCGCGCAGGGCTTCGGTTTCACGCTGCATTTGCAGCGGCGCGTCGAGCACGGAGCGCACTTGCGGGTGCGTGCTGCGCAGCAAGCTGTCGAGCGCTTCGCGCTTTTGCGTCAGGCTGCGCTGCTGCTGCCAGGCGTGGGCATTGAGGCCGATGAGTTGCACGGCCACCAAGCCCGCGAGTCCCCAGCGGACGGCGCGCCATTCGCGTGAGAAAAAGCGCCGCACCGCTTCGCGCAGCATGCGCGTGCCGCGGTGGCGCGCCACGAGCTCGAACTGGCGCAGGTTCCAGGCTGAGGCGGTGCGTGAGAGTGCATGTTGCGCTTCGCTCACCACACGCACGGGTGCGCCCAGCCAGCGCTCCGCAGCTGCCGCAGCGGCGGGGGTGGCGCTCCAGGTGGCGGCGACTTGCGCCGCCTCACGTGTGAGCTCGCGCGTGATGAACGTTCTCGCCAAGCTGCCCTGCAGGGCGAGCGTGCTGACTCCACCGGCGTGTGCCAGCGTGAGCGTAGGCAGATCGTCTTCGCCAGCCTGGCTAGGCAGCGCAAAGTGACCCTGCACGGCGGCACTCGGTGAGACCACCGGCTCGGCCGCAGGCAGCACGCGGTCGATCGAGAGGCCGCCAGTTTCAAGCTCCACGAGCACGGCGCCCAGCCA
>JANOJR010000700.1:0-2207 GCA_031418855.1 Rubrivivax sp.
GGAGATGAGCGTCTACGAAGGTATTCCGCACCTGCTCGCACCCGTGGTCATCGACATGAAGCAGGCCGCCAACGCACTGAACTGGTGTGTTGGCGAGATGGAGCGGCGCTACAAGCTGATGAGCAAGCTGGGGGTGCGCAACCTCTCAGGCTACAACAAGCGCATCACCGAAAGTAGCGAGCGTGGTGAGCACATCGGCAACCCCTTCAGCCTGACGCCTGAGGCGCCCGAGCCGCTGCAACGCCTGCCACATGTGGTGGTGGTGATCGACGAGCTGGCCGACCTGATGATGGTCATCGGCAAGAAGATCGAAGAGCTGATCGCGCGGCTGGCGCAGAAGGCGCGCGCTGCCGGCATCCACCTGATCTTGGCCACGCAGCGGCCGAGTGTGGACGTCATCACCGGCCTCATCAAAGCCAACATCCCGACGCGCATTTCCTTCCAGGTCAGCAGCAAGATCGACAGCCGCACCATCCTCGACCAAATGGGCGCCGAAGCGCTGCTCGGCCAGGGCGACATGCTGTATTTGCCGCCCGGCAGCGGCGTGCCGGTGCGTGTGCACGGCGCCTTTGTCAGCGACGAAGAAGTGCACCGCGTGGTCGAGTACCTGCGCACGCAAGGTGAGCCCAATTACATCGAGGGCATTCTCGAAGGCGGCGTGCCGGATAACGATGCAGAGGCTGGCACAAATGGCGAAAGGGGCGAAGGTGCGGGCTCTGGCGAGGCCGACCCGATGTACGACCAGGCCGTGGCGGTGGTGCTGGAAAGCCGGCGCGCATCCATCTCGCTGGTGCAGCGCCACCTGCGCATTGGCTACAACCGTGCGGCACGTTTGCTCGAACAAATGGAACGCTCAGGGCTGGTCTCGGCTCTGAGCAGCAACGGCAACCGCGACATCCTCTTGCCCAAACGTGAACCATGAAACTTGCCCTCGTTCTGATACTGCTTCTAACATCCAACACGCTGGCACAGGCCGACGCTGTCGACACGCTGCGTGACTTCGTGCGCGAGGTCAAAAGCGGCCAGGCGCGCTTCACGCAAACGGTGACCGCCGCCGACGGCCTGAAGAAGCGCAGCAGCAGCGGCAACTTCGAGTTCCAGCGCCCCAACCGCTTCCGCTTCAGCTACGCCAAACCCTTCGAGCAGCTCATCGTGGCCGACGGCGTGAAGGTCTGGATCTATGACGCCGACCTGAACCAGGCCAGCTCGCGCAAGCTCGCCAGTGCCATCGGCAGCACGCCCGCCGCACTCTTGGCAGGCACGGCGCTGGACAGCGACTTCGACGTGAAGAACGACGCGAAGCACGACGCAACAGCGGCTGTCAAAGACGGCCTGGAGTGGGCCCTGGCCACGCCCAAAGTCAAAGACGGCCCCTTCCAGGCCATGCGCGTAGGCTTTCGCGGCAAGGAGCTGGCGGCGGTAGAGATCATCGACAGCTTCGGCCAGCGTTCCATGCTTCGCTTTAGCGAGTTCAGCGCCAACGTCGCATTGCCGCCCGAGCGCTTTCGCTTCGTGCCGCCGGCCGGGGCGGATGTGATCGAGCAGTGAGCCCGTGGTAAACCAGCGTTAGCGCTTGGCTCCCCGCGACGCACAATGCGTCGCGGGGAGGCACAGCGATGGCGCAGACCGAGCGGCTCTACAAGCTCAAGCAATGGCTCGATGCAGGCGGCGCTCATGCGCCCGCCGCGCTGATGCAGCAGCTGGAGGTCTCGCGCGCCACGCTCACCCGCGACATCGCCATGCTGCGTGATCGCTTCAACGTCCCCATCGTCTGGGATCACGAGCGGCGCGGCTGGCATCTGCCAGCGCAGCCCCCGGCAAGCGCACAGCAGTACGAGCTGCCCGGCCTGTGGTTCAGCGCCGACGAAGTGCACGCCCTGCTGACCATGCAGCATCTGCTGGCCAACCTCGACGCCGACGGCCTGCTCGGGCGCCACATCGAGCCGCTGATGAAGCGCCTGGGCACCATCATGGGCAGCGGCACACCGCCCAAGGCCGACGTGGCGCGCCGCATTCGTGTGCAAACGGTGGGCGCGCGGCGCTTGCAGCTGGCGCACTTTCAGGCCGTGGGTGGCGCACTGCTGCGGCGCAAACGCCTGCACATGGCCTACCGCGCGCGTGGCGTCGACCAGCGCAGCGAGCGCGAGGTCTCGCCGCAGCGGCTCATCCACTACCGCGACAACTGGTACCTCGACGCGTGGTGCCAC
>JANOJR010000701.1:0-8692 GCA_031418855.1 Rubrivivax sp.
TGCCGCAAGCCCGACGGGCGCGGCCAGTACCACCCCGTGGGCTGCCCCGAATGCGGCCACACCGGCTACAAGGGGCGCACCGGCGTGTACGAACTGATGGTCGCCGACGACACCCTGCGCTCGCTGGTGCACAACCGCGCCGAAGAAAGCCAGCTCATCGCGGCGGCCAAACAGGGCGGGCTGAAGTCGATGCGTGAAGATGGCGAACGGCTGTTGGTAGCGGGCGTGACCTCGCTCGCCGAAGTGGTGCGCGTCACGCGCGACTGATATGGACCCCCAGGCTTGTCGCTTCGCGCCTTCGCCACCCCCCGGGGGGGCTCTTGCAGCGGCCCGGCAAAGCCGGTTCCGCGCAAGGGCTTGGCCGGGGTCAGTCTGACCATGCCCGCCTACCGATTCGAGGCCCTCGACGCCAAGGGCAAGTCCAGCACCGGCTTGCTCGAGGCCGACAACGCCAAGGCGGCGCGCGCGCAGTTGCGCGCCCGCGCGCTGGTGCCGCTGGCGGTGGCGCCGGTCACCGCCGCCAGCACCGACGGCGCGGCGCCACGCTTCACGCGCCGCGTCTTTTCGGCCACCGGCCGCGCGATCTGGACGCGCCAGCTGGCTGGGCTGGTGGGCTCGGGTTTGCCGCTGGAGCGCGCGCTGACGGCGCTGGCCGACGAGTCCGAAACCGATCGCCAGCGCGAGCTGGTGGCGCACCTCAAGAGCGAGGTCAACGCCGGCAGCTCTTTCGCGCGTGCGCTGGCCACCGCGCCGCGCGAGTTCGACGATGTCTACCGCGCCGTGGTGGCCGCCGGCGAACAGAGCGGCGCGCTCGGCGTGGTGCTGGAAAAACTGGCCGACGACCTGGAGCAGCAGCAGGCCTTGCGCAGCAAGGTGCTGGGCGCCTTGCTTTACCCGACCATCGTCTCGATCGTGGCGTTGATCATCGTCATCGTGCTCGTCACCTGGGTCGTGCCGCAGATCGCCGGCGCCTTCTCCAGCTCCAAACGCGCGCTGCCCGCGCTCACCGTGGCCATGCTGGGCATCAGCGGCTTCGTGCGTGAATGGGGCTGGCTGCTGGCTTTGGTGCTGGCCGCTGGCACGGCCGTTTTTGTCGGCCTGCGCCGCAACGAAGCGTTTCGACTCAGCAGCGACGCGGCTTTTCTGCGCCTGCCGCTGGTCGGCCGCCTCGCGCGCGGCTACAACGCGGCCCGCTTCGGTGGCACGTTGGCCATGCTGGCCGGCGCCGGTGTGCCCATCCTGAAAGCCCTGCAAGCTGCGGCCGAAACCCTGGCCAACCGCGCCATGCGCGCCGACGCCATGGAGGCCCTGGTGCAGGTGCGCGAGGGCGCGCCGCTGGCCAGCGCGCTGGCGGCCAAGAAGCGCTTCCCCGGCCTTTTGGCGATGTTCGCGCGGCTGGGTGAACAAACCGGCCAGCTGCCGCTGATGCTGGGCCGCGCGGCCGCGCAGCTCTCGGCCGAAGTGCAGCGGCGCGCCATGGCCGTGGCGACCATCCTGGAGCCGCTGCTCATCGTGGTGATGGGCATGGTGGTGATGCTCATCGTGCTGGCCGTGCTGCTGCCCATCATCCAGCTCAACACCTGGGTCAAGTAGGGCAAAGGCGAGGACAAGAGCGAGCGCAAGCACGCCGCGCGCGACAAAGCGCAAGCGCCGATGCCGTCCACGCGCTAGGCTTGCGCCACTGCTTACGGGGAGAAAGTGCCATGCCTGCCCATGCCGTGCTCGTTGCCGGTGCCACCGGTTTGATCGGCCGCGAACTCGTGGCGCAAAGTCTCGACGCTGGCGAGACGGTGCACGCGCTGGCGCGGCGCGCGCCGCCCGCAGCCAAGGCGCGTGCCGGGCTGCACTGGCTGAACATCGACTACCCCACGCTGCCCGTGCTGCCCAAGGCCAGCGAGGCCTATTGCGCGCTGGGCACCACGATCAAGGTGGCCGGCTCGCAGCAGGCCTTTCGCGCGGTTGACTTTGACGCCGTGCTGCACTTCGCGCGCGCCTGCCGCGCTTGCGGCGTGCAGCGCTTGGCGGTGGTCTCGTCGCTGGGGGCTGACGCCACATCAAGCAACTTCTACAGCCGCGTGAAGGGCGAGATGGAAGCGGCGCTTTCGGCGCTGGGATTCACCAGCCTGGTCATCGCGCGGCCCTCGCTCTTGGCGGGCGACCGCGCCGCACTCGGCCAGCCCGCGCGCCTGGGTGAGCGCCTGATGCTCGCCGCCACCGCACCGCTGGCGCCCTTGATGCCCAAGGCCTGGCGGCCCATCCACGCGGCGACGGTGGCGCGTGGCATGCGCGCGGCCTTGCGCCAGGCGGCCCCGGGCACACGCATCGTGAACTCGGGTGAACTGCAGGAGCTCGGCGCATGAAGATTCAATTTCTGGGTGCCGCCGACAGCGTCACCGGCTCGCGCCATTTGGTCGACATCGGCGGGCAGCGCATCTTGCTCGACTGCGGCCTCTTTCAGGGCTTCAAGGTGCACCGCGAGCGCAACTGGGCGCCGACGCCGCCGGCCATGCTTGAGGCCGACGCTGTGCTGCTGAGCCACGCCCACCTTGACCACTGCGGCTACCTGCCCGCACTCGTCAAACACGGCTACACAGGCCCCATCTACGCCACCGCCGCCACGCGCGACCTGGCCGAGGTGCTGCTGCTGGACAGCGCCCACTTGCAGGAGGAAGACGCGCGCCGCGCCAACCGCTACGGCTACTCGAAGCACGTCAAGGCGCTGCCGCTGTACACCCGCGCCGACGCGCTGCGAGCGATCGAGCGTTTTGTGGTGGTGCCGGCCAAGGGCACGCTGCGGCTGGGCAGCGTCAACGCCAGCTTCACCCCCGCCGGGCACTTGCTCGGCGCTGGCTCCGTGCGCTTGAGCCATGGCCGCGAGTGCCTGGTGTTCTCGGGCGACCTCGGCCGTCAACAAGACCTCTTGATGCCGCCGCCCGAGGCGCAACAGGGCCTGGTCGGTGAACACCGCGTGCTGCTCATCGAGTCAACCTACGGCAACCGCGATCACCCGGTGGACGACAGCGCCGAGCGCCTGGGGCAGATCGTGCGCGAGACCGTGCAGCGTGGTGGCTCGGTGCTGATGCCGGCCTTCGCCGTCGGCCGCACACAGGCCTTGCTGGTGGTCTTGCAGCGGCTGCGCGCGGCCGGGCAGATTCCGCATGCGCTGCCGATCTTCGTCGACAGCCCCATGGCCGTGCAGGCCACCGCGCTGTACCAGCGCCACGCCGCGCTGCTGCGCCTGAGCGCGCGCGAAATGAAGGGCCTGCTTGACGGCGTGCGGCTCATCACCGAGGTGGCGCAGTCGATGCGCCTGTCGCGCTCGCGCTACCCCAGCGTCATCATCTCGGCCAGCGGCATGGCCACGGGTGGGCGTGTGCTGCATCACCTCAAAGCGATGGCGCCGGACGCACGCCACCACATCGTGTTCCCCGGTTACCAAGTCGGCGGCAGCCGTGGCGCCAGGCTCATCAGAGGCGAGCGCGAGGTCAAGATCCACGGCGAATACGTGCCGGTGCAGGCCAGCGTCAGCCACCTGCAAAGCTTCTCGGCCCACGCCGACCGCAGCGAGCTGGTCGACTGGGTGCGGCGCATGCAGCCCATGCCCACGCAGGCGTTTGTGGTGCACGGTGAAAGCGACGCCAGCGACGCGCTGCGCTTGCGCTTGCATGACGAGCTGGGCGTGCCCACGCGCGTGCCGCAGCATGGCGAAGTGGTCGAAGTTTGACGCCCGCGCGACGGGCTCGAAAACGACAAAGCCCGGCGTGTGCCGGGCCCAGTGACAACAAGGCCCGGCGTCTGCCGGGCTTGGTTCCATCAAGCCGAAGTGGCTTAAGCAGTCTTCTTGACGGCCTTCTTCTTGCCAGCCTTCTTGGCAACCTTCTTGGCGGCCGGCTTGGCTTCCGCCTTGGCTTCGGGCTTGGCGGCGTCAACCTTGGCAGCGGCAACAGGGGCAGCAGCGGCAGCCGTCACGGCAGGCTTAGCAGCCGCAGCAGCGGCGGGAGCCGGAGTCTGCGCCACGGCAACAGAAGCGAAGGCGGTGGCGATGATCAGGGCGAGCAGGTTCTTCATGGAGGTGTCCTTGGAAATGGTGGATGAGTCATACGAACTCGCCACCACAACGTGGGCTTCGCGCTCGGCGTTGACACGGCCGGCAGCAGGGCTTCAGGCAAACACGCCCTCGCGCAGCCACTTGGTGGCGACCCATTTTTCACCCGCCAACACCGGGGCGCCGCCGTGCAAAGTGCGCGTGGCCTGATGCGGGCGGTCGTAACTAAAGAACACCGCGTTTCCTTTGATGGGCGCCACTTCGAGCCCAGCATCCGGGAATACCGTGCCGCCGCCGCGCTCGGGCGAGCTCAGGTACATGATCAAAGTCGCCACGCGCTGGCCGCCCCTGGCCAGGATGCTCGCCGCCCCTGGCTGCGCCGGGTCGAAGTAGTCGTGGTGCGGCTTGTACTCGGCGCCATGCCGATAGCGCAGCACCTGCAAGCCTTCGCCGTGGTCCAGCGGCCAGTTCAAGAGGGCGGCCAGTCGGCGCTCGATGGTGTCGATCAACGTGAACTCACCGCGCTCGAAGAACATGCCGTCACTGGTGCGCGCGGCGTTGACCTCGCTGCCGCCGGTCTGGTTGTCCACCGTCTCCGAGCGCGCCAGTCGCGTGCGCGACAAGGCCACCAGGCCGTCACATTCCTCATGCGACAAGACGCCGCCAAAGACCACCACACGGGGCAGGCGCAATGAACTCAGCACCTGCACGTCACGGCCCTGGGCGTGAATGACGGCGGGCTGCCCTGCGAGATTGGGCTCGGGCAGCGGTACCGGCGCGGTGGGCACCGGCAAGCCCATCTCTTGCTGCCGCTGCATCAGCGTGACTTCCAGCGCGGCGATGGCCACGTCTTCGGCCCAGCCGCTGGCGCGCATCGAGGCCAGCACGTCTTCGGGGCGGCAGCCAGCCTGAGCCTGCGCGACGATCCAGGTGCGCAGCTCGTCGGTCACGAGTTGGGGGTGGGCGGTGGTGTTCATGGCACGGCATTTTGGCAAAGCGTGGCGGGCGGGTGCCGGTGTCGACAAAGTCGGGGCGCTAGCCTTTGTTCTTCGCCGAGGTCTTCTTCGCCTTGTCCTCTGGCGTGATGAACCCGATCGGGCGCTTGGGCGAATCGGGCGGCGCCATGAGCTGGTTGACCGCCTCAATGAGCTGCCGCAGCTGAGCACGGGTGTTGCGGCTGAAGGTGTCGTGCGTCAGCGCCAGCCCCTCGGTCTTTTGCTCCAGCTCGCTCAGCCGCTTGGCCAGGTCGGCATGCACGCTGGCCAGCTCACGCATGCGCACGAAGGCGCGCACGACGAAGATGCCCATCTCCACTGCCTGGGGTGAAGCCAGCACGTTGGCCGCCTGAATCGCCCCGTGCTCGGTGAAGGCGTAGGGCAGCGCCTTGGAGAACTTCAGCTTGGCGAGGTGGTCGCAATTTGCGACCACCTCGGCCTTCTCGTCGGGGGTCAGCTTGAACATGAAGTCGCCTGGAAAGCGATCCGCGTTGCGCTTGACCTGCTCATTGAGCCGCTTGGTCGTTACGCCGTAGAGCGCGGCCAGATCGGCATCGATCATCAAGCGCAGGCCGCGCAGCACGACGATGCGGCTCTCGATGCGCGGCAAGAGCGCAGGCGACGTCGGCGCCGGGCGTGTTGAACTGGTGGGCATAGGCTTGGTGGGTGTCAACGGCGGCAACACACCGTCGCCACGCTGGGTCGGCCAGGTCCCTGATCGCACACGGCGCCACGGGGACAGCCACCACGGTGGGTTTCAGCCATGGCCGGCTCTCATCGTCATACGGGATAGATCAACGAGTTGGCGACCAGGTCGTTGTCGAAGATGGCCAGTCGCTGGGCGAAGCGCAGGCCGCTCTCGGTGCGCACGATGTGGTCAAGGTAGCGGCCCACGCTCAGCACCTCGGGCATGGCGTCGGGCTTGGTGCGCAGCACGACGTAGTTCGTGTCGCAGCGTATGCCAGCGTCGTCAATCGCTAACACGCGAGGCACGCTGACGATGTGGCGCTGGTAATAGGGGTCGTGGAAGATCGTGTCGGCGGCGGCGTAGACGCGGTCTTGCAGCATGGCGCGGCTCTCAAACGCCAGCGTGGCCAGCGGCAGGCCACGGTCAAAGTTCTCACGCGATTGCAGCTTGTAGACGGCGTCTTCGGTGAAGAAGTCGGGCCAGCGCGCAAGCTCAGCGTTGTCGAGTGCTGCGCTGTAGTCGGCCATCAAGGCCTGTACGGCCAGCCAGGTCTCGAAGTCCAGCGTCATGCCTGCATCACCTGTTGCCAGTAGCGGTACATGCCGCGGATGAGCGTCTCGGTCACCATGTGATCGGTGCCCTTGACGTCCAGACCGTCAAGCTCGCTCACGGTGCGCGCCTCAGGGTGCGCCGCAAAGGCCTGCTGCGCGAACGCGATGACCTCGCCGTCGTCGGCCGAGACATAACCCGCCGGGCCGAAGAGGTTGGCCTGGCGCAGGCGCCGGCGTGTCATCGCTTCATCGTCGTTAGCAAAGCCAAAGTGCGTCCAGACGAAATCGAAGACGCCGGGTGCGACCGGCTGGATGTGGCGTGTGGACAGCGAGTTCACCTGCTGCTGGATGATGAGGCTGGGGAAGAGGGTCATCATCACCACGCTGGGCCCGCCCCACCAGTCTTCGGGCACGACGTCGAGCACGCGGTCGTCATGCAGCGTCATCTGCGCGCGAAAGCTCGTCACACCCTTGGTCACTTCACCACCGCCGCCTTCATTGCGGCGCGACACCATGCAGGCGTGGCGGTGGTGGCGGTCCATCAGCATCTGGCTCTTCTGGTCGGCACGCCACAGGCCGAAGGTCACGAACCAGGTGTGCAGCAGGCCCGGGTGGTAGGGGTCCTTGATGTTCTCTTGCATCAGCTTCCAGTTGGCGGGGATGCGCTGGCGGTTGTAGCCCAGCAGCTTCAAGGGCCGCGCGGGGTTGAAGACGCGGTCGAAGTAGTGCAGCACCTCGGGGCCGAGGAAGTCTTCGAAGCTCTCGATGTCGTGGTCAAAACTCGCGAAGACCGCACCACCACGTGTGGCCACCTTGAGCTTGGTCAGGCCATGCTCCGCGAGCTTGAAGTCGGCCGGCATGCCGCCGTGCACCACGCCGTCTTGTTTGACGCCACGGCGAAACGGCAGGCCGTTCAAGTTGCCCTGCAGGTCGTAGTTCCACTGGTGATAGGGGCAGGTGAAGTCGGTGACTCGGCCGTGGCGCTCGCGGCAAAAGGCCACGCCGCGATGCGCGCAGCGATTTTCCAGCACGCGTATCTCGCCCGTTAGGTCGCGCACCATGATGACGCTGCGCTCGCCCACCACCGTGCGCTTGAAGTCACCCGGCGCGGGCACTTCGCAGTCCAGGCCGACGTAACACCAGTGGCTGCGGTAGAAAAAGCGTTGCAGCTCTTCAGCGTAGAGCTCGGCGTCGGTGTAGATGCGCCCGGGCACGCGGCTCACGGGGGCCTGGCCCCACAGCGCTTGTACGTTCACGGCTTGCACGTTCATGGCGTTGGCGTCGACAGCATTCATGCCAGCGGATTATCCCGAGTGGCTGGCAACGCGCCCGGCAAATTGAGCTTGGCCCGGTAGGCGCCCCCGGCCTACTCCCATTCAATGGTCGCCGGCGGCTTGCTGCTCACGTCGTACGCCACGCGGTTGATGCCACGCACTTCGTTGATGATGCGTGAGCTAACTTGTCTGAGTAGCGCATACGGCAGCTCCGCCCAGTCGGCGGTCATGAAGTCGCTGGTGACGACGGCGCGCAGGGCCACCACGTAGTCGTAGGTGCGGCCGTCGCCCATCACGCCCACGCTCTTCACGGGCAGGAAGACGGCGAAGGCCTGGCTGGTGAGCTCGTACCAGCTCTTGCCTGTGGCCTCGTCGCGAAAGTTGCGCAGCTCTTCGATGAAGATGGCGTCGGCGCGGCGCAGCAAGTCGGCAAAGTCTTGGCGCACGGCGCCCAGGATGCGCACACCCAGGCCCGGGCCGGGGAAGGGGTGGCGGTAGACCATCTCGGCGGGCAGGCCCAGCGCCACGCCGAGCTCGCGCACTTCGTCTTTGAAGAGGTCGCGCAGGGGCTCCAGCAGCTTCAGCCCCAGCGTGGCGGGCAGGCCGCCCACGTTGTGGTGGCTCTTGATGGTGGTGGCTTTTTTGGCACCTGTGGAACCCTTGGCGCCGCCCGATTCAATAACGTCCGGGTAGATGGTGCCCTGGGCCAGCCACTTGGCGTTCTGTAGTTTCTTGGCTTCGCGCTGAAAGACTTCCACAAACTCGGCGCCGATGATCTTGCGTTTGGCCTCGGGGTCGGCCACGCCTTCGAGCTTGCCCATGAACTGCGCGCTGGCGTCCACAAAGATGACCTTGGCGTGCAAGCGCCCGACAAACATCTCCATCACCGCCTTGCCTTCGTTCAGCCGCAGCAAGCCGTGGTCGACGAAGACGCAAGTTAGCTGGTCGCCGATGGCGCGGTGGATAAGTGCAGCCGCCACGCTGGAATCGACACCTCCCGACAGGCCAAGGATGACCTCTTCGCTGCCGACCTGGCTGCGGATCAGCGCCACCGCTTCTTCGATGTGGTCGCGCATCACCCAGTCGGGTTTGACCGCGCAGATGCCCAGCACAAAGCGCTCAAGCAGCGCGCGGCCCTG